>NZ_CP009430.1:0-300000 GCF_001314325.1 Sphingopyxis macrogoltabida
TCAATCCGCGCCGTTCGCCTCGCGCCTTTCCGCGTAACGCACTACGAAGGCTTCCCAGACGCGAAGCCACTCCGTGTCGGTGCGAAGTCTCTTGATATCCGGAAAGCCCGCCCGAAAGGCTGCGGCCATCGTATCAACGGACCAGGGCTTCCCTTTCTCGACACCGACCGCCCGGAACCTTTTCTCACGGTCTCCGTAGCTTAGCGATCCCGAGGGAAAGGGAAGCAGCGGCGCCGACTCGGCGGCTGGCTTCGGTTTTGCGCCAGCCACGTCCCTTGTCACCGATGATCTCGGAGCCGTTTCTGCATCAGCCGAACCGACGAGTCGCAAATGCGGGCCCACAAGTTTGCGTTCGAGGGGCGCATGCGAGGGCTGGAGAATGACCTTGCGACCCGAAAGATCGACATTGGCGTTCGGATAGACGGCAGAGACGATCTGCATAGTCTCGCGGACGGTTTGCCTGAACCGCTTGCTGTCTGCCTCATTGCCAAGATGCTTGGCGAGCTGATCCCAAGAAATCACCTGGCCCTTGTCGCTGGTGATCCGCGGCAGCCGATAGGCGAGGTAGGTATACAGATCGAGAGCGGTCGGTATGCCCTTCAGCTCGCGGATCGCGACCTCGTTCAGTGGAACGGCGTGGTCGACGAGGTGGCTGTAGAAGGCCTCCGACATGCGGATTTCGCGCGCAAAGGCGCCATTTTTGTCCAGTGAACCGGCATATTCGTTCGAGATTTTGACGTCTCGCACCGCAAACGCATTGTCGCCGGACTCCTGACCATCCCAACGGATCTGCCATTCGCAGGCCAAAAGGCGGTCGACCTGTTCGCGCATGAGGTTGGCGGTGCCGCGCGGACCGTAGGATACCGTCTGATACCCGAGTCTGCGCATCCACTCGGTGAAATTGCGGCCGAGGTAGACGTCGCGGGACTGTTTCGTCACTGCTTGCGAGAGCAGGTAGATGAGCGCGACCCGGGGGTAGGACCCAAAGGGTACGCCGAGGCTTTTGAACACCGACTTCCCATCAACCGTCTGCAGCACCGGGCGCGGGTTGATCGCGAGCGCATATCGTCCGTCTTCGCGGATGATCGGCTGGGTATCGTCCTTGGGCCGCTTGGTGGGGAGTGACATGGCGCAGAGGGCCGAATGCAGAAACGCAGGAACTGGTTCTTCGTCCTGGACCCGAAGAAAGGCGTCCATGGTAAGTTGGGAGCCAGCGGCTAGTGCGACGGAACGGACTTTGGCCTCACCGCCATCGAGCATGGCTAGCGCATATTGATGCCCTATCGGCCTTGATGTGTCCCCGCTCATGTTTGTCGCCCTTCCCCGAATCTCGGGGCCTTTCATGAGCCCCGGTATCAACAGCTTTGGGCGACGAAAGCAAGCCTGTTGGCAGTTTCGCCCATATTCTGGGGGTAAAACCTCCAAACCGACCGATGATGTCAGAGCGGTTCGGGCCGGTTAGCCCTTTTTTCCAATCAATCTTTCAAAAAGCGATTCGCGAATCGGATTTTTATAGGGATTCAGATACTATAGGTATGGGCTCCGAGATCATCGGTTGGAACCGCTCTGAGATCATCGGAAAAACGCACCGTAATCATCGGCTTAGCACCGAGATCATCGGTTGCTGGCGACGGGTCATATCGGCGCTCGCCGAGCCTGAAGGTGATGCTCGTCTCTGCCCTCCCCTCGCCTCTTCGATCCACACCAATCGGCTCCGAGATCATCGGTCCTGTGTCGAGCCCGGAGTCCTATTAGCTGAAAAAGGCTCGGAGATCATCGGTGAAGTTGTAGGATTGGTGGACAATTATTGCTCGAAACTGCCAACACCGCTAAAAGGCGTCTTCGATCTCACAAGAAATGGCGGACATGGCGACAGAACCAACAATGGATGTGCAGGCGGACGATCTCCTCAGCGATGATCTCGGTACCTTACATCGGAAGGCGCTCACGATCCTGAAAAGGATTCGGGATGGCGCACTCGATCCGGAGACCGGTACGAAAAGGGGCCCCACCTACCCTATCTCCAAGGCCGCAGCCTTGGTCGGTCGGACGGCATCGGCCATTCGAGAGGCGGAGCGGGATGGACGGCTGCCGGAGCGAGGACGGACGGGTTCGGGGCACCGGGTGCATTACTCGCTCGAAGAACTCGACCAGATGCGCGAGGTGTTCGGCACGCGTCCTTGGAGGTCGCCGACCGATACGCCAGCGATCATCTCGATCTCGAACTTCAAAGGCGGCGTCGCGAAGACGACGATCGCTTTGCATATGGCCCAGCATTTTGCGATCCGTGGTTACCGCGTGCTGTTGATCGACTGCGACAGCCAGGCGAGTACCACGATGATGTTCGGCTATCGACCGGACGTGGACCTGGGGGAAGATGACACCCTGTACGGGCATTTCCACAATCCGGAGCTGCTTGGGGTGCGCAAGATCATCCGCAAGACCCACTTCCATGGTCTCGACCTGATTCCGGCGAACCTGAAGCTCTACAATCTCGAATATGAGATTGCAGGCTATCTGGCGCAGAACCAGAGCTTCGATATCATCGACATGATTGCGCATGCGATCGACGAGGTGGTGGACGATTATGACGTCGTCATCATGGATCCGCCGCCGGCGCTCGGCATGGTGTCGATGGCCGTTCTCCAGGCCGCAAATGCAATGGTTATTCCGATGCCGCCGAGCGTCATCGATTTCGCCTCGACGGTCTCCTTCATCGACATGGCGCGCACGACGATGGCGCAGCTGGAGAAGCTGGGGGGGAGGTCAAAGCCTGCCTATAATTTCATCAAGATTGTCGGGAGCCGCGTCGACGACAGCAAGTCGATGCATCGCGAAATCCTCACGATGATGCGCCAGGTGTTTGGGGGCTCGATGATAAATTCGGTTCTCAGGACCAGCGCAGAGATCGATAATGCGAGCTCGCGGATGAAGACGGTATTCGAGCTCGATCGCCCGGTGACGTCGCATGAGGTTCACAACCGCAGCGTGCGTCTCTTGACCGATGTTTGCCAGGATATTGAGGCGGAAGTACTGCGCACTTGGTCCAGCAGGGCAGGGGCGTTGCGGTGACCAGTTGCCACGTGGCAACGTCGAACAAAAAGCAAATAGAAACAATAAGATAATCGTGTTTTCCGACTAAGCTTGGTGCGGCGGATTGTTGAAAGAAATGGCTCGAAACCCTTGCAGTTGCCACGTGGCAACTAGGGTTCAAAAACTGGCCTTGAACGGCCGCCGAAGTAGCAGTTGCCACGTGGCAACTGTGGGGGAAATGGCGGGACGAAACGGAAAGATTGAGTATGGCAAAGGGTAATCGCGGATTTGGAAGCAGCCTCACCGAAGGGCTGGAAGAAGCGGAGGCGCTCGACGATGTCGCGCCGGCAGAAGGCATCATGGCGAGCCGCAGCCAGACCCTCGCACGTATCGCATCCGGAAAGATGGTGACCGATCGTACCGAATGGGTTGATCCCGCGCGATGCCGCCCCTGGCGCCTGCACAACCGCGACATCGACCACCTCACTGAAGAGAGTTGCCGCGATCTGATCGACGCGTTCCTCTCAGCAAAGAAGCAGCGCATCCCGGCAATCGTTCGCCGCCTGAAGGATGACCCGAATCACGATTTTGAAATCATCGCCGGTGTCAGGCGCTGGTGGACCGTTCAGTGGCTGCGCGATCACCATCATCCGGAATATGAGTATCTGGTCACTATTCAGAAGGTGGATGACGAGGAGGCGTTCCGCGTCTCCGACATCGAGAACCGCTCACGCAAGGACATCACGGACTGGGAGCGGGGTGTCGAATATTCGCGCGCGCTCACCGAGTTCTACAACGGCTCGCAGAATGAGATGGCGGAGCATCTGAACATCTCGCGGTCCTGGCTCAGCCGCCTGCTCGACGTCGTCCGGCTGCCCGAGGCGATCATCGCCGCATTCTCCGATCGCCACGACATTACCGTCCGGGTGGCTCGCGACATCAAGCCGCTGACCGGCGAACAACGCGCATTGGAGACCATGACCAAGGAAGCCGCGAAAATTATCGCGGAACGCGATGATCTGGGTGTGCGGCTCAGCGGGCCGGAAGTTGCGAAGCGGCTCGTGAAATCGACACTGTCCCAGAAGGCGAGCGCGGACAGCGAGATCGAGGTCCAGGGCAAGGGCGGAAAGGCCATATTGCGCTACACCCGGACTGCGCGGGGCGGTTTGACTCTCAAGGTGCTCCCCAAAACCGGCGCATCGAACGAAGAGCTGTTGAGCGTCATCGAGGGAATTCTCGAAGCGCGCTAATACTACGGGCTCGCGGGCGTGCCAGTATGATGACCGAGCAGCGCGTCGATCTCCGCCATCTGTCGGTCGAAATCGTCGAAGACCTCGGCGATAGCGCGATCTGCGGGCAGGGGAGGGGGCTCCGATCGCGGTCGCCCTCTCTTGGGCTGAGCGAAGCCGAATGCAACTGCGAGATCCGCGGACAGGAAGAGGCGCCAGCTCCGGCGCTCGACGATCTCGACGAGCAGGCCAATGTTTGCCGCGCGCTCGAGGAGCTTGCTGGCGCCGGCGACACTCAGGCCCAGCCGATCGGCCACGGATTGCGGGCCGAGCAGGGGCTGGAAGCAGGTAAGCGCAAGGAGCCGGGGAAGTGCCCCTGGCCTGTACTCGGCGACAATGGCGCGCTGAGCGTCGCGATAGACGCGCTCCAGATCGTGCAGGCGCTCCAGACCTGTCCGCGCGGCTGATTCGAGCGAATTGAGAACCGCGGCCCAATCGGATTGCTCGGCTGTCTTGCGAAGGCGAAAGCCTTTCACGCCGCCGGCGAGACAGGGGAGGGGGGTCGCGCAGGCCCCTGCATCGCGCAAGGCAAAGGGAAGACCTAGCCAGGGAATGATCGAGCGGTCGAGCCGGCAATCGCGCCGAAGCTGTTCGAGCGCGCGCACAAGGACCGGATGATCGGCTGCTCCCGCGGGCTCCGACGATGCGATCGGCCTCGCGTCGCGCCAGGCGAATGGATCGGGGTCATTGAGGGCGATTTGCCACGGGAGAAAGTCTTCGAACGGATTGAGCGTCGAGGATAGCGATGGCCTTCCGGGTATTTTGAGCCCGCAAATCCAGGAAAAAACATCGATTTCGTCAATCTCGACGGATTGGAGCTGGAGCGCTTTGGCGTAGCCCGCCCAAGCTGCGCGGCGGCGCCATGCCGGAGCGACAGAACTGACGAGAATCCGGGCATCCAGACGGGATATGGCGCTGGCGCAGGCGGCAACGGAGGTGGCAAGCCGCGGGCTATATTCGGGGCCAAATTGGCCGCGCGGTGCAGTGATCGCCATGTATTCTTTTAACTTAAATCGGGTTTTAGTCAAATATGCTCTTACACCTAGTAGTGATAATGAACGGTTATCATGACTCTATCATATAAGGCTGTTTCGCGCTAAACCGCGCGGCGATGGCGACCACGGCTCTCTCTCGCATCGTTTCCGCGTCGCCGGCGCGCCTCGACGAGGTCGTCGGAGAGGTTCGGCAGCTCTCTCCGGAACGCCAACTTGTCGACCCGCAGCTGGTCGAAGCCGCGGCGCGGGCCTGGTCGCCCAACACCATTCGCGCCTTCCTGTCGGATCTGAAGCTTTGGGACACATGGTGCCGCCGATTGCGCGTGCGGGCAGGGGAGGCGTCGGCCGAGACGGTGGCGGCCTATGTTCGCGCCCTGTCCGGCCAGGACCGTGAGAGCGCGGCTGCGAAGGCGACGCCGCCGCGTGCGGCGGCAACGATCGCCCGCTATCTGGTCAATATTGGCTGGGCCTACCGGATGGCTGGCCGCGGAGATCCGACGGCCGCGCCGCTTGTCCGGTTCGAGCATAAGGCGGCGCGCAAGCTCCTCGGCACCCGCCAGCGTCAGGCCCGCGCGATCCGGTTCAAGGGGGATATCAGCGATTTCGATAGCCCGGCTATGGGGATTTGCCTTTCCACGCTCCTCAAGGCCACCCGTCGCGACCTCCTGGGCGTTCGCGACCGGGCTCTCCTGCTTGTCGCCTATGACACGGGATGCAGGCGGTCAGAGCTTGCCGCGATGATGGTCCACGATATCGAGGAGGCCGACGATGGCGGTGCCGGGATTGTCGAAATTGGCCGAAGCAAGACGGACCAGGAAGGGCAGGGGGCTCTGGCCTATCTGTCGCCCATGACCATGCGCGCCGTCGAGGCATGGCGCACAGCGGCGCGGATCGAGCGGGGCGCCCTCTTTCGGCGCGTCGAGACCTATTTTGACGGGTCGGTCCGGGGTGTCGGAGACAGCGCTCTTCATCCCGGCTCGATCACGCTGATCTACAAGCGGCTGATCCGGCAGGCGTTCGACAAGAAGCTGCTGGGTGCGATGACGGAAGCGGACGTCGCGCGGGCGATCGCCGCGGTGTCGAGTCATTCCATTCGGGTGGGCGTCGCGCAGGACAATTTTGCCGCAGGTGAGAGCTTGCCGGCGATCATGCAGGCGTACCGGTGGCGCGATGCCAAGACGGTGATGCGTTACGGAGAGAAGCTCGCGGCAAGAAGCGGTGCCAGTGCTCGCATGGCGGCGCGGTTCAGGGAAGAATGATGCTGGCCGGCCGGCCCGCCGGGTCACTGGAGGAGGGGGCAGTTCTCGAACCGTGGGCGTTGGGGGATGGGTCTCGCTCTTCAGAGAAGCCATATTGATGCGCGCCTAGGCGCGCGAAAAGGCGATGAGATGGTCGTAGTCGCCAGTATCGGCGGCTTTGAGCGCAGCGATATATTCCTTTCGCGTCTTGGACGGATCGACCAGATTGACCCGGCCCCATGTGAAGCGTGGCTGGCCGAGCTGAATAGCGAGCAAATCAGCTATCAGGCGCGAGAAACGCCCGTTGCCGTTCGGATAGGGATGAATAGCCACAACGCGGTGGCTGAACCGCACTGCGATTTCGTCGGGCGGGAAAGCGGTATGCTCGACCCAGTATTTGGCGTCGTCGATCACCTGATGCAGTTCGACCGCGATGCGATAGGCGTCGATCCCGATGTTCCGCGGCGTCGTCCGGTACCTGCCGGCCCACTTCCAGACGTCGCCGAACATGCGCTTGTGCAGCGTGTTCAGAAAGTCTCGATCGAGAATGTCGCGCTTGCGCGAGCCCAGCCAGCGAACCGCGTCGGCAATGTTCGCGAGTTCCGCTTCATTCAGTTCGGCGCGGGTCGTGATATAGGACGGAATGAGCTGTTCGCGTTCGTCCGCTTCGAGCGGTGTGTTCGCGTCGTCATCCCCTTCGAAAAGAGGATCGCTCATTCCGTGTCCCATAAGCGACGATTGAGCGTCGTCAGATACGCGCCGATCAGCCGGCGCTCCTCATCGTTGAGATCGCTTGGCGTCACCGCCTGATTTTCGAGGCGCATCGTATGATTGAGATGCATCATCTCGTTGCGGACCTTGCGGGCCGCCTGATCGTGGAGAAGCTCGTCGAGCGGCTTGGTCGGGACGAAGGCATAGACCAGCTGGCATTCGAGGGCGGCTGCGGTATCCCGAAGGGTCTTCATCGTGACGGCCCCGGTGGTTTCAGCCTTCTCGATCGCGCTCACACGGCTTGGAGCCACGTTCATCCGCGCGGCGAGCTGGCGCGTGGTCATGCCGAGCGATTCCCGAATTGCTTTCGTCCAGCCGCGTGGCGGCGTGACGATCCGCTCATCGCGGAGCGGTTTCAGCTTTTTATCGAGGCTTTTACGGGCGAGTTTGGCTTGACTTTCGCTCATATATATATGTCCATTTCGGGAGATAGATAACATATATATATGAGCATATCAATATTGGAGGAACACTCCAGTATGAGCAAGAATTTGGACTTTGCTTATGAATGAGTGAGCGGAATTTGGTGGTAGCGCGCGGGGTGCCTGGAAATGCCTTATGGCAGATAGTCGGAGGAACGCACTAGTGACCTGCGGATTTAGCTGCGGCGTTCGTCCAGCGAATCAGATTCCGATATCCGTCATCGAGCTTCCAGTCATAGCGGGCGGTACCGGTATCGAGCGGCATGACGAAGCCTAGAGAAGGCCTTTGCAACCACCGCGGCCAGCGCGTTGAACCCAGCCAGCGAAAATCCCGTGCGCGGGCATTCACATTTGTCGATATGGACCGCAACGAGGCCATTCCCCCGCGCGAGACTGCGCGAGATCTCGTAGCGGACCCATTCGCGGGACCAGGTCTCGGTGCCGACGAGCACGCAGGTAGCCGACGGTGATCGCGGCATAGAAGGGCGGCTTTTCAGTTTTACTCCCTGAGAGCAGACCGACTGCAATCGGCCATCGAACGAAATCTGTTTCCTCAATGAAGCCGTAACGCTCGGAAAAAAATTCCAATCCTTCCTTCGGCGGGCTACCGTAGCTCAATGCAGTTGGATCAAAAGGACGCAGTAGAGCGGAAGCCGTCTACCGCCGACGCGACACGCGCTCGGATTTTGACCTCAGCTCAGCACGCGTTTTCCTCACGAGGCTATAAGGATGTTGGCCTACGAGCGATCGCCGCGATCGCCGAATGCGATACAACCCTCATTCAACGCTATTTTGGACCGAAAGAGCGCCTGTTTGAGCGTGCGCTGGCAGAAACACTGGACGTGAGCCCACTCCTGGACGGATCTCGCGAAACTTTCGGAGCACGAGCCGCAGCATTTTTTTCGCGTGAGAGCGGCAGGGAGGTTCAACCCGTCCAGATGCTGATATTTGCAACGTCCGACCCCACTTCGCGAGCCATCGCTCTTCGCCTGATGGAACAGCAGGTTGTCAAGCCAATCGCTGATTGGTTGGGCTGTACTGACGCGAGGAAACTGGCGGTGCGCATATCGATGATATGTAGTGGATACTTCTTGTACAGCCGAATACTCGATCTCAAAGCCGACTCCGACACAGACTCCGACACAACGGTTCAATGGCTAGCCGAGCAATTGCAACAGGTAGTGGATCGCACCCCCTAGCCACACTCCCAACATGAGGCTATGTCCACACCTGTGGACACGATTCGTGTGGCGAAAAAATAGGGGAGAATGCGCAAATGCGAGCCATCGACATGAAGATCGATGTGACGGCTGCTGCCGAACTTGGGCAGGACGCGCACGTCGCCGTAACTATCACGCTGCCCGATCCGTCTACAATGCCGTCCGCGCCCATCGTTTGTTTTGCGAAACCGGGCGGCGGTTATTCCCGCGGTTATTACACGGTCGATCTGCCCGGCCCCGCCCGCGGAGCGCAGGCGGATTGGCACGCACAGCGCGGCTGGATTTTTGTCTCGGTCGATCATCTCGGCGTCGGCGATTCGAGCATCCACGACGCTGCAATACTCGACTATACGACGACGGCGGCCGCCAATATGGCAGCGGAGGCTGAAGTGTTACGTCTTCTAGCGGAGGGCGCATTAGTCGAGGGATTCCCAAAGATTGTCGATCCGGTCAAAATCGGTATCGGCCAATCGATGGGAGGTTGTCTCACTATCATCCAGCAGGGACGCTACCACTGCTACGATGGCGTTGCGGTGCTCGGCTATTCGGCAGTGCATACCCATCCTCCCGTGCGCCCCGGGACTGAGCCGATCGTCGCGCCATGGCTTCCACGCGACACCCTGCTTCACGGCGCAGTTCCTGTTGTGGTAAACGCTGGTGCCGTCGAAAACTTCAAAAGCAAGATGGCAATGCGCGACCCCACGTCGGGGACGGCCGAGCATCCGATGCTTTGGGGATTTCATTTCGCCGACGATTATGATGCCGAAATGAAAGAAATGGCCCTGATCGATCTTGCGCGTTTCTTTCACATCCATGACCCTGCTAAACAGGTCGGCGTCGTCTGCCAACCGTGGGGCTCATTAACGACACCCGGCGCCGTAGCTCAGAGCTGTCTAACGCCAGGAGCGGTGGCGCCCGAAGCGGCCGCAATCACTGTTCCGGTACTCGTGGGGATGGGTGAACGAGACACGACAGCTGATGTGCCTGGAGAGCCTCGCGCATATCGCTCGGCGCCCTCTGTCGACATCTTTGTCTGTCCACGGATGAGTCACATGCATAACTTTGCGGCGACGCGCGGCCTCTTTTGGGAGCGAATCGCTCGATTTGCCGATTGGGCCGCCTGCTATAGAGCGAGCAGGCAAAACCCCTGTCAGTAAACGTGGTCATCACAAAACGCCGTTTAACGTCTGTAACCGGTCGCTATTTGCCATAGCAGACTGATTGGCGAACGTGGTCTGCTCTTCGCGATTTTCGCCCAAAAGTGGGCCGTCCGCGATCGGCCAGGTCCCGTCATAAATCAGGGGCTAGCGAACCCGGCTTTCGGAAAGCCTCTTCGTCACTTCGCGGCTAGCATAGTGCATCGACGTCAAGGAACCATATTTGGGAAAATTCAAATATTGCAGCGAGTTCGGCGTCGAGCGGGACGCGGCCTATACCTGCTTCGTCGACCGCGTGGTTGCGGGTAGATCGTCTGAAGATTAAAGATTCAGCTACGCGGCGCATCCACAAAGATTTCTTGAAACTTCCGAATTTTGGAAGTATGTGGAACTTTGTGGATACGCTTTCTACCATGGTGACGAAGGCCGGGCTGGCCAATCGGATCTTTAGCGATCGGCAACTGGAAGACGTGCTCGGGGGAAGCGACGCTCGTCGCTACGGTTTGGTGAACCGCGCCCTGAAGGAGGGGGCGCTTCATCGGCTCAAGCGCGGGAGCTATGTGCTCGACAGGCGCTATCGAAGCGAGTTGATCCATCCGTTTGTCGTTGCCCAGGCGCTTCGGCCTGGCAGCTATGTTTCGTTCGAGACGGCGCTTTCGCATCATGGCTGGATCCCGGAGGGTGTTTTTACCACGGCAAGTGTCTCGCCAGGTCGCAAGACGATCTCCTACGACGTGCCGATCTTCGGCCATTTCGGTTTCCACCCGCTCGCGCTTCAGGATTACCAGTTTCTGGTCGATGTAAAACGGGCCGCTATGGGAAGCCGGCCCGCGCTCGTTGCCAATCCACTGCGCGCGCTGATGGATCTGGTCGCTTTGCGCAAGGAGCGGTGGTCGGGTTTGGGATGGATTCTTGACGGCATGCGGATCGACGAGGCGCAATTGCGAACCCTGCGCTCCAGGGATTTCACCGCTCTCGAGCTCGTCTACAAACATAAGGCGGTCATCGCCTTTCTGGATCATCTTAGGAGCGCGGTCTTGTCTATGAAGGCAGAACTCCATTGATCGAGCTCATCCGGGAAAAGCTGGATCAAGCCAACACCGAAACACCTGTCGGCCGCGAGAACGCGCTCAAGCAAATTCTTCAGGAAATCGCGCTTTACGCGCTCTGGCGAGCGGACTTCTTCGATGTTGCTCTCTTCCAGGGCGGTACGAGCCTGAGAATCCTGCACGGGTTGCCGCGCTTCTCCGAAGATCTGGATTTCATCCTGAGGGAACCCGATTCCGCCTTCGATTGGTCGCCCTATTTGAAGGTATTGGCGGATGTCTTCGACGAGTATGGTCTCGATCTGGAAGTGAAGCCTCGGGACCGAATGGATACCGCCATCCGCGAGGCAGTCCTCAAAGATAATTCGATCGCCCGTCAACTGGACCTCAAATTCGTCGATCGCGGCCTGAGCCCGGCAATCAAGATCAAGCTCGAGATCGACACGAACCCGCCTTCGGGGTCCGGTGAAGCGACGAGCTTCCTCGATTTCCCACTGGATTATCTGGTGAGGCATCAGGATCTCGAGTCCAATTTTGCCCTCAAGGTCCATGCGCTTCTCTGCCGAGGGTTCCTGAAGGGGAGGGATTGGTTCGATTTTTCCTGGTACGTCTCCAAGGGGGTCACACCTAATCTACCGCTCCTCCAATCGGCATTGATGCAAACGGGGCCATGGGTGGGGGAGGGCAGTCTTGCCGTCGACATGCGATGGCTGCGCGAAGTGTTGCGTTCGGCGATCATGACAATCGACTGGGGACTCGCCTTTGAGGACGTACGCCGATTCCTGCGCCCCGAAGAATCTAAGATGGCCGAACTTTGGAGCGAGGACTTCTTTTTGGCGAAAGTCGACAAGCTAAAGGACGACTTCGCCAACTAACTGCAGCGGAGACGGGTTCCCCTGACAGGTCAGTTCTGCATATTCAGGGCTCAGGAACGAGCGATAGCTTGGGGCATTGCTCTGTTCCGATGAAACACAATGGAACGCCGACAGAGGAATTTTTGGCGCTTTCGTCCAATATCGGATCGCGCGGCAGCGCTAACCGCGCTGTGCGACCCAGAAGAGTTCTCCCTCTGACGAGGACAGAAATCTTCATCTGGCGCCCGTCCGATGCGAATCTGGCGGGCGCCTTTTTTTGGAATGGGAGAGGAGCTGCCTAGCGATCATCGGCGACGGGGCAAGGCCGGTTAATCGAATATCCGGCATTATGTTTATAATCACTGAGCAGAAAATATAGGTAAAATTCCTGGATGAGCGCGCGGGCGCTAAATAGCCAAAATGCAGCGGGCGATTTCGCGGATGCGGCCGCCCTCAAGGTCTTCCGAGTGAACGAGAGCAAGAGGGGCAATTTGCGCCATTCGGGGGTGCGTGACGGATTTGGATGCAAGATAGTCCGGGTCGTTCGTCCCCATCGCCTCGACGATGATGCGCCGCATTTCCCCGCTACGCCGATCGCGTGCCTCGAGGATGAAGTCGGGCCGGCAGGATCCCAGCGGCGTCAGCGTGTCGAATAGCGGTTTCTCGATAGCGAGGTCCCAGCCCGCACGATCTAGGTCCCGCCGAAGGGTCAGAAGCTCGCCAAGGACAAGACGCTCGAATTCGGAATCGACGGGCACCAACCGATTGCCCTTGAAGATCGGCTGGGCATATCCGCGCAGCGCGGCATAGCCTTGGGCCTCGGGATATTGGCCTGCGACAACGAGCACCAGATAGGGGCCCTTGATCCGGTTACCGCGGATCGACGGCGATTGCACCCGATTGGCGAGGACGACCGGATCGCCGTCGGCAACCTCGATGGTCGAGCCGCGGACGTTTTGCGCATAGAGCGCCAGAAAGGCTTGGGGGGCGTGGCCGCGTGGCCATCTCGGCGCGAGCGCGCGGAGCGCGGCATAGACGCGCTTGCTGTGCAGCGGCTGGGGATGCGTCCAGAAGGCGCGGCCGAGCGCGATGCCCGGCGCGATCTCGACGCGGGCCGCGGCGAACGCGAGTTGCTGAAACTCGCGCGTGATCGAACGCTCAGGGGACTCCTCGCACAGCGATGGGCAATAATTGAGCCCGGACAAGGCCTGCAGCCGCCAGAGCAGGCGCGCGAGGCGAGGGATCGATCCCTGGCGCGTCCTATCGTCGGTCGTGTCCGTGTCCGGACGCTGAGCCAGATGCTCCGGTGCCGGACGCAGAACTTCGAAATATCCGATCGGGGGTTCGGCCGGGCTGTCCTGGGTCCGCACCTCGGACAGGCGATTGGTCGCCTGTTCGCGAAAAAAGGGACAGTCCATAAGGTGTTCGGGCCGCTTGGCGCTCGTCAATCGGCGCAGATAGTAGGTGTCGGCCTCGGACAAGAAGGCGGGCGTTAGGATCGGCGGCGCTTCGCCATCGGCCAGGCAATCACAGGCGATCCACCGTTCACCGACCCGGGCCTGCTGGACGAGCATGATACCGGCGTCTTCATCGGCGCGCGAACCGGTGCCGACATACCATCGCACAAGCGCCTCCCGAACGAGCGCGGGGAGGGCTATTCTACCGCCTCTACAGCCATCGCTGTTTCTCGGGATCAGCCACATCGGCGGCCTCTTGGGACCTCGTCCCGCTCTGCGGGGGCCTGTCCCCGCCGGATTGACAGACCGCCGCGCCCTGATCTCCACTTTGTGACTGGCAGATGGGAGGCCGCGTCATGCGAGCAACAATTATTGGTTTGATGGGCCTCGCGACATGCTGGGCCGGGGCTGTCCACGCGGAGGAGGGCCAACCACGGACTGCGCGGCGCGCGGAGCTGATCCTGATGGGCGACACAGCCGGCGCATCGCGCGGGCGCGGCGCGTCCGGCGCTGCGGTGGACAATGCGACGCCGAGGGTCGGGGCCGAGGTGCTGGCCTATCGGCCGAAAGCAGGATTGATCGAACAGATGCAGGCCAGATTGCGGGCGCTGCCTGGCGGCCAGTTTGCCGAGGCGATCGCTGCGGAGCCGGAATGGCCCGCGCTTGTGGCGCCCGTGTCCGCCATCTCCGTGCCCCTGTGGATGCGGCCCGGTTCGGTGCTCTCGGGCGAGACGTGGGGCTTCGTTCCGGGCTGCACCTCGCCAGGCTATCGGCCGACCGGATTTCTGGGGTCCGACGCGGAGCTGCGCCGCGCATCCTATTATGGGATGATGAGCCGAATCGCGTGCGAATATGGCATCCCGGTCGGGCTGTTCGACGCGATGATCATTCGCGAAAGCCGGTATCACCCGACCATCGTTTCTCCCAAGAACGCTTTCGGCCTGACGCAGCTGATGCCCGCGACGGCGGCGGGTCTCGGGGTGGATCGGTACAGTGTCGAAGGCAATTTGCGGGGCGGCGCGAGCTATTTGCGCCAGCAGCTCGACAGGTTCGGCCAATATCACCTCGCACTCGCTGCCTACAATGCGGGGCCGGGGCGAGTTCGCGGTGGCCTCGTCCCCCGCATTCGCGAGACGCAGGATTATGTTGTCAACGTCCTCTCGAACTGGGGGCGCCTGAGCGGTGTTCAGCGTCAGGTGGCCATTCTTCCGGCGGACGGCAATGTGCCGAGGGAATCGATCGTGCCTGAGATCAGGCAGCGAACCGCCGCGGTCTGGACCTATTGAGGTCAGCCGATCGCCGCCCATGCGCCGCGCGGTCCGGCGGCTAGAGTTCGAAATCATCGCCGTCGGTGAGTCGCGCGCGTCGTTCGCGGATCTTCACCACCTCTTCGGCGACCTTCTTCACGACGGCGCGCTGAAGCGGCGCCCCCCAGTCCCGCTTCACCTCGGATCCGTCGATACCGTTGATCCCGTCGAGCGCCTCGATGATCTTGCGCGGCAGATCGGCGAACATGTCGCAAAGCATGGAGATGATCGTCGAGTAGCGTTGACGATCGAGGAGATCGAGACCCTCGAAGGTTTCGAGGCAGGTATAGGCCTGCAGGATGTTCGTCCCCAGCGCATGCAGGATCTTTTCGAGTTCGGGCTGGGTCATGACGGACCGCTTGGCGGGATCGCGGTGAAGGAGGAGGCCGAGCCTGGTCTTGTTGATCCCGGTCTTCTGCGCGAGCGCGCGCTGCGCCGTTTCCTGCGCAGCCATGGATTCGAGGATCAACGGAACATAGTCGCGGAGCGGATTCCCGCTTTCCCCGGCGTCCACGATCTACGCCTCAATCCAGGCAAGAGATGACATTTCGACCCCCAATGCCGCTCCGTTAACCTTAGACAATCACAGCAAAATTGGCTTGGCAAGCGCGGTTTGGGCCAGATTGGCACTCGCGGCGGGCGTCGATGGCCTGCCTGTCAGTGCGAGAAGAGGGCGTCGCCGCCGCGGTGTTCCAGGCCGTCGCATGCGCCGAAACCGAGCGTCTCGAGCACGCGCGCCGCCTTTTGTTCGACCACATAGTCGAAGAGCAAAAGGGACAGTACGGCCTCGGATGCGAGCGCATGGCCGATCCTTGGCTCGAGGCCGGTCCGCATCGCCTCGAGCCGGTCCACGCAGCTCGGAGGCAAGGAGAGGCTTATGCAGATGTCGCCTGCCGCCGGTATGAGTTTCAGATGCTGGCGAAGGACGTCGGTGTCGTGCGCCGCCATGTCGCGGTTCGCGCTCGCGAGGTACAGCGTCAGGTTTGAAAGGCTCTCATATGAGCGGGTCTCGTTGGAGCGCAGGCGAAGGCTCTCCGTGGTGAGCCGGAAGAGGAGCTCAGAGATTTCGAGCATATAGTCTCGTGCGTCAGCGGTCATAAACGCCACGTTCCCATTTGACCCTGTTTACCAGCACGCCCCCCGGCAAGCGTCGGCCTCGATCGCGCTTTGTTGAACGCCAAATGGTTAACAAAACCCGAGTCTGCGTCCGCGAATCTACCCTGATGGTCGTCTGTCCGCAATTGCGGGGCATGGCGCCCCGGATAGGCGGCCACCTCGCCCCATCCCGAGGGGTAATCCGCCCCTTATTGCGGGGCAAAGCGCCCCGAATTCTGCCTCTTGAGAAAGAAAAATCACAATCGCGGCCGTCGATTCGAGTTGCCGGCCCGAGGACCGCTTGTCGCGATGGGGAACGATTGGTGAGCTTCTTCATGGGCGCGGTTCGGTCGCGTCTTGATGTGAAGGAAATCCACCATGCAATTTGTCCGAAACAAGGTTGGACAGCTGGAGCTGGGGTTCGCCCTTGCTCTGCTTGTCCTGTTTCTCCTCGTCTGGACTGCCGGCCCTGCCTTCGCGGGCGCCGACACGACGTTCGACACGGCCCTCAACACGTTCACCGACTTCCTCGAAGGCTCGGGCGGCAAGATCATCACCGTCCTTTCGCTGGCAGGCGGCATTGTCGCGCTCGCCTCGGGGCGCTTCTCGATGGGGCAAATCGCGATCCCCGTCGGCGTCGGCGTCGGCGCCGGCACGGGAATCCCGATCGTCACCTCGACGGTGACGGCAACGATCTGAAAGGTCCCGCGACCGGTCGAGGTGGCAGCTTCGACCGATCCAAGGAGAGGGTGGTGCAATGGCCGCGGACAAGTACGTCATTCCGACTCATCTGGACGATCCCGAGCTGATCGGGCTGTGGACGCTGGATGAGTTCCTCGCGATGGTCATCCCCTTCGCATGGGGGGTCCTGTCTCAGCATATCCTTATCGGCATGTTTCTTTCGGGTGCAGGCTGGTGGGGTCTCAGGAAAGCTAAGGCAGGCCGGGCGACGTCATGGCTTCTGCATCTGGCCTATTGGCATTTTCCGTCCGGTTTCACCGGTCTGAGAGCCACGCCACCCTCATATCTGCGTCTGATGGCGGGCTGACATGGAACTTTCCTTCAGCCATGCGCACAGCCAGCGTATCCTCCGGCAGCGCAACTTGCTGGCTCTCGCCGCGGCCGTGCTTGCCGTCATCACAGTCGGACTGTTTCTGGTCGCCGTTTCCCGCGACCGCGAAGTCGTGCTCCAGCCGATCCTGCGCTCGCCGCTGACGGTCAGCTCCGCCGGGGTCAGCCGCGAGTATCTCGAGATGATCACGCGCGACACCGTCGTACTGACGCTCGATCGGAGCCCGCAGAACCTCGAATATTGGATGAACGAGGTTCTCGAGATCACTGCCCCGCGGATGCAGGGCCGGGTCAAGGCCGAGCTCCTGAAGATCGTCAGCGAGCAGCGCGGATCGTCGATCGCGCAATTCTTCACGATCGAAAAGATGGAAATCGACACGGCGAACCTGCGCTCCGAGGTGACGGGCGAACTGCACACGATTGTCGGGAACAAGGTCATTTCGAGCGAGAACCGGACCTTCCGGTACGATTGGGAATATTCCGGGCTGTCGCTGAAGCTCATCGGCTTCGGGATGGTGACGCCCGTCAAGGGGAGGGACATATGATCTCGCTGATCGCCATCGGCAGCGTCGCGACCGGCGCCCTCCTCCTCTCGCGCGTCCAGTGCCATCTCAGCCGGTATGCCGGTGCCGGCCTCGTGGCCGCGGCCGTATTGGTCTCTGCTGCGCCCGCCTGGGCCGATCAGACGGTGATGGCGTCCGACAGCAGCCAGGTCGATTGCACGGCGTCGGCGCGCGACCTCACCCGAATTAGCCTGGTCGAAGACGAGTTTGCATCGGTCTCGAAAATCTCGACCGGTAATCCGGCGGATGATTTCTCGGTCGTCAACGAGCCGGTGCGCGGCGATATCTATCTGTCGGTACCCGACGGCTTCGCGCGACCGGCGCTCTCGTTCTTCGCGACCAGCAAGCGCGGATATGTCTATAAATTCGTCTGCCGGATCGATGGCGACCAGGCGGTCCAGGTCTTCATTTCCAATCCCGCGATCGCGAAGGAGCGTCTGGCCGAAACAGGGCCTGCGAAATCGCGTGGCCTGCAGGACGCGGCCATCGAGCTGGTCCAGGCGATGTACGCGGGGGCGATCGTCGACGGTTACGAGATGCGCCAGCGCAGTCTGACGCCCGTGAATGTCGGACCGCTCAAGGTTCAGCTCGTGGCCGAGTATCGCGGAGCGGACCTCTCGGGGAAGGTTCTCCGTATCGAGAACAAGAGCGATCGGGCCGTCGAACTGACCGAGGCGATGGTGGCGCCGGCCAGCGCGCTTGCGGTTTCGGTCGCCGAGAAGACGTTGCCGCCCGGAAAGGCGACCACCGCCTACCTCGTTTCCCAGACTGGAAGGTGAGCCCATGCCCCTTGCTGATTTATTGAAGCGCAAACGCCAACCGCTCGACGAGACGGTCGAAGAGGGCGTGTCGCCGCTCACGGGCGATCTCGCCGGCAATGAGGCCATTCGCCGACGGCAGCGGCTTCTCCTGGCCGGCGCCGGCGGCGCCGGGCTCCTCCTGTCGTCCATCTGGATCTTTTCGGGCGATGAAGCGGAAGTGGCCGCAAAGGACGACGATACGACCGAGGTCGCCGTGTCGACCAAGGACATGGTCAACCGCAATCTCTCGCAGCAGGAGTGGATGGCGCTCTCCGAAAACCGGTTCCAGTCGACCGAGAACCGCCTCAGGTCGATAGACGGGCAGAACCGAAGGCTGGAGCAGCTGACCGCGCAGGTCGAGGCGCTCAAGGGCCAGAACCAGGCGATGCAGGCCGATGGTCAGCGCGTGCTCTCCGCCTATCAGTCGGAGAACGAACAGTTGCGCCGACAAGTCAATGAGCGGCGGACGCCGGCGCCCGCTCCCGGTCCGGGTGCGCTTTATGGGCCCACCGGTCCCCAGTCTTATCAGCGCCCCGATGACACGCCGAATGCGGAAAAAGCCGTCGCCGGTTTCGGCGGGCCGCCGGAGGTCAAGCTCGTCAGCTTCGCCAGCACCCCGGGCGGAACGGCGTCGCGGGTCGAGAAGGGCAACACGCTTTACACCGACAGCATCAACTATCTCCCGCCGAACAGCTTTGCGCGGGCAAAGGTCATCGTCGGAGTGGACGCGAGTGCAGGGGTCAACAGCCAGACCGACCCGCTCCCCGTGGTCCTTCGCGTGACGGGGCCGGCGCGCTCGGTGCTTCAGAACGGGCGTGTGCTTACGACGCGGATCGAGGGTTGCCTCGTGAACGGGGCGGCACGCGGCGACCTGTCGGCCGAGAAGGTCTATGTGAAGCTCCAGAAGATGACCTGCCCGCAGCCGGGCGGCCGGTACGCGGTATCCGAGGTCAAGGGCTTCCTCGCCTTCGGCGGCAAGACCGGTGTGCGGGGCAGGGTGGTCTCGCGCGAAGGCTCGCTGGTGACCCAGGCTTTCCTCGCGGGGCTCGCGGGCGGCTTCGGCCGAGGCTTTTCGGCGAATGCGAACAGCGTCTTTCAGGGCACCAACATCTCGACCGAGGGCAAGCGCGACAGGCTCTCGACCGGGGAAATCCTCGAAGGCGGGTTCGGCGAGGGCGTCGCGCAGAGCGGCGACATGGTCTCGAAATATCTGATCGAGCGCGCCGAGCAATATCAGCCGGTGATCGAGATGCCGACGGGCATCGATGTCGAGATCGTTTTTCTGGAGGGTGTCTATGTCCGGAACTGAACGCTGGCGCGGCCTCGCGCGCCCTTCGCGGCTGCTGGCCGCGGCGCTCGTGGCGCTCGGCGCCGCGGGGATCGCGCTCGCGGCGGATGCCGCCGTCAGCGAGGGCAAGGTCCGCGCGCTGCTCAAGGAGCGGCTCCCCAGGACGGCCATCGGCTCGGTCGACTGCGCGACCATCGGAGGACTGTGCGAGGTCGTTGCGGGCGACAATCTCTTCTATGTGGACGCCGGCGCGCGCTATCTCATGATCGGACGGGTTTACGACATGGAGACCCGCCAGGACATCACCGCGGCGCGTCTGCTCGAGATGAACCCGGATTTGCTCGTCGGCGCGGCGGCGCGGGCCAACAACGGTGTCGGTGCAGACGAGGTGGCCGGCAGCCAGGGCGTCGCGGTGCCCGGCCCGGCGAAGCGCGGTCTTGCGGCCGGGCAGAGCCGCACGCTCTCGCTGGCCGGATTGCCGAAAGAGGGTGCCATCGTCTGGGGCAATCCTTCCGGCGAGACGGTCACCGTCTTCACCGATTTTCGCTGCGGTTATTGCCGTGCCCTCGCGCAGGTCCTTCGCGATATGAAGCTGCGCGTGGTGGAGAGGCCGATATCGGTGCTCGGGAGCCGCGACGTCGCCGATCGCGTCTATTGCGCTAAAGACCGCGAAGCCGCGCTCCACGCCGTCTATGCCGGCGAGACTTTGAAGGCCGCGCCCGCGTGCAACACCTCGGGCCTCGATGCCAATGAGGCCTTTGCCGAGCGCAATGACCTGCGCGGCACGCCGGTGATCGTGCGTCGCGACGGTGCGATGCTCGAAGGCTATCGTCCGCGTGCCTTCCTCGAACAATGGTTGAAGGGAGCGAAGTCGTGAGAGCGCCTCGCCGGCGGCTCCGCCGCGCCCCTGCTATCCTCCTCGGCACGGGCGGTCTCCTTCTCCTGGGGAGCTGCGCCAGCCTCGGCGGAAATGTTCGGGGAAGCTTTTCCTGCTCCGCTCCCGATGGCGTGTGCGCGCCGAGCGGCACGATCGATGACCGGGCGCTCGCGTCGATCGCCGGCGGAGAAGAGGGGGGCGACTTCGTTCCAGCGGCGAGCGAGCCCGGCCTCGGTGAATCGGTTGCCACCCGCGTTGCTCGAGCGCAGCCCGTGAGACCGGCACCTGGCGATCCTGCGCGCACCCGCGAACGGGTCCTCCGTATCGTCTTCCAACCCTATATCGACGACAGGGGCCGGCTTCACGAAGCGACGGCGGTGCATGCGGTCGTTGCGACCGGCGACTGGCAGCAGGCCGTCGTACCCATGCAAGCGAATGCGCGGGCGTCGGGAGGCATCATGGGATTTGTCTCTCTCGCCGACGCGGTGGACCAGGCGGATCCACCGCAAGCCGGCGACGCGCGGCCAAGCAATAGCCTCCCGTCGGCCGACGCGGTGGCGGCCGCCCGCGCCCGCAAGACCGACCCCCTCGGCGCCATCAAGGCGGATGTCTCGGATCGCCTGGCTCCCGCGGCGACCCGGGCGCCCGCCGCCGCCGCGCGCGCCAAGCCCGACCCGCTGGCGCGCGCGGCGATGGACTCGGTCGCGCGCGGCGCCGCGGAGGCTGGGGCGCGACCGGGTAAGCAAGGCGCCAGCGCACCTGGTTTTCCGGCCAGCGTCGAGAAGGACGACTGACATGGCGGACCGCGGTCTCTTCGAACGATTGGTTGCAGGCATTCTCGGCGATACCGCGCGGCCCGATGCCGAACGGCCAAGGCTAGGTGTCCCGATGCTTGCCGACTGGCTTCCCTATCGGAGCCACGACCCCAAGACCGGGATTTTCTACAACAGCGCTTCGCGCGGCTTCGTCATAGAGGCGAGCCCGCTCATCGGCGCGAATGAGCGCACGGGCGAAATCCTCACGCAATTTCTCTCGGAGGCCATCCCGACACCGGGCTGCCTGCAGTTTCACCAATGGATGAGCCCACGGATCGGCGAACGGCTGTCACGCTGGTATCTGCCGCGTTACGCCGCGCGCGGCGTCTATGAGCGGATGGCGAAGCATCGTGTCGACTTCCTGACCGCGGGCGTCTGGCAATCGCTGTCCTCCGACGCCCCGTTCAGTTTGCGCAACCATCGCGTCGCCATCTCCTACTCGACGCCGGAAAGCTCGAGCGTGACAAGCGAGGAAATCGTTGCCGTGATGGAGGGGCTGATCTCGGCCCTGGCATCGATCAACGTCTCGGCGCGGACGATGGAGCCTGCCGACCTCATCGCGTGGATCGACGACATCACATCGCCGACGACCGCGGCCGGCGAGGACGTGGTCAACTACAATCCGTTCGACCCCATCGCCGACCAGGCCATCCGGCGCGATGTCGAATTCCGCATCGAGGCGGATCGGATGCTGCTGCGAACCGAACGGTTTCGGCCGACGGGAAAGACGGTCGATGAGGCGCCCGAGATCGGCGAGATACTCCCCGACATATTCGACGTCCGGAGCTTTTCGGTCCGGAATCTTCCGACGCGGTGGGCGCCCTGGGATGTGGCGCGCCTCATCGGCGATATGTTCACCGACAAGCTGCGGATGCCTTGTCCGGTATCGACGAACCTCTGCATCGAGTTTCCCGATTCCCAGGCGCTGAGTAACAAGGCGAGCTTCAAGTTCATGCGCACGACGAGCCTCGCGGATTCGAAATCGGCCCGGTTCCTGCCCCAGTTGCGCGAACAGTCCCAGGAATGGCGGTTCGTAAACGACGAGGTGCGCCAGGGGCGAAAGCTCGTTCGCGTCTTCTTCAGCGTCACCTCCTTTTCCCCAAAGGGGCGGGGGGACGCCAACGAGAGGGTCTTGAAGTCTGTTTATCGCGCGGCGGGCTGGGATCTGCTCGACGATCGCTACCTGCAGGTGATGGGCCTGCTGTGCGCGATGCCGATGACGATGGCCAATGGCCTCGCGCGCGACCTTGACCGGATGAAGCGGCTGCGCACTTTGCTCACGACGACGGCAGCCAACCTCGCGCCGATCCAGGGCGAGTATCTGGGCGGGCCGGTGCCGCATCTGATGCTGATCGGTCGCCGCGGCCAGCCCTTTTTCTGGAGCCCGTTCGAGAATGCCGCCGGCAATCACAACGTCGCTGTCGTCGGCAAGTCCGGTTCGGGCAAATCGGTCACGCTCCAGGAGCTTTGTGCGTCGCTTTGCGGCGCGGGGGCGAGGGTGGTCGTGATCGACGACGGTCGATCGTTCGAGCATTCCGCCAAGCTCCAGGGCGGGGCCTTTGTCGAATTCACGATCGCGTCGGGCTTTTGCCTCAACCCGTTCAGCATGATCGACGAGGAGCTCGCGAACGGCAACGAAGACTATCTGCTCGATTGCATGTCGATGCTGAAGGCGATCGTTAGCCAGATGGCGCGCCATATCGACCGCCTCAACGATACCGAGCGCGGGCTGATCGACGGGGCTGTGAACAGCGTCTGGCAGGCGAAGGGCCGGATCGGCGCGATCGACGACGTGATCGCGGCACTGGAGGCGACGGGCAATGCGCTCGCGATGGATCTGGGTATCGCCATGCGGCCCTTTTCGTCCGGCGGGACCTATGGCCGCTTCTTCGAGGGTGAGGCCTCGTTCGAGCTCTCCGCTCAATTCACTGTCTTTGAATTGTCTGATCTGTCCTCGCGCGAGGAGCTGCGCAGCGTCGTGCTGACCGCGATCATGTTCATGTCGCAGCAGATGATGCGCAAGGTCGACCGTTCGATCCCCAAGGCCCTGCTCCTGGACGAGGCCTGGCAGATGCTTCGTGGCGGAGCGACGGCGGACTTTATCGAAACCTACGCGCGAACCTGCCGCAAATATGGGGGCGCGCTCGTCACGGCGACCCAGTCGCTGAACGATTACTACAAGTCGCCCGGCTCGATCGCGGCGCTCGAAAATTCGGACTGGTTCGTCATCCTCGAGCAAAAGCCGGAGACGATCGCGGATTTCAAGAACCACGACCGTTTCGAGATGGACGACTATACCGACGCGCTGTTGCGCTCGCTCAAGATCAACGGGCGCGAATATTCCGACATCCTGATCAAGGGGCCGGAGATGCTCGCGGTCGGGAGGCTCGTTCTCGACCCCTTTTCCGCGACCGTCTATTCGTCGAGCCCTGCGGTTTACGCCGCCATCGAGGCGCTGGTCGCGCAGGGTCTGGGCATGGACGAAGCGATCGAGCGCGTTGCGTTCCCGGCGGCTCATGGAAGAGGGGCCGCGCCGCGGGATCCCGATTTCGCGGAAGCGGCGGAATAGTCGATGAGCGGCGCCACCTCCGCACCACCCGCCAGGCCGCGCCGCGCCGCAAGATTGCCCGATGGACGCACGGCGCTCGTCTTCGGCCTGCACTTCTCGCGGTTCCTTCTGTCGACGATGCTGCTGAGCTGGGGCGTCTTCGCCCTCGCGTTCCTTCTCCTTGGTGGTGGGTCGCTCGACGGGCTGATGCACCAGCTGAACAATCTCGTCCGCCGATATGTCGAGGCGGACGCAGCGCGGGTCCAGTCGTTCCGGGACATTTTCCTCGCGGCGCACCTCGCCGTCACCATCCTCCTGATCGTCCTGCGCCGGGATCGCATCTTGCCCGCGCAATTGCCGGAAAGGATCTGCGACCATGACTGACCAGACCGAGCCCGAACTCCCGCTCCCGGCTGCACCGCACGCCCCCCTGCGGCCGCGGCCGGCCTTCGCGGGATTTAGCCGGGTCCAGATCCTCGCGGGACTGCTGATGCTCGGCCTGATGATCTGGGGCATGTGGGTCACGCGCGAGCTGGTGAAGCCGCGGCAGGACCGGATCGTCGCCGTGCGCCTGTCGGCGATCGTCGGAGACTATGTCCAGGCCCAGGCGCGATCGGCGTCGCCGCCGGCGCAGGTCGAGGCGGAAATGCGCAAGTTCATGGAGTCGCTCGATACCGAGCTCGCGCAGCGCGCCCGCAAGGGAGAGGTCGTCCTCGTGGGCGAGGCGGTGCTCACCAAGAATGTACCCGATATCACCGATAGTCTTCGCGATGCTGTCTATGCCTCGGGCATTGCGCGGCCAAGGCAGGCCTCGGCGGCAGAGCTGCAGCACTTGCAGGATCAGGCCATCGCGGGCGCGGGGCAGGCTGCGCCGCCGCCGGCCATGATGCCGATGGACTATCCGGGGCCTCTTTCACCGGGCGATATGCAGGGGCCACCCGGCGCGCGGGGTCCGCAATATGGGCCGCCGGCGCCAACCGTTTCGACGTTCGACGGGAGCGGCGGCTATGCCGGGCAGTAAAGCATTGGCGCTGCGATCGCACGCGCGCTGGCGCGTCTGGCTCTTGCCCCTGTCGGTCGTCGCTGGCGCTGCCGCGCTCGGCGAGCTTGGAGACTGGCGGGACCATCATCTGTTCCTCGTGAACACGACGGACTCGCTTCCCAACTGGGCCTTTCTCGTCGATCGGAGCCGCGTGCCCGAGAAGGGCGATTATGTGTTCTTTGCGCCGCCGCGCTCGCCGCTGCTGCGCCGCCACTTCGGCGAGCGGGCGAAGCCTTTCGGAAAGATCGTCTATGGGGTCGCGGGCGATGTCGTCGCGCACCGGCAGGATGTTGTCACGATCAACGGCAAGGCCGTCGCGCGGATGAAGGCCCGGACCCGGCTCGGCGAACCGCTCACCCGTGGCGCCACCGGCCCGATTCCCGCTGGATGTTTTTTCGCGGCGACACCGCACCGCGACGGGTTCGACAGCCGCTATGCCGATATCGGGTTCGTTTGCGCGCATCAGCTCGTCGGAACGGGAGTCCCGATACTATGAAGCGGGCTGGATCCATGATGCTCGGCGCTCTCGGCCTGGTTGCTGCCGGACTTCTGGCGGGACCGATGCGGAGCGAAGCGCGGGACTTCGGCGTCGAGGGGCAAACATTTCCGATCGTCGAGCCCGATTTGCTGGCTACGATCGAGAGCCGCTTGCGCCGCGCCGAAGCCAGCGGCGAGCTTGCACGGATGAACGAGGTCTTCGCGCGGCGGGTCGAAGCAAAGGTCCGCCGCCCCGATCCCGTCGGCGGCATTACGCCCGCGCGCGCCCCGCGCAGCTGGACCTACGACCCCACGGCCGTGATCGAGCAGGACATTCGCGATCAGAAGGGAAATCTCGTCGCCGCGGCGGGGCAGCGGATCAATCCGCTGGACTTCGTGACCATCAGGCAGGATCTGGTTTTCGTCGACGGTGACGATCCGGGCGAGCTCGATTGGGCGTTGGGTCGGTACGCGGATCCCCGCGCGAAGATCATCTTCGTCAAAGGGTCGCCGATCGACGAGATGACGGCAAGGAAACGGCGCTTCTACTTCGATCAGGAAGGCCGGCTCACCGGGACTTTCGGCATTAAGCACACGCCCGCGGTGGTCAGCCAGAACGGTCGCACCATGCGGGTCTCCGAGATCGCATTGAAGCCTCGGGGGCGAAGCTGATGCCGATCTGGCTCGATTTCCTGACGACACCGATGGCGGCGCCCGAAACGCGTGGACTTCGCCGCCTCCGATATGGGTGGCAGGCGCTGTGCCTGACATTGGCCGGGAGTATCGTCGCGCAAGGTCCGCTGCGAGAGTTCGCTGGCCGGGTTGCGCCTGCTGCGACCGGGCTGCTGCTCGTCGCCGCAGTGGTGACGACGATCGTCTATCTCGGCGCCAAGCATCGCGCCGACACGGCCTTTCTCACCATGCCGCGGGAGAGCGACTGATGCGCTCGCTCCGCAAGATCGTCCGCACGCTGATTGCAGTGCTCGCCATTCTTGTTGTCACGCCTGCGGTCGAGGCGGCCGGTCCACCCTGCAATGGAAAATTCGTCAATCCCGTGACGGATGTGTGCTGGTCGTGTCTTTTTCCGTTGTCGGTGGGCGGCCTGAAGATTTGGCCAAGCGGACGACCCGATCCGAACAATCCAGCATCTCCCGTCTGCGCATGTGCGGATCCGATACCACGCATCGGTATCTCGGTGGGGTTCTGGGAGCCCGCCCGTCTCGCCGACGTGACGATGAAGCCATGGTGCTTTCCAAACCTCGGCGGCGTGCGGATCGCGCCGGGCTTCGACATCGGCCAGGGATATCTGGCCGGACCGTCGATGGTCGGCGGCCGGTCGCAAAGCACCGCGAAATGGCATGTCCACTGGTATATCTATCCGCTCCTCTACTGGATGGAGATTCTGACCGATTTCGCCTGCTTCGAGCAGGCGAGCTTCGATATCGCATACATGACCGAGGTCGACCCTCTCTGGCAGGACGATGCTCTCGCTGCGCTTATCAATCCGGAAGCCGTCATCTTTGCGAACCCGATCGCAAAGGCGGCCTGCGCGGGCGATTGTGTCGCCGCCACCAGCAATCTGCCGCTCGACCAGCTCTTCTGGTGCGCGGGCTGCCAGGGCTCGATGTATCCGCTCAACGGCAACATCCCGGCATCGATCGGCCATGTTCAGTCGTCACGGCTCGCCCTCTCCCGCTTCGCCTACAAGATGCACCGCCAAGCGCTCGCCTGGGGAACGATGGGCTCCAAGGGCCTGTGCAAGAAATATCTGATGCCCATCATGCGCAAGCAGCAATATCGATTCCAGATGACCAACCCGATCCCCACGGTGAACGGCCGGTTTGCCTGTTCGGCGATCGGCGCTTCCACCATGCCACCCGATGCCGGGCGTGCCTATCCCGCCGGCGGCGAAGACATGGGCTATCTGGTCTGGCGGAAGCGCAACTGCTGTGTGCTCTAGGAGGCGCGGATGCGAAAGCTGATCCTGATAGGGGGTGTGCTGCTTGCGACAGCAAGCGTCACCGCGCTCCTCGCGCAAACCGTCGACGGCCTCGACCTGGAGGCGGTTCGCAAGAGATCCGCCGACATGCAGGACGAGGCGACCGCTTTTGCCGAGCAGGTCAAGGATCGGGGCGATGCCTTCCGCGACGAGGCGGCGTCGGTCCGGGCTGCGGGCACGCAGAATATGGAGCGTGTCGCGGCCGCGAGCTTGCCCAAGGGCCCCGGGGGTCCGATCGATTTCGACGAGATCGTCTCGGGCGCGGCGGCGAACGTCGGGGTCGGTGCAGGCGAGGCTCCGCAACTGATCGTCTTTGTCAGCCTTTCCATGCCGGCCAAGGCGCTGCGTGCGATCATCGAAGACACGGCGCGGGCGGGAGGCGTCGTCGTATTTCGCGGCTTTCCCGACAATTCGATGCGCGCCTTTACCGAGCGGCTCGGAAAAGTGGTCGCACGCGAAGACAACTTGGCCAATATCGGCGTCGACCCGCGCCTCTTTCGGGCGTTCGACGTTGCTGCGGTACCGACCTACGTCGCGGTCTCGTCCGACTTCGACCTGTGCGCTGGGTTTGCCTGCCGCACCCAGGTTCCGGCGCATGACCGCATGGTAGGGAATGTGACGCTCGAATATGCGCTCACGAGCTTTGCCGAGGCAAATGGTTCCGGCGCGCGGGTCGCGGCGGTCGGGCTGAAACGTCTCCAGGGGACGCCGCGATGAAGGCCTCGCGGGCTCTTGTCTGCCTGCTGGTCGCCCTGGCCGCGGTCTCGCCGGTGCTTGCGCAAACGACGGTCGAGGAGGCTCGGGAAGAAGGGCGAAAGCTCGGCAACGAAACCCGGCGAGACAGTTCGCTTGTCCCGACCGACAGCGCGAGGGCCGAGGCGGTTCCGGGATATGCGGGGACCGCCTTGCCCGAGGGGAATTTTTTCGACGATCCCGATCGGCTCGAGGCGGCCGGCGCTTCGGCGAGACACCGCAGCGAGCCCTATCGGATCACGGTGGACGGTGACCGCACGCGCCCGGCTTTCAGCAATGACGAGATCCTGGCCACGACACGGCGCGCGACATCGATCGAAAACGACCCGTCGACCTATCTGGACGGTGAGGAAATGGGCGGCTCAGCCGGGGTTTGCACG
Organism: Sphingopyxis macrogoltabida; assembly: GCF_001314325.1. NCBI lineage: Bacteria > Pseudomonadati > Pseudomonadota > Alphaproteobacteria > Sphingomonadales > Sphingopyxidaceae > Sphingopyxis > Sphingopyxis macrogoltabida. The sequence goes on from NZ_CP009430.1 coordinate 28,498, forward strand.
CCGCTGCCGCCTGGCACGGACGCGACGGGCTATTATGAGGCGAGCTGCAACCGCGGCAGCCAGCTGACCGAAGAGACACGCAGTTGCACCCCCGTTATGGTCCCGCGCACGACGACGCGGCAGGCCTACAAATATTATGCCGCCGGCGACGGGGTCTATGGCGCTCCCTTCCCGCGGGAAGGTGATTTCGCGGGCGCTCTGGCGAACGGCAGTTGCTGGGCCAGCGGAGCCTCAATGGGCGGCTGCGCCGCCAGCGTCGCCGTCGGTTATCGAAGCGGGAACAAGTTCTGCGGGGACTATAGTGTGCGGGCGATCAGCTGCACCTCCGAGATCGTTTCGAACAGCCCCGAAATGCCGGCGACCGGAAAGCTCTGGTATGCCCGGACCAACGAACTATCGGTCACGGTCGAGCGCAGCGATGCCAGCTGCCAGGCCTATGCCGGCGATGGTCAATGTGTCCCGTCTGGCCCAGACCAGTGCACGCAGGGCGAAGAGACGCGCCTGATCGACGGTGTGGCCATAACCCAGCCGTGCTGGGAGTGGCGACGCACCTATCAGTGCAATTTCGTGTCCCCGGCCAGCGATTGCAGCGAACTTGAAGCCAACAATGCGTGCAGCTTCGTGCGAACCGAATGCCTCGACGACGATCCGGACGGCGCGTGCCGTGTGGAGGAGCGTATCTATCGCTGCCCGGCGCCCGGCAGCAATGTCGGCGGGGCAACCCAGTATATTTGCGGCGACGACGTTTATTGCATCAATGGCGATTGTGAGCCGATCGTTCGCGAGGCGTCGACCGAGCTCAAGGACGCGCTGGTTGCGCTGCATGCGATCGACCAGGCCGGCAAGGAGTTCGACGAAGACGATCTCAGTCTATTCCGCGGCGCGCGCGAGACGTGTCACAAGCCGGTCTTCGGTCTTATCAACTGCTGCGCCGGCAAGGCCTCGGGGCTGCTTTCGGCCGGGGCCGGGGCTGCCGCCATTGCCGCCGGCCCTGCCGGCATCGCCGCGCTCGCGACGCCCTTCCTGACGCTCTTCGCCTGTTCGCAGGACGAGAAGAAGCTCGACATCAGGGATCGGATGGGTTTCTGTCACAAGGTCGGAACCTATTGTTCCTCAAGCATCCTCGGCATCTGCAAGACCAAGCGCACTGCCTATTGCTGCTTCGAAAGCAAATTGAGCCGCGTCTTCCAGGAACAAGGCCGCACGCAGCTCGGCAAACCCTGGGACAAGCCCAAGACGGAGCAATGCCTGGGATTTACGATCGACGAGTTTGCGCGGCTCGACCTGTCGGTGATGGATTTCACCGAGGTTTACGCGGATTTCATGGACGCCGCGAAACTCCCTGACGAGGTCGAGGCCATGACGCAGATCCAGCAACGGATCGAGGGCTATTATGATCTCCATGGCAAATGACTGCGTCGGCGCGCCGCGCCCGAACGCCAGACTGTCTGCGCCAACTCCATGCGATCGGCGGACACAGCGGCGCCCAATAGCCGGTCGCTCTCACCCCATTCCTCCGCGCAAAGGTCCGGCAGGTCGCAGAGCTGCCTGGCGAAAAAGGGAGCTGGAACATGGCTGGTAGGATGATGGCGGCGGTTACGGCGCTTTGGGCTTTGAGCTTCGGAGCGCCTTCGCTGGCGCAAGACGGGAGCCAAATGGCCACGGATATCGAGCGCGCCGATGGCGACGATTTCTACTGCGGCGAGCGGCGGCTCGGACAATGGTTCTATTGCTCGAAACCGAATCGGCAGGAGGCGCAGGTTCCGCCGCCGCCAAAACGGAGTGCGGTGGAGCGTCTGGCAGCGATCACCCGTGAACTGGACGAACTCAAGGCCCGCGCGATCCTCGATCCGTCCGAGGCGAACGTCATCGCCTATGTTCGCTTCCAGCGCGAACAGCTCGACCGCGCCTCGACGTTTTCGGATACCTGGCAGCGGGCACTGTGGCAGACGCCAGAGCTCGACTATACGCTTCAGCGGCCGGTTTCGAGCGTCGGTAAAAGAGCCTGGCTCGATAACCGCCGCGCCGATCGCGACGCGGTGCTCGCCAACCTTGGCCAGCGCTATGGGCTCTTCTATTTTTACGCACAGAGCTGCGGCGCGTGCGACATTTTCTCCCCCATCCTCCGCTCGGTCGCGGATAGCCACAACATCACGGTGATGGCCGTTTCGATGGACGGTGGGCCAAGCCGCGATTTCCCCGGATATGTCGTCGATTCCGGGCAGCGCGCCCGCATGGGGATAAGCGGCAAGGAGACGCCGGCACTCGTGCTTTTCGACACGCTGACCAAGCGTACGATCCCGGTGGGCTACGGAATCTTGAGCGCCGACGAGATCATGGATCGCATCTTCGCACTGACCAACACCAAGGTAGGGAGTGATTATTGATGGTGGAGGATCGCCGTAGCGGCCTGTGGCGCCGCATCCTGCGCTCGACCTGCGCCTGGGCCGGACTCGCAGCGTCGGCGAACCTCGCGGTTTCGGGAACCGCGCGCGCCGATGTCGGAGCCGAGATGAATCGATTCTTCTCGGAGGCGGGCGGCGCGGCCAATGTGACGGGCCCGTCCGCCTTTGAAGGACAGTCCGCCGGCTATTATTCGCTCGGCAATGTCTGGACGCGCTTTCCGCAGAAGAGCGTGCAGCCGTTCAACCTCCAGCTTCCGAGCGCGCGCGCTGGTTGCGGCGGCATCGATCTCTTCAGCGGCAGCTTCTCGTTCATCAATGCGAGCGAGATCATCGCGATGCTGAAGGCGACCGCCAACAATGCGCTCGGCTTCGCGTTCAAGCTCGCGATCGATTCCGTCTCGCCGGAGATCGGCAAGGTGATGGATGAGTTCAGCCAGAAGGCGCAGCTCCTCAACCAGATGAACATTTCAAGCTGTGAGACGGCGCAGGCGCTTGTCGGCGGCATCTGGCCGCAGATGGAAACGACGCGGGCGACGATTTGCGAGGCAGTGGGAAACAGCCAGGGCGTGTTCTCCGACTGGGCGGCAGCGCGGCAGGGCTGCAACAACGGAAACCGCCGCGATGCGACGATCGCGGGCAACAACGATGCGGCGATGAAGGACCAGCTCGTGGGCGAGCCGCACAACTATACCTGGGAGGCCCTCCAGAAATCCGCGAAGTTCGGGGCTTTCGACAAGGGCTTCTCCGAATATGTCATGACACTGGTGGGCACGGTTGTGACGACACCATCGTCCGATCCGAGCATCGGCGGCAAGGTCGTCATGTTCGGACCAGCCGAGGAAGCGGTCGTGACCGCGCTCCTCGACGGGACGGCCGACGCGCCGCCGGTCAAGATTCTGCGCTGCAATGACACCAATTGCTACGATGTCGGGGAGCAGACGCTGTCGGTGTCGGCTTCGGCGGCGCTCAGGCCGCGCATCGAGGGGATGATCCGTTCAATGAGCGACAAGATTCGCTCGGATACGCCGCTCGACGCGGCGGAGAAGCAGCTCCTGAACCTTGCAACGATCCCGCTCTACAAGATCCTCGCAGTGCAGGCCTATGCCCACTACGCGCTAACGCAGGGCGAAATTCAGACGCTATCGGAGATCGTCGCGGTCGATCTCCTGTCGGCGATGCTCGACAATATGCTCGACCGGGTCGAGCAGGCGAAGGTTCACTACCAGACCTTCGATCAGGAGACCGCAGCGCAGTGGCGACAACAGATCGCGGCGACGCGCGCGAAGTTCGGACAGCGCGACGTCAAGCTGAGCAACAAGCTGCAGGTCACGATGCAGATTATCGACCGGAGCATCATGCTGGAGTCGACGCTCCAGAATTCGATGACGCCCGGGATGACCGCCGCGCTGAATTTCTCGCGCGGCCTCTCTGCGCAGGGCCTCCACTAGCCGCGAAAGGGAGTGCGATGCTCGAGGTCTTCACGGTTGGCGGCGGCGAGTATCTCGTCAACACCTTCAACGCGGTCGCGGCCTGGTCGGGGGGAGGGGGTTACAAGTCCCTGATCCGCGTCGTGATGGTCATGGGGCTCATTTATTCGCTGCTCGTCGTGACCTTCACCCTGAACTATCGCGCCTGGCTCAACTGGTTCCTCCAGGCGACCGCCATCTATCTCTGCCTGATGGTGCCGACGGTCGACATCAAGGTGACCGATCGCATCAATCCCGCCCTCGCACCCGCAACGGTCGACAATGTCCCGATGGGTCTCGGCATTCTCGCCAGCCTGACGACACAGATTGGAGACTGGCTTACACGCACTGCGGAGACGGTGTTCGTCATGCCGAACGAGCTCAACTACAGCAGCAACGGCATGGTCTATGGCGCGCGGCTCTACGACGCGACGCGCAATTTCGTCGTTCGCGACGCGGAGTTTTCGACGAACCTCGAAAATCACTTCAAGAACTGCCTGTTCGGCGATGTGATGCTCTACCAGAAGTCGCTAACAGAGCTCGCGAAGGCGACCGATCTCTGGGCGGCCGTCGGCCCCGGCTCGGAAGCCAGGTCGCAGCAATGGCTCGAACGCCAGGGCAATGGCACGGTCCAAAGCTACATACTGACATGCCGCCAGGCCTACCAGGCGCTCGATGCGCAATGGGGGCCGATGATCGAGGCGAATGCGCCGCTCTGGGGACGGGAGGCCTATCCCCGGCTGAGCAACGCGCTGGCGGCCGACAAGCTGAAACATGATGTGCCGATCGTCAGTGCCGCCTTCACGGGCGCTGGCGGAAGCTTTGCGGAGGTCATGCGCCAGAACACCGCAATCAATGCCTTCACCGCGGCGCGCAACAGCATGTCGGGCAGCACCGGTGCCGCGGCGATCGATACGTTCGCCCAGACCCGCGCCGACATCCAGGCCCGCAACACTTACGGTTCGATCGCGCAGCAGGCGATGGCCTGGGTGCCGATCCTCAACATCGTGCTCACAGTCGTGTTCTTCGCGATGTTCCCGGTCATCTTTCCGCTTTTTCTGATGCCGCAGACCGGGGTTCCGGCGCTCAAGGGCTATGTGACCGGCTTCTTCTATCTCGCGGCCTGGGGCCCGCTCTATGTCATTCTCCACATGATCTGTATGACACGCGCGACGTCTGCGGCGAACGGCGTTGCCGGTGGCGGCGTGACGTTGGGGAGCTATGCCGGGATCGGCGCGGTCAACGCCGAGACGGCGACGATTGCCGGATTCATGTTGATGAGCGTGCCGTTCCTCGCCGCTGGGCTCGCACGCGGCGCGATGTCGATAGCAGGGCATTCGATGTCGATGCTGGCGCCCGCGCAGAATGCCGCCGAGGCCGCAGCGCTGGAGCAGACGACGGGCAATTATTCCTACGGCAATGTGAGTTGGGCAAACTCCACGGCCAACATGCGCCAGGCCGATCAATGGACCACCGCACCCAGCTATATGGGCGGTGCGCCGAGTGTTGGATGGCGGCAGGACAATGGCGCGATGATCAGCGGGTTCGGTAATGGCCAGGAAGTGTTCGACACGGGCGCTGCAATCTCGCACCTCGGGTTCTCGCCCACGCTGACTAGCGGCTTCGTTTCCGAGCGCCGCGAACTCGCGAGCTGGGCGCATCGTCAGGCCCAGGCTTATGAGAATGCGGCGGCTGAAGTGCTGACCGCAACGCATGCGAACAGGAGCACGGTCGGAACGTCCACCGAAAGAAGCTCGGGCTGGGATGCAGGCAGCGGATGGCAGAGCCAGAGCGGGATCGAGCAATTCGATCGCCGCAGCACGTCGAGTTCGGAGGGGACCGGTGAGAGCACCAATATTACTCAGCGTAAGGGCATCACGCAGGGCCACGATCGACAAGCGCAAATCTCGGACCAGGTCAGCGGCTCAATCTCGGCGGCGCTCGGTGGTGGCGGACGCGGTGGAAGGATAACCTCCGGAATTGGCGGGAGCGTCACCAAGTCCGGGACGCAATCAGACAGCCTCGGCCACGGAACGTCCGAAACACGATCGATCGATTCCGGAAGTTCATCGTCGAGCGGGGTCAACAGCGAACACGGAAATGGGTCGAATGCGATGATTTCCGACTCCCAATATGAGAGGGGTGGCACCTTCTCCCGGGCATCGGTCACAAGTTCGTCGTCGCAGAGCACCGACGACTCGCTTGCGCTTGCCAAGTCCTATTCCGAACAGGCCCGGCGGCTCGAGGAACTCTCGCAGCAGCTTTCGCGCGACGCGAGCTATGCCGAAACCCACGGGATGCAGCTCAGTGAGAATTTGAGCCAGGATCTCGCGCAATGGTATCGTCAGCAGCAGGTCAATAATCCCGGCCTCGATGCGCCAGAGCTTTGGGCCACCGATCTTTCCGCTCAGCCGAGGGCAGTCCGCAACGAAATGATCGGGCGCTGGATGAGCGAATCCCAGCAGTCGATTAGAGCCGAGATCGCGGAGAGCTTGCACACGCCTGATATGGTCAATGTGCATCGTCCGGCGATCGACAGTGCCGAAGATGTACGTGCGGCGTACCATCCGCGCGGGGTTGGCGGACTTCCCGCCGCCCCCGGAAGGCGAGACCCGAACCCGGCCTCGAGAATTATCGAGGAAGGTCGTTCCGAGCTGGAAGGCCGGAAAGCCACTGGCCAGGCTATGCGCGGCCAATATGTCGAAGGGGCGTCCGACCTAGGCCAGGAAATCGGACGGGATCACAATCGCGGCTTCTTCCAGGATCCCAAGCTTCGGGAGTGAGGGCTAAAGTGCCCAGAATATATAGGCGACGAGTGCGACGATCAGGCCGCCGGCGATCAGGCTGGTGGGGTTGTTGGGGTCGATGCTTTCCCGGTGTTCGTCAATCGGCAAGGTCGGTACAATCGGCTGTATCGGACGAGGACTTCTTTCCTCATCGTCAAACCGGGTATCGCGATACAGACTTAGAGGATGTCCTGGATACCAATCCGGATCTGTAGGATCCAGGAATAACGGCTTCTGCTCGATCGACGGATCGTAGGACTTGAATTCATACTGTTCGAAAATGCTCGGGCGGTGACCCGATCGGAAGAGATCGTCGTCGGACATAGCAATGTAATCTAACACCGATTTCCTGTGATCTCAACGCCAGCGCACAGCTCTATTGGCCCGCGAGTCCCTGTCTGTTATGCGAGTCCTGCGCTGCGCAAACGGTGGCGCCGGGACTGGTAATCCCGCCAACTACGTAACTCGGAAAGCTCATTTTCCGGGGTGCCGTCGCGTATGTACAGGCTCTCGGGCTAAAGGCGGCGGCGCATGTCGTTGGCATGTTACCAGCTCCGGCGGCTCCCGCGCCCAGTGCGCGGGAGTTCGGGTCTTATCGCATCCATCCTACCTCCCACGTTGCAGCAGGATGCGAGGAAGATGATGATGAGGTCACCTCATTTCGACAACCCAGCGCCCCCACCCATTTCCGCGATCCCTGCACGAGGCCCGGCCCAGGAAGGCAGTGCCTCGTGCCTGGCCGCGCTGCATAATCAATATGGCGATGCAGCCGCCTTACTTCGCCGCAGCGACGAGGGCAGGGGACTCAGCCGGGTCCGCTACCGCGACGCGGCTGGAGCGCTTTCAATGCTTGGGGTCGAGGCGCGTGCAACCGAGGTGTTGCTGTACCGGGCCGGCGTCATTGCACAGCTCGGGCTTAGCGCGCATTTGCTCGATGTCGGGTTCGACGATCAATGGTGCGCGAAGCATATCCGACAGGACATCGCGAAAGCGCTTGCTTATGCCAATGCCAGTGGATTGGACTGGGAGCGCGCTGAAATGCTGCGGCTGGCCGACACGCTCTCGCCTTACTGGAAATGGAACCGCATCGCGATCTGGCATCGTGGACGGCCCGACGATGGCGGCTTCGCACTGGAGGAGGTGACGATCCTGCTGCTTGCGCTGCTCGATCAGGTGCGCGCGGTGACCGGACATCGCGTTTATCGATCAGATCGGTGCCGAGCTGAATCCGGTTAAGCGCTCAGTTCATACTCCTGGACGAGCCGCTCAGCTGGAATATGCCAAGCTTTGTTGAGCTTCCGGATCATACCGAGTGTCAGAGGACGCTTGCGACGAAGAATTTCGGTCGCGCGGCTCTTGCCGATCAGAGCCGCAAGATCCGATTGGTTCAGCCCTTCCGCTTCCATGGCCGCCTCGATTGCCTGCACAGGATCGAGATGCTTGCCGATTGGCCAACGATGCTCTTCATAATCATGGACGAGCGTGATCATGATCGCCAGCCGATCATAATCTTGAGACCCTTCGGCCGCGTTCCAAAGGCCCTTCATTTCCTCCAACGCTTCAGCATGATCTTCGTCGTTCTTGATGGGACGAATATCCATTTCCAATACCTCTCAAAATTGATCGACGCTCAGGGCATCGATGCGATCATATTCAGCATGAGTGCCGATGAATTTTATCCAGCCAGTTTTCAGGCCGTAGTGGAATGATACGATTAAACGATAATCGCCACCCGCGACCTCAAACCGAACCCTTTCCCCATTCAAAACTTTGGCCTTCGCGAACGAGGCCATGACCTCATTTCCATTCGCCCACTCCGATGCATTGGTGATCGAGTACCAATGTTCGAGGGATGCCTTGGTCTCCGGGTGCTTGGCCCAAAACGCTACAAGCGTGTTCCGTGCAATGATCCTCATCTGAAGCCTATATCAGTTCCCAAATCGGGAATCAATAACAAATTCCCAAATCGGGAACTCGCTGAAGCTGAGATCGTCGGCGTCGGCGGAGACAATCCGGCCGACCGGCAGGCCAAACGCCTCGAGCCATACATCGAGTTCGGTCACTGCGCCCGCAGCTCTGCGAAAATGTCGATGCCGGCGGCGGCACAGCAGCGCAGGACGCGAGCAGCCTCGAGCGTGGGCTTTCCACTTTCGAGCTCGGAAACGAAGCGGCGTCCCACTCCGGCCAGATCTGCGAAGCGTTGCTGGGTAAGTCCGAGTTGCAGTCGCGCCGTGCGGACGAGCGCGCCAAGGTCTGCGACGCTGGCGAGGCGAATCCTTTTGGGTTGGCGCGGGGGCAGCGGCGCGGTTGCGCTGGCCGCGGCGTTTGGCGATCCGCGGCTAGTGCCGACCTTCAGCGTTGAGCGGTTTCCCGCAAGGATCTCCAAGATCGCCGATTGACCGGACACGCGGCCGCGCAGCAACGCGGCTTCACCGGCTGCAGCCTTTTCGACGGCGGACTTGTTCTCACTTGCGCGAGGTTCCGTCGCCGGTCTTCATGTAAATCTGGTCGAAGTCTCGCAACGGGCGCGGTCAACTCTGGACGATGTTCGAGACCTTGTTGATCGCATCTCATCGGTCGAGTGTATCATTGGCAACTTTCTCCCGTGCCCCGCGACCGGCGAGAATTCGGACGGTCCTGCTGCGCATCGTCAATTCGGCAAGTCTGCCGCGCTGTGGCGCGAGCAGCGTTGCGTCACGCCGCTTTATCTAGGTTTCGGCCGTAAACACGCCGTGCTGCTTCCACATAAGGGGGAATCGCGGATACGACGAAGGCGAATGTTACCGGAATGGAGATGGCTGTAACAGTGATTAGAGAATATCCGAGACCGGTCTTGGCGCCAAAGACATGATCCGAAAACAGCGCGACGAGCAGCGAGCCCAAGGTTAAACCCACCACATTGAGAGCAATATAATTGAGCGATGTGACGCGCGCGCGAATTCCGCTTGGCGCCATCATGGCAATCGCCACGACCGGTAACGGTGTGACGCAGCCGAGTAGCGCAAATCCGATGATTGCACAGATTAGTGTCAGCGTGAGGTCGGTCTGAAGCAATGACAACAAATAGAGCGCACCGCCCAAGCTGATACCGACCAGATATGTATAGATCAGGACGGAGGGATAACCGCGGCGCGCGACCTTTCCGACCGCGATGGGAGAGACGACCGCTAGGGCGGTCGACAGCAGCACCGCAAATCCGAAATAATAGGCCGCACGCGCCGGGGACAAGTCGAAAGTTCGGACGAGATAGGTCGGGAACCACACGACGGCGCTATAGGTGACAACTGCCTTGAAGGCATGGCCCGTCAGAAAACATGAATAGAAACGGACGGCCACGGACGGTGACCGGAAAGCACCCTCGCTCTCCAGCGCCCTTACTGCCGCTGTCCCAAGCACGCCGCGAGCGGGCTCACGCGTTGTGAGCAGAAGCAGCGCCGCAAGGAGCATTCCTGGGATACCGACCAGGATCAGGGTCGATCGCCAGATCGGCAAGGATGCCATTCCGGGAACAATGTCGAATGCGCCGCCCTCGAGCAAAGCGATGATCGCTCCTCCCACGAAATAGGTCGAAGCGGTTCCCATATGACCACCGGCCAAGAAGACCGCCGTCGGCGTCGTTCGCTGGACCGGGAGGAAGCGGTCGCCAATCAACGAAATCGCTGCGGGTGCGAGAGCGGCTTCGCCAATCGCAAGGACCGCACGGAGAATTACGAGGGCGGTAAAATTCTCGGCGAAAGCCGATCCAATCGTTGCCGCGCTCCAGACAAAAACAGCCGTGCAAAGGATGACGATACGATTGCCGCGGTCGATCAGAAACGCGATCGGGAAAGCCGCAAGCGAGTAAAGTATCGCGAAGGAGGGACCGAGCAAGACCGAGACGGCGGTGTCGCTGATATTCAGATCTTGCTTGAGCGGCTCAATCAGCAGCGTCAAGACCAGACGGTCGATGAGCGCGAGAATATAGAGAAGCGTCAGAATGATGACTACGTACCAGCCGCCAATGAGCCATCCGCGCTCAGGCGATAGCCGCCACTTCTTACCAGCCATTGCATGATTTCCTCATTCCGGCGCTCCCGCGCATCGCATTCATTGTTCGCATGGCCAGAAAACTTTCCGAGCGTAGCTTGCAACGAACCTGGATGCCGGCCGAGAATTTGCAGGAGGGCGCGCGCGGCGGCCCAATCGTCTGGAGCACGACCGCATCGAATTCCATAAATCGCCGTGCAGCCTCACATCGACTCCCCCCTCCGCCAGTCGAATGTTCGGTTGAATTATCCGACAATCAGACTAAAGACAATCGAAAGCGATACGATAATTTCTGGAGGGGGGACCAGTCATGTCATAGCGTGCGCGCATTCTATGTTTGGCGGCTTTATTGGTGGAAATGCTGGCGCCCGCACCGGCATTTGCGAAGCAGGCCGTCAATTCAATCGCGATTTCTTCCGCCGAAACGCAAGCGCCCCAGCCAGCGGTGACACCGAAATTCCGCAGGACGATTCCGCGGACATTGTTGTGACCGGGTCGCTAATCTCTGAACCCCAACCTGATTTCGGCAGCGCCGGTCACGCAAGTCGAGCGTGAACTCTTCATCGAATATTTTGGCGCGCTTGATGCTGCGGGGATTAATCCTGGGCTCCTGAACGACTGAATTCGTTTGTCGCACCGCGGTCGCGCTGACGGCCACTTCGCACCGTGGCGCGCAACGTCTGCCGCCGCCAGAGGTCTCGCGGGCGCTTAGCTGCTGGCCGGAAGCAGAGGCTCGAAGGCCGCCCTGAGCGCCGCGATCAGCAGCCCGGGCTGTTCGAGCGGAATCAGGTGACCGCTATGCTCAATGACGGTCAACAGCGAACCCGGAATATGCTCGTGCAAGGTGCGGCTCTCATCGATCGTGCGCAATTCGTCCTGTGCAGCGGCCACTACGAGTGTAGGGCAGGTGATTTCTCCGAGACGCGCCGTATCGTCGTCGCGGTGAAATTGTGTTTGCCGGGCGAATACCTCACCGCCGAGGCGCCGGCTCATATCCTGTACCCGGACGATCAGCGCTTCGCTGCGGTGGTCGGGATGGAGTGAGCGAGCGACCGCTGCTCGGCTGAGTTCGCGAAAGGTACCGGGCCGAAGGGGCGGGGAAGGCAATGACTCGCTGCCGCGCGATGAGGTTGCAACCAGTGCCAGGCCGCAGATACGGTGCGGGGCCTTATAGGCGATCTGCCGCGCGACATAGCCCCCCATCGAGAAGCCGATAACGAGTGCGGGTCCGTTCGTCACGCGCAGGGCGCGTGCGGCGATGCCATCGATCGTGCTGTCCATCGCCGTGTCGATGTCGATCGCGCGCCCGAAATCCGCCAAGGCGGCGCGCATCTCGCTCCACAGATCGGCGTCGAGCATGAAGCCGGGGATCAGAAGAATATCCATGCCGCATCTTGGCACGACCCTTGACAGGGGTCACCTGGCAGATGCGTACCGCGGCTTCCACCAGGCCGCGCGCCGATCTTTCGTTGACTCATTCTCCTACTATCGTATTGTCGGACAATCAGGCGATAGACTTGACGACAAATGGGAGGTTCGAAATGAAGCCGAGTCATTGGACATATGCGATCTCTACCGTCTGTCTCGCGATGAGCGCCAAGCCTGCAAATGCGCAGGATGCGGCCGAAAAAATGAGCACAGCGGCGCAGGCCGAGCCCTACGGCGGCGACATCATTGTTACCGCGCGCAAGCGCGAGGAGACGTCGCTTTCTGTCCCGGTGATCATCAGTGCCATAGGGCAGCAGGAGATCGCGCGCCGGGGACTTTCGGAGATCGATACGATCGCACGGTCGATCCCGTCGCTGGTCGTCGGTGAGGGAGGTGGTACCATCCAGGGCGGAAATGTCGCCATTCGGGGTATTGGAGGCGCCGATTCCAATCCGTTGGGAGATCAGGCCGTCGCTTTCAATATCGATGGCGTTGCAATCGCACGGGCGTCGGTTCGGCGATTGTCGCAAATGGACATTCAGCAGATAGAGGTGCTGAAAGGTCCGCAGGCGCTTTTCTTCGGGAAAAACAGTCCGGGCGGCGTCGTCTCTATCCGCAGCGCCGATCCGACCCGCGAATTCGCCGCGCAGGCTATGTTCGGCTTCGAAGGCGAGTCGCGCGAGTTTCGCGAGGAGGGCTATGTCTCCGGGCCCCTGTCCGACACGCTTGGCGCCCGGCTGGCGGTGTCGCGCACCGATTCACGGGGCTATGCTAAGAATTTGGTGCCGGCTTCGTCGCCTTTCGCGCCGCGCGAACGATGGTCGCCTGAAGTCCATGAAATCGCGGCGCGCGGAACCCTCAAATGGGAGCCGACGAGCCGCCTTGCGGTGACGGCCAAGCTCGCATTCAGCAAGCTGCACGGGTCGGGGACCTATTCGAACCAGGAATATGTCGATTGCCCCTTCGGAGCGCCTCAACCGCTCAGCTCGGGCATGGTCGATGACTGTACGGCTGATGGGCGCAACATCGTCGGCGAGCCCGGCGACGTGCTCGGAGCGATTCCGGGGTTCAATGGAGGGAAATCCTACGGCAAATTTTCGCAGGTCCTTGGCAGCCTCAACATCGACTATGATCTGACGGACAGCCTCACCCTGACGAGCGTGACCGGCTATTACCGATCGCACGCCGACAGCAAGAACAATTTCACTAACGCCTATTATGCGCCCACGGTGGGCATCTCCTACCTGGTTCTGAATATTCGCGAACTGTCCGAAGAGGTCCGCCTCACCAGCGACTTCGACGGGATGCTGAATTTTACGGTCGGCGGATATTATCAGGAAATGCGGGGCTACTTCCTCAACCGAAGCGCCTTCAACGTGGTCGCGCCGACGATCAACACCCAGGCCCAATATCGCCAGGAAGGTTCGGCGTTTTCGGCCTTCGGGCAGTTGCGATTGGCCTTGAGCCCGACGCTCGAGCTTGCAGGTGGCGGACGCTATTCGACCGAAAGAAAATATATTCCCTCGGCGATGATCGGCACCGCCGGACCGCTCGCGACCACCGGGAGCACCACGCTGATTCCGCGCACGATCCTGATCAACGGCGTGCCGAAGAACCGCGAACGCTGGAACGATTTTTCTCCCGAAGCGACGCTGACCTGGCGGCCGACCAATGCGCTGACGATCTTCGGGGCATACAAGACCGGCTTCCTGTCGGGAGGCTTCAACGTCGGCAATTCCAACAGCTTCACCGATATCGAATATGCGCCGGAAACGATCGAAGGTTTCGAAGCCGGGATCAAGACCAGGCTCTTCGATGGATCGCTCCGGCTTGACCTTTCGGCCTACACCTACAAGCTCGACGATCTGCAGGTGACCGTGCCGGTGGGACCCACCAACGCAACCGAGCTCCGCAATGCTGCGGGCTCGCGGATCAAGGGTGTCGAGTTCGAGGCCAATTACCGCACACCGCTCGACGGGCTCTCGCTCAAGGGGGCCATCGCCTATACTCAGGCCCGCTACACCGATTATCTCTCGGCCTGTTACAGCGCACAGCCGGCGCCCGAATGTTCGGTCCGCTTCAATCCGGCGACCGGTCAGTCGTCGCTGTCGCAGGACCTCTCGGGAACCCAGCTCGTGCGCGCGCCCGACTGGACGGGAAGCGCCGGTTTCCTCTACGAGGCGCCGATAGGCGGGAACCTGAAGTTTGGCCTGTCGGGCGACATGTCATTCAGCAGCAGCTTCTTCACCAGCTCGGACAATCGGCCGGCGGGGCGGCAGAGCGCCTACCAGCTCTACGATGCCGGCTTCTATGTCGCGGCGGACGACGACCGGTGGAAGGTCGCCTTCATCGGCCGCAACCTCGGCAACAGCTATTATTTTACCCGCAGCATTGGCGTGACGCGTACAGGGGGTGCTGCCGGGGCCATCAACCCGGTTCCGGCCGACGTCGCCGGCGTGGTCAGTCGAGGGCGCGAGCTCTGGGCACGCTTCACCGTCCAGTTCTAGACCGGAGACCGGCGCGTCCCGGTAGCAGGCCGCCTCTGCCGCCTGATTGCAGCCGCCTTGAGGAATGCACCATGGTATCGCGATGATGAGCAAGCCCGAGGATGATGGTTCCGAAGCCGGTGCGAAGACCGCGTTGAAGCGGACTGCGCGGTCCGAATGGAAAGAAAGCTGGCGGGTCGTCTTCGTCTCGATGGTCGGCATCGGCATGGGCGGGATTCATATCTACAGCCTCGGTGCCTTCGTCATTCCGCTTTCCGAGGCGTTCGACTGGCCGCGCGCGCAAATCACCTCCGGCCTCACTATCGTCTCGCTTTTCTCGATTCTCTGCTCGGCCTTTGTGGGCATGCTGATCGACCGGGTCGGACCGCGTCGAGTGGCGATCCCGGGCGTGATCGCCTTCGGACTATCGGTGGCCCTGCTGTCAACGACCGGACCCTCGATCTGGAACTGGTGGTTGCTGTGGATTCTCGTTGCGGCGTCGATCCAGTTCGCCAAAGCAACCGTATGGACCACGGCGGTCGCGGTCCGCTTCACGGCGAGCCGGGGCCTTACGATCGCGCTTGCGCTGAGCGGTGCCGGCCTTTCGGCTGCGCTGACCCCCTATCTGTCGAGCTATCTGATCGGCGCTTTCGGCTGGCGGCTTGCCTATATCATGCTCGCGCTGGGTTGGGGGCTTGTCACCCTGCCGCTCGCACTGGCATTTTTCCGCGATCGGCCGGCTTCTGTCCCGGACAGAGATCTGCGGCACGCACGCAAGCCGGTCGCGCCTGCCGCCAGACTTCGCGAGACTTATTTGTCGGTGCGCTTCTTCGGTCTCGGCATGGCGGCGTTCATGTCGGCAATCGTTTCGCTTGCCCTGCTCGTCCACTTCATCCCGATCATGGTCGATTCGGGGATCAGCAAGACCAGCGCGGCGGCCCTGGCGGGGGCTCTCGGCATCAGCTCGGCAGTCGGGCGGCTGGCCATAGGCTGGCTGTTCGACCGGTTTCCCGCGCGTATCGTGGGGAGCTTGGCTTTTGTCGTCCCGGCGCTTGCCTGTGCGCTCATCCTCTTTTTCAACGGATCGATGATCGAGGCGTTTATCATCGCCTGCTGCATCGGCATCGCCATCGGTGCGGAAACCGACGTTGCCGCCTATCTGACCGCCAAATATTTCGACCTTCGTAACTATGGCGCGCTGTTCGGGATGCTGATGGGCATATTGAGCGGTGCGACGGGCGTGGGCCCGCTGCTGGCGGGATTGGCCTTCGACAATCAAGGCTCCTATGCGGTCTTCCTCTGGGCGGGCATCCCGGCATCGCTCGTCGCCGCTTCGCTCATCCTCGCCTTGGAGCGCATGCCGGGCGCGAGGGGTGACAGGACCGCGTCCGCTTGATCGGCGCCGTCCGCGGCGCGGGCGTTCAGGAGAATTTCGGCGTGCGTTTCTCGACAAACGCGCGGACCGCTTCATGATGGTCCGGAGAGAGATGAGCGATGGCCTGGTAGCCCGCCGATATTTCGAGAAGCGAGTCGAGCGTCGAGCCCATGCCCTCGCGCAGCAGTCGCTTGGTCATGCGCAGCACGCCCCCAGGATTCGATGCGATCTGCGTAGCCAGCGCCATCGCCTCGGCGAGGAGATCGTCGTGTGCGACAACACGTGACACGAGGCCGCAGGCCAACGCCTCGTCGGCCGTCAGCGCCGCGCCCGTGAAGGCCATTTCCGAGGCCTTCGACATGCCGACGACGCGGGGCAACAGCCATGCACCGCCGTCGCCCGGCACGATGCCGACCTTCACGAAACTCTCGGCAAAGGTGGCGCGCTCGGACGCGATGCGGATGTCACACATGCAGCCGAGGTCGAGCCCCGCGCCGATTGCGGGACCATTTATCGCGGCTATGACAGGGACGTCGAGATTGTAGAGCGCGCGGGGAATGCGCTGGATCCCCTGGCGATATTCCTCCCGGATCGTATCGGGCGAGGGGGCGTCCTGCTCGTAGCGGAGCATAGCTTTCACATTGCCCCCCGAGCTGAAGACCGGTCCCGCTCCGGTCAAGATCATTGCCCGGACGGTCGCGTCGGCGGTTACCCGCGCGCACAAGGCGACAAATTCTTCGACCGCGCTATTGCCGGTCAAGGCGTTGCGGGTCTCGGGCTGGTCCATCGTGACGGTCAGGACGGCGCCGTTCCGTGCCTCCGTGAGAAACTGGCTCATCGTGCATCGCCTTCCTGTCGGGTAATCGCCTGAATCATATCGAGACAGGGGCCGTGCCACTCGGCGATGAGCGTCTTCCCGAGGCGGTCGTGCCAGAAGGATTCGGACCCGGCGGAGAGGCGTCCCGCGTGCAGGCGGCGCGTGAAGAGCTGCAGATCGAGTTCGGCAGTGAAGCCGATCGCGCCATGGACGGCGTGCGCAATCGTCGCAACCTCGAGCGCCGCTTCCGACGTTCGCGCCTTCGCGGCGGCGACTGCGAGCGCAAACCGTTCGTCGGAACTTGCCCGACAGCCGAGCTGCGCTGCCATGCGCGAGGCGAACACGAGTTCCGCCATGACGCTCAACTGATGCTGCACCGTCTGGAACTTGCCGATCGGACGCCCGAATTGCTGGCGGCCGTTGGCATAGTCGAGCGTCTGCTCGAAAATACGCGCCATCGCGCCCGCAAGCTGCGCCGATGCGAGACAGGCCTCGAGTTCGAGCAACGTGCCACCGATCGGGAGCGCGGCCGCACCCGTTAGGGCTGCCGCCTGCCACGACAGGGACGCGTCGAGCGGGAAGACATGCCGGTCGCGGACCTCGACCCGAAGGAGGACCGCTGCATCGCCGAGCGCGACGAGCGCCCAGTCGGCGACTTGGCCGAACGATACCGCCGGGGCATGGATCGCGCCATAACCGTCCTGCGTGGCCCGGCCGATCGCGATGCTTCCAGGAGGAGGACTGACGCCGGCTGCCGCCAGCGCGGCGCGGGCAACCATCGTTTGCGCGAGCGGTACCGGGACCGCGTGGCGGCCGCAGAGCTCGAAGAGTGGATAGGTCTGTGCGAGGTCGAGACCGGCGCCTCCGTTTGTTTCCGGAAGCAGTGCATCGGCAAAGCCGCTCTCTTCTATCAAGCTCCAGAGAGTCTCTGCCGGTTCACCCGCTTCGATTTCGCGAATGCGGCGGCCGGTGCAATGCTCGTCCAGCAAGCGATCGAGCGTCTCGGCGAGCAGTTGTGCGATATCGTCCATCTCAGCGCAGCCCCAGACCGCGAGCGATCATCCCGCGCAAAATCTCGCGCGTCCCTCCGCGCAGCGAGTAGGAAGGCGACGATTGCGTTGCATAGGCCAGCGTTTGCCACAGTTCCATCGGTACGAGCTCTGGCGCGCGGCTGCCCAGATCGTCGGCAATGACCGCGGGGACCATTTGCTCGAAACTCGTTCCAAGGTCCTTGACCAGCGCAGCCTCGACGACAGGGCTTTCTCCCCGCGACAGTTTTTCCGTCACAGCGATCGACAGCGCGCGAAGCGGCGCGAGATGGGCGGCAAGCCGGCCCGCCAACCGCGTCGACGCAGGCGAACCGCCCATCTTGGTGCGGACGAACGCCAGCCATTCGTCGAGAAGGACCATGCTCGAATAGATCCGCTCCGGTCCGCTCCGCTCGAACGCCAGTTCGGCGGTCACCTGTTCCCACCCCTGGCCCTCGGTGCCGATCAGCGCGTCCGGCCGCAGCCGGACATTCTCGAAGAAAACTTCGCAAAAATGGGAATCGCCGGACAGATCCTCGATCGGCCGGACGGTCACCCCCGGCAAAGACAGGTCGATGATGACCTGCGACAGGCCCTTCTGACGGTCGGACGTGCTTCCGGATGTGCGCACGAGCGCGATCATGAAGTGCGAGCCATGCGCGTTGGTCGTCCAGATCTTCTGTCCGTTCAGGACCCATTGGTCGCCTTCGCGTTCGGCGCGGGTGGCGATGCTTGCGAGGTCCGAACCTGCGTTGGGTTCGCTCATGCCGATGCAGAAAAAGGCCTCGCCCCGGCAGATGCGCGGAAGGTAGAAACGTTTCTGGTCTTCGGTGCCATATTTGAGGATGAGGGGTCCGCTCTGGCGGTCCGCGATCCAGTGCGATCCGACCGGTGCCCCGGCGTTGAGCATCTCTTCGGCGATGACAAAGCGCGCGAACGAAGACCGGCCACCCCCGCCATATTCGGGAGGAAGCGTCAAGCCGAGCCATCCCCGCCTTGCCAGCTCGCGGCTGAACGCGGGATCATAACCGCTCCAAGAGCGTGCCCGCCGATCGGCCGGACGGCTGCAAACCGCTTCCTCGAGAAAGGCGCGCACAGCCGGGCGAAGTGCTTCATCTTCGTCCGGGATCGCCGCCAGGTCGAGCGAGGCGAGACCGGTCATGCGATGACCCCGCTCGCGATCAGGCGGGCTATTTCGGCGTCGTCCATTCCGAGGTGGCTTTCGAGGATTTCCCGCGAATCCTGGCCGAGCGTCGGCGGGGCGCGGTCGTAGGCGACGGGCGTGTCGGAAAGCCGGATCGGGTTGGCGACAAGCGGGATCTCTCGTCCGTTCGCGTGGGTGAGCGCGATCTGGTCGCCGCGCGCGACAACCTGGGGATCGGCAAAGACGTCGGCGACCGAATTGATCGGCCCGCAGGGTACCCCCAAGGGCTCGAACAGGGCCATCCACTCGCGGGTCGTGCGGGTGAGCAGGACGCCGCGGATGATCGGAAGCAGCGTGTCGCGATGCGCGAGCCGGCTCCGATTGTCGCGGTAGTCGGGATCGGTCGCGAGGTCGGGGCGGCCCAACGCTTCGCACAGACGCTGGAACTGCCGATCGTTACCGACGGCAATGATCATATGGCCGTCGGCGGTCGGAAAATCCTGATAGGGGACGGTATTGGGGTGGCCATTGCCGAGGCGGCGGGGCGTGCCGCCGTAGAGATGGTTCATGGCCTGATTGGCGAGGCAGGCGACCTGGACGTCGAGCAGCCCGAGATCGATGTGCTGGCCCTGGCCCGTGACCTCGCGCGCGCGCAGCGCAGCTAGGATCGCGATATCGGCATAAAGGCCGGTCAGGATATCGGTTAGCGCAACGCCGACCTTCATCGGACCGCCGCCCGGCGCGTCATCAGGCAAGCCCGTGATGCTCATCAGGCCGCCCATGCCCTGCATGAGGAAGTCGTAACCGGCCCGATGTGCATAGGGGCCGTCCTGGCCGAAACCGGTGATCGAGCAATAGATGAGCCGCGGATTGAGGGCCTTGAGCGCCGCATAGTCGAGACCATAGGCATTGAGTCCGCCGACCTTGAAATTCTCGACGAGGACGTCGCTCGTCACTGCGAGGCGGCGAATGATCGCCTGGCCTTCAGCTTGGGTGAAATCCACCGCGAGCGATCGCTTGTTGCGGTTGGCACAAAGAAAATAGGCCGAATCGGAGGTCGCCACATCCTCCATGTCGGCAAGGAAGGGTGGCCCCCATTGCCGCGTATCGTCACCGAGGCCAGGGCGCTCGACCTTGATGATCTCAGCGCCGAGGTCGCCGAGCGTTTGCGTCGCCCATGGACCAGCGAGGATGCGCGACAGATCGAGGACGCGAATGCCGTCCAGTGATCGTTGCCCGTCGGTGCGCTCAACCATGACCCGCCTCGGCAGGGTTAGACGGGAAAGATGCGACCAGCGGACCGTGGCCGATAGACGATGCGTACAAAACTGGCTTCCTCTTGAGCGGGCTTATTGTCCGACAATCGGTCATTGGTGCGCAACTGTCAAGTTCGCGGTCTTGCATTTGTGTCGGACAATACTACAATGGGGCAAATGGGCGACTGGGTCGCTGCGGTTTGCGACCGGTTTGAATGACGAGGGGAGCGGTGGGTGCCGAGAGCGACATTGGACTTTTTCCTGTTCGATTGGCTGTTGGCTGCCGACTTGAGCGCCTACCCGCGCTACTCCGACCATTCACGGGAGACATTCGATGCGGTCCTCGACACTGCCGAGCGCATCGCGGACGAGCGCTTCGCGCCGTTTAACCGGCTGGTCGACGTGTCCGAACCGACCTTCGACGGCGAGCATGTGCATTTACCCGAGGCGACCGCTGCGGCGGTAGAGGCGCACGCCGCTGCCGGCCTCATCGCGGCCGGGCACGACTATGATCTTGGGGGCATGCAGCTGCCCTATCTTGTCGAAATGGCGGCCAACAGTTTTTTCCACATGGCAAGCATCGGACTCAGCGCCTACGGCATGCTGACGGCGGCGAACGCCAACCTGTTGATGGCGCACGGGACCCCCGCGCAGCGCCAAGCCTTCGCGCATCCGCAGCTCTGCGGGGCTGCCCTTGGAACCATGTGTCTGAGCGAGCCGCAGGCCGGTTCGAGCCTCGCCGACATCGTCACGCGCGCTGTCGCCGACGGCGACGATTTCGAAGCGGATCCGCTTGGGCCGCGATACCGGATCCGCGGGAACAAGATGTGGATATCCGGCGGCGAGCACGACCTCGCCGGCAATATCGTCCACCTGGTGCTCGCGAAAATCGCCGCGCGCGATGGTTCGACAGGTCCCGGCGTGCGCGGCATCTCGCTCTTTGTCGTTCCCAGGACAATGGTCGATCGGGCGGGAGAGCCCGTCGGCCCCCGCAACGACATCGCGCTTGCGGGTCTCAACCACAAAATGGGCTATCGCGGCACCGTCAACACCTTGCTGAACTTCGGCGAAGGCATGCGGCCGCTTGCGTCGACCGACGCTGGCACGCCGAGCGCTGGTGCCATCGGCTACCGCATCGGCGAGCCGGGCCGGGGCCTCGCATATATGTTCCACATGATGAACGAGGCCCGGATCAACGTCGGGTTGGGAGCGACGATGCTGGGCTTCGCGGGCTATGCGGCATCGCTCGGCTACGCCCGCGAGCGCCCGCAAGGACGGCCCCGCCGCGAGGGCGGCAAGGATGCGACGGCGCCGCAGGTGCCGATTATCGAACATGCCGATGTGAAGCGAATGCTGCTCGCGCAGAAGGCCTATGCCGAAGGCGGCCTCGCCCTTGGGCTCTATTGCGGAAAGCTCGTCGATGCGGTCCGCCACGATCCCGATCCGGTCACGGTTGCGCGCGCCACAACCCTTCTCGAAATCCTTACCCCTATCGCCAAGAGCTGGCCGAGCGAATGGTGCCTTGAGGGGAATAATCTCGCGATCCAGATCTTCGGTGGCTATGGCTACACGCGCGATTTTCCGGTCGAGCAATTTTGGCGCGATAACCGCCTGAATATGATTCACGAAGGCACGCACGGAATTCAGGGGCTCGACCTGCTCGGCCGCAAGGCGATCATGGACGACGGCGCCGCGCTGAAGCTCTGGCGCGAGACGATCCGCGACGCCTGCTTCAAGGCGGGGCGGTTCCAGCTCCTCGCCGACCACGCTGCCGCCGTCGATGCCGCTGCGGATCGGGTGGTGCGCGCGACGCAGGACGCCTGGATCGACGACGATCCGCAGTCCGCGCTCGCGAACGCTACGCCCTACCTTCAGGCCTTCGGCCATGTCACCATGGCCTGGATCTGGCTCGATGTCGCGCGGGCTGCGCTTGCGGGCCTGCCCGATGCGGCCGCCGACCGGGCCGACCTCCTTCGCGGCAAGCTTCAGGCAGCGCGCTATTTCTTCGGCTTCGAGCTGCCGAAGGTCGATGCCTGGCTGGACGTGGTTGCAACGCGCAACCCCGCCGCGCTCGAGATGCGCGACGCCTGGTTCTGACTCGTTCTTCTTTCCACCCATTTCCAGCTGCAGGACAAGCTTCATGCCGAAAATCGTAAGCTATCGCAGGGAAGGCCCGGCGCTCATCGTCGAGATCGACAATCCGCCGCTCAACGTCTCGTCGCAGGCGGTGCGTGCAGGCCTCGTCGAAGCGTTCGAAGCGGCTGCGCGGTCCGATGCGATGGCCATCATTCTTCGCGGCGCCGGCCGCGCTTTCATGGCCGGTGCGGACATCGCCGAATTTGATCTCGATGCGCTGCCGCGGCCCGACCCGAACGCAGTCCACGCGCTTATCGAGCAATCGCACATTCCGGTGGTGGCGCTTCTGCACGGGGCGGTGCTCGGGGGAGGGCTCGAACTCGCGCTTGCCTGCCACGGCCGCGTTGCCGATCCTGCGGCAAGACTGGGCCTGCCCGAAGTCAAACTCGGCGTTATCCCGGGCTCGGGCGGCACGCAGCGGCTCCCGCGTCTGATCGGACCGGCGCCCGCGCTTGACATGATGCTGAGCGGCCGCGCAGTTGATGCCACCGAGGCGCTTGCGCTCGGTCTCGTCGACCGGCTTGCGGATGCGGACGCGACGCACGCCGCCTTCATGCTGGCGTGCGATCTCGCCCGTGCCGGCGCGCCTTGGCCGCAGGCGGCGCGCATGGCTATGGCCGACGATACCGGAGAGGTGGCCGCGGCGCGACGCGCAAATCTGCCCGACCCGGCGCGTGGCGGGATGGCCGCCCACGCGATTGTCGATTGTGTCGAAGCCGGAGCCCGGCAGTCGTTCGAGGCGGCGCTGGACTTCGAACGCGATGCCTTCGAACGGTGCAAGGCGTCGGCCGCGTCGCGGGCGCTCCGGCACCTCTTCTTTGCCGAGCGCGAAGCCGCGCGCATTCCCGGCCTGCCGCCTCATGTTCAGGCGCGCGCAATCGAATCGGTCGGTATCATCGGTGCCGGAACCATGGGCAGCGGCATTGCGATGTGCTTCGCCGATGCGGGAATCCCGGTGACGATGGTCGATGCCGCCGCAGCGGGGCTCGATCGCGGGCTCGATCTGGTCGCGCGTCATTATGCCGCCGCCGCGGCGAAGGGCAGGATTGCGCCCGCCGAGGCGGAGGCGCGCCGCGACCGGATCGTGGGCACCCTGGACGATCGCGACATCGCCGACTGCGACCTCGTGATCGAAGCTGCGTTCGAGGATATGGACGTGAAACGGGCGATCTGCGCACGGCTCGGCGAAATCTGCAAGCCCGAGGCGATCGTCGCGACCAATACTTCCTCGCTCGACGTCAACCTGCTCGCGGAGGCGTCGGGCAGGGCCGGTAGCTTTGTCGGGATGCACTTCTTCAGCCCCGCAAACATCATGAAGCTGCTCGAAATCGTGCGCGGCGATGATACCGATCCCAACGTTCTCGCAACGGTTCTGGCGCTCGCCAAGCGGATCGGAAAGGTGCCGGTGGTTTCGGGTGTCTGCTTCGGTTTCATCGGCAACCGGATGCTCGAGGGCTATTTGCGCGAAACCGAAGCCTTATTACTGGAAGGCGCGTCGCCCGCACAGATCGACAAGGCGGTCGAAGCTGCCGGCATGGCAATGGGGCCTTGCAGGATGATCGATCTCGCCGGCGTGGATGTCGCGGCGAAGGTCGTCCTCGAGCAGGAGAAATCGGGCATATTGCCTCCCGATCCCGATTACCGCATGGTCGTGCGTAGGCTGTTCGATCTCGGACGGCTCGGACAGAAGAGCGGCTCGGGCTATTATCACTACGATGGTCGCGTGCCCGTCGAGGACCCCGCGGTCGCCGAGATATCCCGGCAACTTGCCGCGGATCATAACATCACCCAGCGCACGGATATCGCCGACGCCGAGATCGTTGAGCGGTGCCTTTTGCCGCTTGTCAACGAAGGCGCGCGCATTCTCGACGAGGGCATCGCCTATCGGCCGGGCGATGTCGATCTCGTCTGGGTCAATGGCTACGGCTTTCCCTCCTACCTCGGCGGCCCGATGCATATGGCGGAGGCGATGGGGCACGACCGGATCGTCGACCGGCTCTCCCACTATGCAGCGGCTCGCGGCAACCGCTTCGGTTATTGGACGCCGAGCGGCTGGTTCAATCTACAGGCAATCGATGCCGACCCGGCCCTCAATTGAGGGCCGGCGATTTCCCGAGCGAGAGGATCATGAGGTGCAGGACTTGAAAACAAAACCGGCGATTGCGGCACTTTTCGATTTAAGCGGCAAGGCTGCATTCGTATCGGGCGCCTCGAGCGGCATTGGTTTGCACACCGCGCAGCGTCTTGCCGAGGCCGGTGCCGCCGTCACCCTCGCCGCGCGCCGGGTCGACCGACTGCATTCTGAAGTGGGTCGACTTCGCAAGGCTGGCTATACCGCGAATGCGGTCGCGCTGGATGTCACGCGGCCCGAGACTATCGCCGAGGCGATGGACTGGGCCGAGTCCCAGCTTGGCCAGCCGATCGACATATTGTTCAACAATGCGGGCATTCTCTATGCCGAGCGTTTCGTCGCGCAGAAGGCCGCCGAGGTCGCGCGCATCATCGACACCAATCTCACCGGCGCCTTTCTCGTGGCGCAGGAGGGCGCCAAGCGAATGGCGGCGCGGCGGTCGGGGTCCATCATCAATGTCGCCTCGACCTCCGGCTTGCGCGCAGGCGGCCAGCTATCAAGCTACGGCGCGTCCAAGGCCGGCCTGATCCACCTTACGCGCATCATGGCGCTCGAGCTCGCCCATCGCGGAGTCAGGGTGAACGCCCTTTGCCCCGGCAATATCCGGACCGAAATGCACCAGACGTTCGAGGAAAAGGGGTTCGAGGAGAGCCTGTTGAAGCGCATTCCGATGCGGGCGATCGGCGAGGTCGAGCAACTTGACGGGGCCACGCTGCTGCTTGCCTCCGATGCCAGCAGCTATATGACCGGTGCGGTCATACCGGTGGATGGCGGCCAGCTATTGAGCTGGATGTGACGATGAAACGAGCGGAGATGCAAAGATGAGCGACCTGTCGGGGCGCACGGGCGAAGGTCATCCGCGTCGCCATGCCGTCATCACCGGTGCCGGACAAGGAATTGGAGCGGCGATCGCCCGCCGGCTGGCCGGGCAGGGAATGCGGGTCACCCTGATGGGCCGCCAGCTGGCACCGCTAGCCGAGCTAGCGAGCGATCTGCCCGATGCCCGGCCGGTCACGGTCGATGTCTCCGATGTCGATGCTGTCCGCGATGCGTTCGAGACGGCCGTCTCGGCGCATGGACCCGTGGATATCCTCGTCAGCAACGCCGGCCAGGCCGGCAGCTCTCCATTTGCCCAGACCAGCCCCGATCTGTGGAAGCGTATGCTCGACGTCAACCTGTCGGGCCCCTTCTATTGTGCGCAGCAAGTCGTGCCGCAAATGCAATCGGCCGGCTGGGGCCGGATCATCACCATCGCGAGCACCGCGGGGCAGCGTGGCTATCCGTTCGTGGCGGGCTATGTGGCGGCCAAACACGGGGTCGTCGGAATGACCCGCTCGCTTGCGCTCGAAGTCGCTCGGCAAGGTGTCACCGTCAACGCGGTTTGCCCTGGTTATACCGAGACCGAAATGGTTCAGCAGGGGATAGCCGACGTCGTTGCGCGGACAGGCCGCAGCGAAGTGGAGGCGCGCGCCACCTTCGAGAAATTCAGCCCGCAACAGCGGTTAATCCAGCCGGCAGAAGTGGCCGCGACGGTAGCTTGGCTCTGCACCGAGGATGCGAGGGGAATCACCGGCCAGTGCCTAGCGGTTTCGGGCGGCGAGGTCATGTAAAAGGGGCCGGCAAGGCCTGCCCGCCGCTGCGATGGCGGTTGACAAATTTTGGTAGGTCAGTAGGAATGTCCGACAATAAAATTTGGCTAGGCCAAGCAAGCCAAACCGAAGAGGGATGAGATGAGCAACACCGCAACCGAGCTTCCATATTTTCCGATGCCGCGCGATTCAAAGTGTCCGTTCAGCCCGCCGCCGGAGCTCAAGCGGATTCAGCAAGAGACGCCGGTGTCGAAAGTACGCATCTGGGATGGCCGCGAAGCCTGGCTCGTGACCCGTTATGACGATGTGCGCTTCGTACTTCGCGATCAGCGGTTCAGCGTTAATCCCCACCATCCGGGCTGGCCGCCGATGAGCGCAGGGCAGGGGGCAACGCGCCGCGACCTCAAACCCAATATCTTCGCACTCGACAACCCTGTTCACAATGAGCTGCGGCGGATGCAGAGCGCCGATTTTCGCATCGCGCAGATCGAGGGTTGGCGGCCGCGCGTTCAGCAACTGGTCGACGAGGCCATCGACGCGATGCTCGAAATGCCCAAGCCCGTCGATCTTTGGGAAGCCTTTGCCCTCAAGATTCCGTCGATCGTGATCTGCGAACTGCTTGGAGTCGCTTATGAGGATTCGGAGTTTTTCCAGCACCATAGCGACCGGCTGGTGAAGACGGGTTCGACATCAGAGGAAATCGGCGAGTCGATGGATGCGCTGCGCGGATTCCTCCGCGACCTGGTCGAAAAGAAGGTCGTTACGCCAACCGAGGACATTCTGAGCCGGATGGCGACGCAGCAGGTCAAGGAAGGCCTTCTGACCGCGTCGGAAGTCGCCGACCTGTGCGTCATGTTGTTGATCGCAGGGCATGACACCACGTCAAACACGATTTGCCTCGCGACGATCCTGCTGCTGCAACATCCCGATCAGCTTGAGAAATTTCGCAACGGCGATGACGAAGTGGTCGCTAAGGGCGTCGAGGAAATATTGCGTTTCCTCGACGTGCCGCACCTCGGTCGCCGGAGGGTGGCCTTGGAGGATGTCGAGGTCGGCGGCCAGCTCATTCGCGCCGGTGAAGGGGTCATCGCCGCGCAAATGATTGCCGATCGCGATGAGACAGCATTCGAAGACCCCGACAAGTTCGATATCGACCGCGACGCGCGCCATCATCTCGGCTTCGGTTTCGGCACGCACCAGTGCCTCGGCCAGCCACTGGTCCGGGTCGAAGTGCAGATAGCACTGGCGACGCTCTTTCGCCGGATCCCGACGCTCCAACTGGCCGTGCCGATGGAAGAGATCCGCTTCGATTATGATGCGCTGGTCTATGGTGTCCACGAACTGCCGATGACCTGGTGAGGAGAGCGACATGAAGATCAAGGTGGATCAGCATAATTGCATCGGAGCCGGCAACTGCGCGCAGCTCGCGCCCAAGGTTTTCAGCCAGCGCGAAGAGGACGGCGTCGTCATCCTCCTCGACGAGACGCCCGGGGATTCCGAAGCCGAAGATGTCGCCAAGGCGGTCAAAATCTGTCCGGCTCAGGCGATCAGCGTTTCAGAAGGCTGACCGCGCTCCATGTCCAGATTGATCGAAGTAGAGGTTCGGGCCGTCATCCGCGAGGCCGAGGGAATTAATTCCTACGAACTGCGCCCGCGGCTTGGGGGCGAGCCGCTTCCACCGTTTACCGCAGGAGCGCATATCGACGTGCACCTGCCCAACGGGCTCGTGCGCAGTTATTCGCTGAGCAATCCGGAAGGGGAAACCACCCGCTACGTGATCACCGTTGCGAACGATGTGGCCTCGCGCGGCGGTTCGCGATTCATGCACGAAAAGCTGATGCCCGGCGATGCTTTTGCGATCAGCGAGCCACGCAACAATTTTCCGCTCGACGAAGCGGCTGCGCACAGCATTTTCATTGCTGGCGGCATCGGTGTTACACCGCTCTGGTGCATGGCGCAGCGGCTGCAATCGCTCGGACGATCCTGGCAGCTCGTTTATTGCGCGCGGACCCGTCGACAAGCGGCCTTTATCGAAACTCTGGTCGACCTGAAGGAGAAGGTGAAAATGAACCTTCACTTCAACTTCGATGGCGAGCCCGGCGGAAAAATGCTCGACATCGCTCAGCTCGTGGCGGCAGCGCCGGCCGGAACCCATTTTTATTGCTGCGGCCCGCTGCCGATGCTGGCGGCCTTCGAGAGCGCGACGGCGCATCTTGCACCCGAACTTGTCCATGTCGAATATTTCACACCCAAGGAGGCGCCATCGACGGCCGGGGGCTTTACCGTCAAGCTCGAACGCTCCGGCATTGAATTCTTCGTTGAGGAGGGTAAGACGATCCTCGACATGGCGATTGAGGCGGGGGTCGATGTTCCCTTCTCTTGCATGGAGGGAACTTGCGGCGAGTGCGAGACCCGCATCATTTCCGGACTGCCCGACCATCACGATTCCTGCCTTACTCCGCGCGAGCGCGAAGCGAACAACAAGATGATGATCTGTTGTTCGGGATCCAATTCCGACACGCTCGTTCTGGATCTTTGAGGTGGACCTTCGGGCGTGAAGGCCTGGCATTTCCTCGGCCCGGGGCATCCGCTTGAACGCGTCGACATCGACGTCCCGGTCCCCGGCGAGGGCGAGGTACTCGTCGAAGTTAGAGCCGCGGGACTCTGCCACAGTGACGTCTCGATCATGAAGGGCGTCCTTGACGTGACGAGCAAGAGCCCGCTCGTCCTGGGCCACGAGATCGCCGGTGTCGTGCTACAAATCGGGCCGGGTGTTGAAGACGTCGCGATCGGAGATCCGGTCGGGCTGGCATTTGATCGCGCCGCCGCGATGCGGGGGGAAATCGATACGCCCGGCGTCTCGCGCGACGGCGGCTTCGCTGGTTCGGTGATCGGCAAGACGGGTTTTCTGGTGCCCATCCCCAAGGGTGTGAGTTTCGCACAGGCCGCGGCGGGGACCGATGCCGGAATGACCGCCTATCACGCCGTCAAGGTCGCAGGCCGCGTCGGACCCGGCATGAAGGTCGGCATTGTCGGTCTCGGTGGCCTCGGCCTGCTTGCGGCGCGGATCGCCATCATCCTCGGAGCCGAGGTCTACGCGGCCGAGCCGAAGGAAGCTTTGTGGCCGAAGGCACGATCGATCGGGATCTCAGATTGTTTCGCAGATGTGCTCGAGATGGCGCCGCTTCGCCTCGACGTGATCTGCGACTTCGCGGGCCGCGGGTCGACCACGGCCGGCGCGATCGAAGCGGTTCGGTCCGAAGGCCGGGTGGTACAAGTCGGCCAAGCCGTTCGGGACGCAACCATCTCGATCCATGCATTGACGCTCAAGGCCGTCGAACTGGTGGGATCGCTCGGCGGCACGGGCGACGACATCGCCGCCGTCTATGCGCTGATTGCGTCGGGGCAGCTTAACCCGACGATCGAAACTATCGGGTTCGACGATATTCCCGCCGGTCTCGATCGTCTCGCGCGCGGCGCTCTCGAAGGCCGCCTCGTGGCCGAATATCCCTGAACGTCTTGTATCGGCAGCGACCGCCGCCGACTCCGGTCAGTTTTGCCGGTCGCGACCGAGAACCAAGGTCGCCAGTTCGGGCTTTTTGATCTTCCCGGTATCGGTCATCGGAAAGGCATCGAAGATCTCGACACGCGTGGGCAGCTTGTAGCCGGCAATGTCCAGCGCCTTCAGATGGTTTATTACCGACGCAAAATCGGTTCCGTCATCGTGCGTCACGATGCAGGCGCAGACAGACTCCCCCAGGCGCGCATCGGCCAGCCCAATGACGGCAGCCTTTTCGATCGCCGGGTGTTTAAGGAGCGATTCCTCGATTTCGCGCGGCGCGACATTCATTCCGCCGCGGATGATGATTTCCTTCTTTCTCCCCACGATCGTCAGGCAGCGATTGTCGTCGAGCACGCCGAGATCGCCGCTCCGGATCCAGCCGTCGTCGCTGATATTGCCCTGCGGCGAGCCATCGGGCGCGGGTGCGAAGCCGACGCAGCTTTGCGGGCTGCGCGAGAAGATTTCTCCGCCTTCGCGTCCGTCGACCACAGCGCCAGAGTCGTCGCGAAGCTGGATTTCGACACTGGGCATGACCTGGCCGTCGGTCTTCGCGCGAAGCGTTGCGGGCAAGTTCGGTGCACCCTTCGCGATAGGCAGGGCTTCGGTCGACCCATAACCGCGCAGGACCGTGATGCCGAATGCTTCGGCCTTTTCGACGACGCCGTCGGGAATCGGCGCGCCGGCGCAACCAAAATAGCGAAGCTGCGACAAGTCCTTGGGTGCATCGCCGAGGACGCCGAGCATGTCGAGCAGGTGCGTCGGCGAAACCGCGGTCAGACTTGCGCCCTCCGCCAGGCACAGGTCGATTCCGGCTGCGGCGTCCCAGCGATCCTGAAGCAGGATCTTCAATCCGTGATGCAAAGCGAAACGCACACCGAAATTGAAACCGGTCGAGTGACCGATCGGCATTGGCATCCAGACGACGTCTTCGGCATTCAGACCGAGGAATTTATACATCTCGCGCACCCCGCACCCCGTCGTCTGCTCGGTGTGAAGGATCGCCTTGGGCATCGATTCGGTGCCGGAGGTGAAGAGGAGCATCGACACATCTTCCGCGTGGCCGGTTGCCTTGAGCGCTAGCGGCTCCGTATCGCCGAGCAAGGATTCCAGGCCGCTGAAATCGTCGGTCGGGATGGGAACCTGGAGATGATGGACGCTGTGCTCCAGCCCGGCGGTCGCCTCTCGGATCCGCTCGGCGTAGGACGCCGAGCGATAATGCTCGGGTGTCACAACGACCTTGGTGCGTGCCACCCCGATCATATGGTTCAGCTCCTTGGCACCATAGGTCGGGATGAGCGGATTGAGGACCGCGCCGAGGCGCAAGGCCGCGAGATCGAAGACGATCGCTTCGTACCAATTCGGCATCTGTACCGCCACGACGTCGCCGCGAACAACGCCGAGCGTAGCTAGCAACGCTGCGGCGCGCGACGAATGATCGCGCAAGTCCGCATAGGTCGCACGGCGGCGGCCGAGCTGGTCGACGATCGCGGTGCGATCCGGAGCCGCGCTGGCCCAGTGCTCGATCTGGTCGGTCAGGGTGACCGCATCCCAGTAGCCGGCGGCGACATAAGCCGCGCGGCGTTCCTCGGGGATGCGGACGTCGCGGGTCAACTGCGCGTAGGACATGCCGTCATCTCCCCTTGAAGCTGGGCTTGCGCTTTTCAAGGAACGCATTGGTAGCTTCTTGAAAATCATCGCTGAAAAGGGTGATTTGCTCGAGCGCCAGCGATGTATCCATCGCCAGATTGAACTGTTGCTGGATCATTTTGTTAAGCGCGTGTTTCGTCCAGCGGATCGCCAGCTTGGGTCCGCGCTGGAGACGCTTTGCGAGTTTCAGCGCTGCCTCATAGGCCTCTCCGTCTTCGACCAGTTCATTGATCAGGCCGATGCGCTCGGCCTTTTCGGCAGTCATCAGGTCGCCGGTCATCAGATATTGCTTCGCGAGATTGGGGCCCACTAGGAGTGGCCAAATGACACAGGCGCTGTCCCCTGCGACGACGCCCATGCGCACGTGGGGATCGCCGATCCGCGCCGAACGCACTGCGATCGAGACATCGCAAAGCAGGGCGATATTCGCCCCGAGGCCGACGGCATCGCCGTTGATGGCAGAAATGATGGGCGGTTCGACCTGCAGCATGTTGCTGATCGCGCGACGGGCGCCGCGAAAGCCGTTCTTCGACAGCGGGTCATAGTTTTTCGGGTTGTTGAGCGTCTGTGCGTCGCCGCCGACCGAAAATTTGTCACCGACGCCGGTCAGGATGATCGCATCGACCTCGGGATCCGCGTCGATGTCGAGCCAGATGCGCTGGAATTCCTTGTTCATGGTCGGGTTCATCGCATTGCCCCGTTCGGGCCGATTGATCCAGATGGTCAGGATCCCGTCGACTTTCTCGATCTTGAGCGTTTCATATCCGTCATAGGCCACGGCCATTTCCTCTCGTCTGATAGTGCAGATTCAATCTTCGTCCTGATGTGTAGCGGCGTCGCGGACAGCTTCGGAGGGATCGACCAGGAGATAGCCGCCATCGACGGCGAGTGCCTGTCCGGTAATCCAGCTGGAATCGTCGGATGCAAAGAATAGCGCCGCCTTTGCAACGTCCCACGCGCTGCCCTCGCGTTTGATCGGCGCTTCCGTGCGCCGCCGTTCGCGCAGCGCAGCAATCGCGGAAGCGTCGAGGTGGGCGTGTGCTCGTTCGGCCATCGGCGTCCACGGCCCGCCGACCACGAGGGCGTTCACGCGAATTCCCTTTGGCCCGAGATCGACGGCGCAGGTTCGGGTCAGGGCGATGATCGCGCCTTTCGATGTCGCGTAAGCGAAGGCATTCTTGAGGGGACGTTCGCCGCTGCGCGACGAGATGTTTATGACCGTTCCGCCGTCGGGCATGAGCGCGGCCGCAGCCCGCGTCATCATCATCGTTCCCTTGAGATTGACGTCGAGCACCGCGTCCCACCGATCGATATCAAGGTCGAGCAGGCCGGAGCGATCCGACACCGCGGCATTGTTCACCAATATATCGATGCGTTGATAGGTCGCTGCAGCAAGCTCAGCGACGCGCGTGCAATCGGCGGCCTTGCCGATATCCGCGGCCACAACGATGCACGCGCCTCCCTCCTCATCAATGAGCGCCGCAGTCCGGCGCGCGGGCTCGGGGTCACGATTGGCCAAGACAATGCGGCATCCTTCTCTGGCGAGCGTTATGGCGGTCGCCGCGCCGACGCCGACGCCGTCTTTCGCCCCTGCGCCGGTTACTATCGCGACCTTGCCAAATAGACGTCTTGAGACAGTCACCTGCGCGCCAGCTCCCAGTTTCTCTTCACCGACTCCGGCATCGACGCTGCCGGTATCTTGGTCCGACAATCGTACAATATCGAACGCCGTGTCAACTAGATTGAAGTGCAATCGGTCTTTTGTCGCCAGCGACATGGCGCGCGGCGGATTGCCCGGGTGCAGCTATCGCGACCGCGTCAGCGCGTCCGGAATCGAATGCCGTCCCGCGCGTCGGCGGCAGGTCTCTTGCTCAGGTGGCACGAGCCGGGAAGAGGGAGCTTTAGAGTTTTATACGGACCGATTTCGTCGCGAGATAGGCATCGATGCCTTCGGCGCCGAATTCGCGGCCCCAACCGCTTTCCTTAAAGCCGCCGAACGGAACCATCGGATGGAGCAGTCCGTAGCAATTCACCCATATGTTGCCGGCCTCGAGCCTTGCCGCGAGCCGGTGGGCCTGGCTGAGGTCGCTGGTATAGACGCCGGCGGCCAGGCCATAGCGGGTGTCATTGGCCTGCCGGACGGCATCGTCGAGGTCGTCGAAGGGCGTGACGACAAGAACCGGCCCGAAAACCTCTTCGCGCACGATCGTCATATCGCTGTCTACATTGGCGAAGACGGTCGGCTCGACAAAATGCCCGTCGCCCGCCGGCATCCCGCCGCCAGCCACGACTTCGGCGCCGGCGCTGCGCGCGCCCTCGATATAGCGACCGACCTGCGAAAGCTGCTTTTCCGAGATCAGCGGTCCGATCTGTGTCGCGGGGTCGAGCCCATTACCAATCGTCATGGCCTTGCCGATATCGGCGATGCCGGCAACAACCTGATCGAAGACCTTCCGGTGGGCGTAGAGCCGCGACCCGGCAATGCACATCTGACCGCTGTTCATGAAGATGCCCATCGAAGCGGCCTGGACGGCATTCGAAATGTCGGCGTCGCCGAGAATGATGCACGGCGACTTGCCGCCGAGCTCCAGCGTCACGCGTTTCAGGTTGGCGCTCGAAGCGGCAACGATACGCTTGCCGACCGCGGTCGAGCCAGTGAACGATATTTTCTCGACCAGGGGATGGTCGGCGAGTGCCTGTCCGGCGGTCGGTCCGTAACCGGGAACGATGTTCAACACGCCGGGCGGAACTCCGGCCTCGAGTGCGAGCGCGCCAAGGCGCAATGCCGAAAGCGGCGTCGCCTCGGCGGGCTTGACCACGCAGGAACAGCCGGCGGCAAGGGCGGTGCCGACCTTGAATACGAACGCTGGCGCAGGACCGTTCCAGGGCGTGATAAGGCCGACCACACCGATCGGTTCCCGGACCGTGTAGACATGATGCAGCGTGTCGCCGCCCGAAACGGAATCGGACAGGTTGGCGCCGCCAAGCGAAGTCGTCTGTCCCGCAAAATAGCGCAGAGCATCGGAAGCGGCGGCAATTGTCGCATTGGCCATCCATTGCGGCATGCCGTTGTTGACGACATCGATCTGTGCGAGCTCCTCGGCATTTTCATCGATGAGCTCGGCAAAGCGCCACAGGATCGCGCGGCGCTGCTGCGGGAGCAGTCCGCGCCAGCTCCGCACCTCGAAGCTTCGTCGCGCGGCCAGTACGGCGAGGTCGATGTCGGCGGCGTCGCCCTCTGCTACGGTGGCAATTCGGCTTCCGTTGGACGGATCGAATATATCGAACGTCTTGCCCGAAATCGCGTCGCGCCAGCCGCCGTCGATTAATAGCTGGTGCGGGGAGCCAAGGAAGGCCGAAACGGCCGCAATCGGTTTATGAACTGTCACAGCATTGATCCTTGCGTAGGCCGATCCTTGCAGGTGCGGATGAACCAGTGGAAGATAACTGTCGTGGCCGTGTAGCGGCGGGTCGAGCTGCGCACGGGGCCAGAGAGGCGTGTGGCGCCAAATACTTCCTCCTACCAGCCAGAGCGTGAAAACTCCTGTTGTTTGTCCGACAATCCTACGCAATCGAACCGCTGTCAACCTGCTAAGCCGCCCTTCAAGTCCCTTGACGGTTCTACAATCCTAAAATACGATTGTCGGATAACAGAGAAGCGAAGCGTTTCAATCGAGGATGGGAGTCCCGATGCCGTCAGAAGTGAAAAGCAGCGAGCGACAGTTCGAGGTGCAGTGGGATCCGCACGATCCCGCCGAGGCCAACACCTATCCGGAGGTTGTCGCCGCCATTCGGGAGCAATGCCCGGTGACATGGAGCACAGGCCGGTGGAGCGTGCACGACAGCGGCTTCTGGCTGATGACGCGGTACAAGGATGTGCGCGCGGCGGGCCTCGACTGGAAGCTCTACAGCAGCGCTGGCGGTGCGGCTCCCTTACAGTTCGACCTCGAGGTCTTTCGCAACGGTTTCCTCGAGACCGACCCGCCCTTGCATACCAAGATGCGCGAAGCAGTGACGCCCTTCTTCCTTGCGCCCGCGCTCGAACAGCATGAAGACGGAATTCGCAAGATCATCGACGAGCTGATTGATGAGGCCGTTGCCGCGAGTCCGGTCGATTTCGTCGAAACCTATGCGCTTTCGCTTCCTTCGCGCATCTTCTTCGAGCTCTTTCTGCATGAGGATCCCGAGGAAATCCGCTTCACCATCGATATCGTGCGCGGACTGCTGAAGGACATGGCGAGCGCGGCAGAACTCGCCCCGAAACTTCAGGCATGGTGCGCTGTCGCGATCCAGAAGCGCAAAGACCGCGGCGAGCGCGACGACATGGTCGGGGTCATTGCGCACATGGGGAGCGACGACTTCCCTGTGACCGACGAAATGCGGATCGAAACGCTCATGCTGCTGATCATGGCGGGCATGGAGACAACCGCAAACGGCCTTGGAGCCGTAATCCATACCTTCGCCACGAACCCGGATGCGCGACGGGAGATGGCCAACGCGACACCCGACCAGATCACGAAGGCGGTCGACGAGTTCCTGCGCTTTTCTTCCCCGGTTCCCGCTGCAGGGCGAACCTTGACCGAAGATACCGTCGTCCACGGTTGTCCAATGAAGAAGGGCGAAAGGGTGACGCTCAACTGGCTCTCGGCGAATCACGATCCCGAGGTTTTTCCGAACCCAGACGTACTCGACCTTAGCCGCAACGCCAGCCAGCACCTCGCGTTCGGCGTCGGCTATCATAAATGCCTCGGAATGCATCTCGCCAAGCGGGAAATGCGGCTCACGATCGAAGCGCTCAGCAAGCTCCGCGTCTTCGAACTCGTGCCGGGGGCCGAGATCAATTACCGAAACGGGCCGGCCCGCGGCCTGATGTCACTTCCGGTCATTTGCGCGCGCTGATTGCGGCCGCTCTCGAAGAAACGTCCTGCCGACCCCATCGCCGGAGTGAAGATGACCGATATTTTCGATTATATCGTTGCGGGTGGCGGCGCGGCAGGTTCGGTCGTCGCCAGCCGCTTGTCGGAAGCCGGTGCGACCGTGCTTCTCCTCGAGGCAGGGGGGACCGACAAGCGCCTCGACGTGATTATCCCGGCTGGCGCGGCCAACGCCTATAAGGACGCGAGCTGGGACTATCCGATCGAGCCGAACCCGCAGTCGAATCAACCGATGGGGGTCATGGCCGGAAAGGTCCTCGGTGGCGGCGGTTCGATCAATTCCTGCGTTTTCATTCGCGGTAACCGCGCCGACTTCGACGGCTGGGCGAAGCAAGGATGCGAAGGATGGGACTATCAATCCGTTCTTCCCTTTTTTCGCCGAATGGAAAGCTGGGAAGGGGGCGCCGATAGCTATCGCGGTGGAGAGGGGCCCATTTCCGTGGTCGTCCAGAAGGATCGCACGCGTCCGGTTCGTGCTTTCTATGAAGCCTCGCTTCAGGCCGGCTTTCCGGCCGCCGACGACTATAACGGAGAAACGCAGGATGGCGCGACCTACATGCAGGTCAACATGCGCCGCGGCCTGCGCTCGCAGGCCTCGCGCGAATATCTCCGTCGTGTCGCCTCGCGTAAGACGCTCACATTACAGCTCAATGCCTATGCGCGGCGGATCCTGTTCGAAGGCGACCGCGCGGTCGGTATCGAATTCGAACATAAGGGGGAGGTACGGACCGCCCGCGCTCGCGAAGAAGTGATCATCAGCGCAGGATCCTATGCGACCCCCAAGCTCCTAATGCTGTCGGGGATCGGGCCGCGCGACGAAATCGAACGGCACAATCTCGACCTCGTCAGCCACAATCCCGGCGTCGGGCAGAATCTCCACGACCATCCTTTTCTGATGCTGCGCTGGAAGTCGAAGATCAGGACGCTCAATCGTCCGCATCCGGCGGCGATGGCGAAAGGGCTGTTCGATCTTGTCTTTCGTGGACGCGGGATATTGTCCCAGACGGTGGTCCCGGCACAGGTCCTGATGCGGGCGAAGGCCGAGGCGACGAGTCCAGACGTTCAGATCGGATTTGCTCCCTTCGCGATCTTGCGTGAAGCCGACGAACATGGTGTTTTCAAAGTCGACCTCGCCAAGGAGGACGGGTTCATGGCATCGGCCACGGTGCTCGACGCCCGTACCCGCGGCCGCGTCGGGCTGCGCAGCGCGTCGCCCTCCGAGACGCCGATGATTCATTATAATTACTTGGAAGATCCGGGCGATCTGGAGACGATCGTCAAGGGACTGAAGGAAGTCATTCGGATCATGGACCAGCCCGCGATGGCCGCGTTGACCAAGGGCATGTTCGAGCCCGAGGCAAGTTGCCGGACGGACGAGGACTGGCGGCACTATGCCCGGACCATGGTGTCCTCCTCCTATCACCCGGTCGGATCGTGCCGAATGGGATCCGACGACCTGGCGGCGGTCGATCCGCAATTGTGCGTTCGCGGGGTACGGGGACTTCGCGTCATCGATGCGTCGATCATGCCTCAGATTACCAGCGGCAATACCAATGCGCCGTCGATGATGATCGGCGAACGCGGGGCGAGTTTCGTGCTTGCCGGCTAGGCAGTCGCTATTTCAGATAGGCGTAGGACGGATCGTTGATGCAGTGGCCGCCATCGACCACGAGCGATTGGCCGGTTATCCAGCGTGACTGGTCCGACGCGAAAAAGAGAATGGCGTCGGCCACGTCCCAAGCGGTGCCCTCGCTCTGGAGCGGAACGCTCGTCCGCCTCCGTTCCCGGGCGGTCTCGACCTCCGCCGGCGACATGACAGCGGCAAAGGCGCGCCAGGCGATTGGGGTCCATACGCCGCCAGGGACGACACAGTTTACCCGTATTCCGCTTGCGCCAAGCTGGGACGCCAGCGCGCTGGTGAGAGTCATGATCGCGCCCTTGGACGTGGCATAGGCCAGCGGAACATTTGCCGAATGGCGCAGCGCGGCAATCGAGGACAAATTGATGATCGAGGCACCATCGCTCATTGTCCTGACGGCGCTGCGGCTCATCAGCATCATGCCCTTGAGATTGACGTCCATCACCGCGTCCCAGCCTTCCTCGACCATGTCGCGCAGATGGCCCTTGCCAAGGTCGGAAATCGCAGCATTGTTGACGAGGATGTCGATGCGTCCGTGGCGATCCGCAACGGTGCCGACGACGGCTTCGCAGTCCTTGGCGGACGAGGTGTCGGCCGCGAGCACGTCACAGGTCCCACCCGAGTCCTCGATCAGTGATCGTGTCACTTCGCCCGCCGCCGCGCTCCGGTTGACGACGACGACATGGGCTCCCGCGCCTGCGAGGCGGATCGCGGTCGCAGCACCGATTCCGATCCCGTCCTTGGCGCCGCCGCCGGTGACGACCGCTATCTTTCTTTCGAGGAGAGCTTCGCCCTGTGGACGAGGTTCGGGAATCTCGTAATTCAACGGGGCCTCCTTTCCTGGCCGGGTCGATCCTCAGCGCGTTGCTGCGATCAGCCCGCCATCGACGACAATATCGGCAGCCGTAACATACGCACTTTCTTCGGACGCGAAGAACAGCGCGGCGTGCGCGACATCCCAGGCGTTCCCCATGCGCCCCATTGGCACCTGTTGCGCGCGCGTCGCGCGAAATCCAGCCTCGTCGCCGCCGGCATATTTTTCGGAGAGCCGCGCCACCAAAGGCGTGTCGATGAGCCCTGGCACAACGCTGTTTACACGAATTCCGCGATCGGCATAAAGAACCGCCAGAGACCGCGACAACTGCATCAGCGCCGCCTTGGCAACAGAATAGGCGACCTGGGGCTTGCCGATATAGCGGAGCCCCGCAACCGACGCGATATTGACGATCGACCCGCCGCCCTGCCGCGCCATGCTCGGAAGCACCTGGCGGCAGAGGCGCGCCGCGCTGTTCAGGTTGAGGTCGATCTGGCCTTGCCACGCCTCGTCGTCGAGTTCCTCAGGCCCCCCCGGCTCGGACTGGCCGACGTTGTTTACCAATATATCGATTCGCCCGTGGCGCTCGAGGCAGCCGGCCACAGCCGCCTTCACCTCGCCCGGCCGCGTGACATCGCACGTCTCGACATCGCATGAATGGCCTTCGCTGCGGATTACGGCGCGCGTGGACTCTGCTGCGGCGAATGACCGGTCAAGGCCGTGGATATGGGCGCCTTGGCGCGCAAGCAATGTCGCGACCGCCTTGCCGTTTCCCCAGCCGTCGCCAGCCGATCCGCAGCCTGTCACCAGCGCGACCTTGCCGTCGAGGCGAAAGATTGGAGCGCCGACCATTAGGGGCGCGCATCGGTCGA
Organism: Sphingopyxis macrogoltabida; assembly: GCF_001314325.1. Lineage (NCBI taxonomy): Bacteria > Pseudomonadati > Pseudomonadota > Alphaproteobacteria > Sphingomonadales > Sphingopyxidaceae > Sphingopyxis > Sphingopyxis macrogoltabida. The sequence continues at coordinate 68,039 of NZ_CP009430.1, forward strand.
GTGGATGTGGAAGGACTCGAGAAAGCGCGAGACCATATTATAGGCCGCGATGGTCGCGACCAGCTCGACGCATTGCCGCGTGCCGAGCGCGTCGCGCGCTTCGCCGACAAGGTGCGGGGGAGCGGCAACGTCTCGCGTGATGGCATCGGTCAACTGTAATGCCAGGCGCTGCACCCTGTCGAAGACCGTGGCTTTCTCCCAATCCGCCAGAGCATCGACCTGCGCCTGGCTCAGTCCCTCGGCAAGCGCTATGGGCGCATGCTGTTCGGCTTCATAGCTGGCTCCGTTCAGGATCGCGATGCGGATGATGACCAGCTCGCGAAGCGAGCCTGCCAGTTCCAGCTTCTGCCGGATGGCCGTCAGAAAGGCGAGCCAGCCTTCGGTGAGGGGCGGGCTATGCAAAAGCATCTGGTAAAGATGAAGAACCGATCCGCGTTCCGCGACGATCTGGTCGACAAGCGCGATGGCGGCCGGATCGCCCAGATCGGAATAGGGAATATGGGCCATATCATCCTCTCGTCTGCGGGCCGTCTCGCGATCGGATCGGCGTCGGCCCGTGCATGCCTCATTATTTTCGGTCCGACAATCGGAAAATCGGTTGACCCGGCCGCGGCGCTTCAATATTGTTCAGCACGACGATAAACGGGACAGGTCGTGCGATGCGCATTGCCTGTGCGGTCAAGCAATGCCCTCACGGCAGCGGCCAGTGAAAGGCAATCAATGGGAGTGCCGAGGATGGCGACGAAAGCAAGGATCGAAGTTAAACCCGTAGCGGGCGCCCTCGGTGCCGAAATTCGCGGCGTTGATCTGCATCAGCCGCTCGACGAGGACACGCGGCTCGCGCTGCGTAAGGCGCTGCTCGACCATCTCGTGATCTTTTTCCCCGAACAGAATCTCGACAATGTGGCGCTGAAGCGGTTCGGCAAATCCTGGGGAGAACTGGTCACCTATGATTTCTCGCCAACCCTCGACGAGGACGCCGATGTGGTCGAACTTGCGGCCTCGGCAGGCAAGACCGCAGACGTGTGGCATACCGATCTGACCCACCAGCCCAATCCGCCGCTGGGTTCGGTGGTCACGATGGTGAAATTGCCTGCCGTCGGCGGCGACACGATGTGGCTGAATCAGTATCTGACCTATGAAGGCCTCTCGGCGCCGGTTCGCCAGTTTGTCGATGGCTTGACAGCGCTCCACGAATATCCCGAGGATCTCAAGAAGAACATCAAGCGCGCAGGCGCCGATCCCGGCCGCGGTGCCGAGGTGCCTGTCGTTTGTACGCATCCCGAAACGGGGCGCCGCTTCCTCTATGTGAATCGCATGTACACCACCAGAATCCCGCAGCTTTCTCCATCGGAGAGCAAGGCGGTGCTTGAAATGTTGTTCACGCATTGCGAAGATCCCCGCAACGTGGTCCGCTATCGTTGGAGCGAAGGGACGACGGCCGTCTGGGACAATCGCTGTACGCAACACTGCGTGGTCAATGATTTCGTCGGCGAACGCATCATCCGGCGGGTCACGATCGGCGGCGGCGAAGTCGCAGGGGATGCGAGCCCTTGGGAGAATTATGAACCGCGGGCGCCTTCGGTACGGTCGATGATGGGACTGGGCTGAGCGGCAACGGATAAGCTGGAGGATGGAATGATGGAAATATCGGAGCTGGAGAAGGCGCGCCCGCCAAAGGTTCGCGAGCCTCGTTATGCGTCCGACCGGCAGCGCTTCTTCAAGGAGCGCGGATGGATCATGATCGAGGACATCCTGACGCCCGACGAGGTGCGTGAAGCACGCGCCGAACTCGAGCGGATTGAGAGCGGCGAACTCGAAGTCACCTACAAGCCGGGCAAGAGCGCGGTCGCCTATCAGAGCACCGGCAAATATTCGAAGGTTGCCGACAAGACGCTCGATCCCAGCCGCTACAGCGAGGTCTTTCGCAAGATCACGCGGTCGCCGGTCGTCGCCGATATCGTCAAGGAGGTAACCGGCCTCCAGTCGATCCGGTTGTTCGGCGATCAGGTCATCCGCAAATCGCCTGAGGCTGAGGGAGGGATCGGCAGCGGGGTCCATCAGGACTTGCCCTTCTATCCGCTCGACCGCGCTGGCGGCTGCGTCATGTGGGTGGCGCTCGACGATCTTCCCGATACCGCGGGAACGCTGCGCTTCATCGAAGGGTCGCACAAATGGGGGCCGGTGGGCCGGCGGCAGAATGTAGCCGGCTGGCTCGCCGATCACCCCGAGGACGAAGCGCTGACGACCGAGCCGTTCGCGCTCAAGGCGGGCAGCTGCACAATCCACGATATATTGACGTTGCATGGCACGTCGCCCAATCGCTGGGACAGGCCGCGCGTCGGCTATATGATGTCCTTCATTCCGGCCGATACCCGCTTTACGGGCATGCCGTCGCGCTGGACCGATGGTCTTGGGCTCGAGATCGACGGATTTCTCGATCACGAATATTTCCCCGTCGTCGGCTGATGATTGTCGGCCCGGCCGGCGAAGCGGAACAGATCGATGCCCAGCTACAAGCTTGATCACCGGCATCTTTCAGTCGAAGATGTCGAAGGCACCGCGCAATTCTACGAGACAGTATTCGGTGCCAGGCGCATCTATGCCGAACTCGTCCGCGGCGTGCCTGTCATTCGGCTGAACCTCCAAGGCCTCTGGCTGACGGTGTCGGGTGAACTCGATCCGCTTATCGGGCACCACATCGGCTTTGAAGTCGACGATTTCGATGCCGCCGTGGCCGACATGCGCGAGAAGGGTGTCGAGTTCATTACCGAGCCGAAAGACCATGGTGCGGCAAAGGTTGCGTTCGTTCGCGACAATGCCGGCACGATCATCGAAGTGATCCAGCGGCTCGAACAGCCGTCCTATAAGACAATGGTCTGAATCATCGACGCCGCCGCGCTGGTTCGCGGCCGGCGTTGCAGATCGTCATGCGACGGCCGCGAGCGGCTTAGCACGAGCCCCGCTGCCCTCAAGGATAAACGCCGAGGCCCGCTCGCCGATCATCATGGCGGCGGCATTGGTGTTGGCGCTTACCTGGGTCGGCATAATCGACGTATCGACCACGCGCAGCCCATCGACGCCTCGGACGCGCAGCTGGGGGTCGACGACCGATGCCGGGTCGGCGCCCATGCGGCACGTTCCCGCGGCATGATAGCTGACCCCCGCAGTTTCCTTCACGAATGCGCGCCATTCATCGTCACTTTTCATTTCCGGATCGAGTCGGTCGACGACATGTTCGGAAAGGCCAGGGCTCGCGAAAATCTTCTCGATCAGCTTGCCGGCCCGGACGAGCGTTTCGAGGTCGCGCTCGTCTCCAAGCAAATTGGTGTAGATCAGAGGATGATCGTCGATTGATCGCGACTTCAGCTTGATCTCGCCGCGGCTGTAGGGACGTGTAATCATCGCCATCAGCCCCGATGCGGGCTTTTTCTGCAACGGGAACAGGAAGGCGGTGCCGTCGCCGCCCCGAAGCGGCGGCTTGGTCGTGTCGAAAATGAAGGTCAGCAGTTCGAGGACGATGTCGGGATGATCGAGCGCAGGATCCGATTTGGCACCGGCCAGCGCCTGGACCAGCGACGATGACAATATGCCGTTGCGCGTGACCATATATTTGAGAAAATGACGCGCGCGCTGCGGCAAGGTCTGGATTTGCGAGTTGAATGTCGGCACGTCGACAAGCCAGCGAAGCCTGATCAACGGGTGCTCCATGAGATTTTGCCCGACGCCGGGGCTCTCGACCTGGAGCGGAATGCCCATGTCGCGCAGATGGGCCGCCGGGCCGATGCCCGATCGCATCAGCAGGGTTGGCGATTGTGTTGCGCCGGCACAGAGGATGATCTCGCGCCGGGCGGAGTGGGTCGTGAAACTGCCGTCGCGGCGACGCACGCGCACGCCCGTGGCACGGCCTTCGGTGAACAGAATCTGTTCGACCTCGCAATGGGTAAGCACCTGCAGGTTCGGCCGCTTCGCCGCCGGTTCGAGATAGGCTTTCGAAGGGCTGCAGCGGCGCCCGCGATGCTGCGTCGCGAGCGAATAGGCGGCGCCTTCGATATTGCCTTCGCAATAATCATCGAGAAAGGGCAGTCCCGCATGCTGCGCCGCCTCGAGGAAAAGGGGCGCGATCGGATTGGGGTGCCGCTCATAGGGACGGCTCACCGACAGATTGCCGTGGTGGCCGTGCGCCTGCGAATCACCCTTGGCTTCCCAGCTTTCACCCTTCTTGAAATATGTTTGCACCTCATTGAACGACCAGCCCGTACAGCCCAGCGCTTCCCAGCCGTCATAGTCGCTGCGCTGACCGCGAATATAGACCTGGCCGTTGACGCCGCCACCGCCGCCGAGCATTTTTCCGGCGTTCCAGATGATCTTGCGATTGTTGATGGTGCTGTCCGGCTCGGTAACATAGCACCAGTCAGTCTTGGGGTTGCCGATCAGGTTGACGCAGCCCACCGGCATGTCGACCCAGAAACCCCGTCCGTCGCCTCCTGCCTCGAGCAACAGAACTTTCGTTCCCGGATCCTCAGATAGTCGCGCCGCGACGACGCTGCCCGCACTGCCACCACCGACGACGATATAATCCGCTTCGAACATAGAAATTCGCCTCTCCGCTTTTGACGCGAGCCTAGCCACGATTCGCGCCTATGACAATATATTGTCGGATAATCGGATTGTTTGTATTTCGACATCGGCAATCGGTTTTTGGGTGAGGCGACGAATGGTGCAGACACTTGGGATCGACAATCTGACGGCTGCCCGCATGCTGCCGCCCGACATCATTCGCGCCGCGGCGGCAGCCGAGGTGCACTCGGTAGGCCTCTGGCTGGCGCCTTTTCTTGGGGGTCCTGCGCAGGAGCGCCCAATTCTCACCGACAAGGCGATGCGCGGTCTAACGACGCAGGCGCTTCGCGATCACGGCGTCACCTGTCATCTTACATCGGGCTGGCTGCTCGTGCCCGATTCGACGATCGACGACTATCGCCGAAAGCTCGATGTGTCGGCTGAACTGGGCGCGCGATATCTTTGCGTCGTCAGCCGCGACCCCGATATGCTGCGCGCGACTGATAATGCCGCGGCGCTCTGCGACCTGGCCGCGGCTGCGGGCATGCTCGTCGCTCTCGAATTTTCGCCCAATACCGAGATTGCCGCGCTCGGCGATGCCGTCCGGTTCATCGAGACGGTATCGCGCGAGCAAATGAAACTGGTGATCGATGCCTTGCACCTCGAGCGGACGGGTGGAACGGCGGTGGAGGTTGCCGCGCTTCCGCCGGGTCTCCTGGCCTTCATGCAGATCTGCGACGGGCCGCGCGGATGGTTCGGCCGCGATGCCTATCGGCACGAATCAATCTTCGAGCGGATGCTCCCGGGGCAAGGCGAATTTCCGCTGCAAGCCCTGCTGGACGCGATGCCGCAGGAGGATTTTCTAGTGACCGCAGAAGTCCCGCTGCAAAGGCTTGAAGAGCAGGGGGTGGACGATGCGGCTCGCATAAAAATGGTCGCCGACGCCACGCGGAGCCTGCGCGCGTTCAGATGATCTCGTCCGAGGCGACCATCGTGCCCGTAGCCTTGGGAGATGTCTGCCACTTGAGGCTGCGGTAAACAAGCGGCGGCTCTGCCTCGCGATGCAGCTGGAGCAGCCTGTCTCCGATATCGGCATCGGCGACCGTCAGTCGCCGCACACTTCGCACATAGGCAATCCAGGTCACGGTTTCATAGCGTTCGATCCAGATCTGCTCGTCGTGAAGGTCGCGCAGCAGCATCCAGTTGCGCACGCCATCGCGCATCCGCACGCGTCGCCGCTGGGCGATCGCATCGAGAAAAGCGGGAATGTCCTTCCGGTCGATCCGGTAGTGGATCGAAATCACGATCGGCCCGCTGCGTTCACCGATCGTCACATCGGTTTGTGGAGGATCGAAGTCGCGCAGCGGATCGAGGTTGAGCTCTTCAGCGTTCGGCAGGCGAAAATATCCCCCTGCCACAAGCGACAGGAGCATCCCGCCCGCAGCCATCGCCAATGCGTCTCCCGTTCCAAAGCGCGCCGCCATTTCGCCCCAGCACCAACTGCCGACCGTCATGCCCGCGAAGAGCGAGACCTGGAAAAGAGCGATGGCCCGTGCGACGACCCAGCGCGGCACCGCCATCTGCACCGTGACGCTGAACGTAGACAGCGTTATGAGCCAGCAGGCGCCGGCCACGGCAAAGGCGGGCAGGGTCAGCCCGATATGGTTGCTGCGCGCGATGACGATCAGGGCCATGGCGAAGGCGAGCGAACCGAGGCGGGCAATCGTCTCGATCTGCATCGACGCGCGCGCGCGGCCAAGCTGCAGCGCGCCGAGGACAGCACCAAAGCCGAAGGCTCCGAGCAGGCTCCCGTAGACGACGGGGCCGCCGCGCATGACGTCGCGGGCAACCAGCGCCGTCAGCGCAGGGATCGCGGTCGCGGAGAAGCCGAACAGGACGCAGCGTGCGAGCACTGTGCGAAGCGTGGGTGACATTGCTGCGTAACGGACGCCGGCGATGATCGCCGTCGACATGGTTTCGCGCGGCAAATCTCCGGGATTGTGGGTGGTGCGCCAGCGCGCGAGCGCTGTGAGCAATCCGACGTAGCTCAAGGCATTGACCGCGAACGCGAGGGCGGCGCCACCGAGGCCGAGCAAAACGCCGCCGAGCGCCGGCCCGATCGAGCGCGCAAGGTTGAAGCCCATCGAATTCATCGCGATCGCGTTCGGAAGGATCGCACGGGGTACGATGTCCGCCACCGACGCCTGCCATGCCGGCTGGTTGAGCGCAGCGCCGCCGCCTACGAGGAAGGTTGCGACCAGGAGCAGTGCCGGCGTGATCCAGCCTGCGGCGGTGAAAATGGCAAGCGCGAGCGAAATCAGTAGCAGGAAGGACTGGATGGCGAGCATGATGCGCCGTTTGTCGGTGCTGTCGGCCAGCGCACCTCCGGGCAAGGCAAGGAGAACGATCGGTAACGAGGTCGCCGTCTGCACCAAGGCGATCATCTGCGGAGAATCGGTCAGCGAAGCCATCAACCATGAAGCGCCGACGAACTGGATTAGTCCGCCCATGTTGCTGAAAAATGTGGCGATCCAGAGCGTGCGAAACACCGGAATGCGGAACGGTTCGAGGGCGACACGGCGCGGCAGTGTCGTGGCGTCGGTCATTGTCGCACCCCTCCTTACCGCTTGACAGGCCTATAACCGGGCAATAGGATTGTCGGACAAAAAAGCAAGCACATCATTCCGGCGAGATTCTTTGCTCGTTGGAACCGATGCCTGCGGAGTGGGGAAGGATCCAGATCATGGCTAAGCGTTTCATTACCAGGAAATCAGCTCTTCTGACGGCGACGGCTTCGATGCTCGTCGCGGCGCCGGCGTGGGCACAGGATGCCCAGACCGACACAGCGCCCCAGGCAACCGGGAACGAAGTTCCATCGGACGGCGATATCATCGTCACGGCGCGCAAGCGCTCCGAGACATCGATTGCCGTACCGGTCGTGATCACCGCGGTCGGCGGTGCGGAACTCGAACGCCGCGGCGTCAACAGCCTCGATGGTCTGGCACGCTTGGTCCCGGCGTTGATCATTGGCGATGCGAGTGGCTCGCTTCAGGGCGGTAACGTGGCGATCCGGGGTATCGGGGGTGCGGACAACAATCCGCTTGGCGACCAGGCGGTGTCCTTCAACATCGATGGCGTGCAGATCGCCCGGTCGACCGTCCGCCGTATGTCCGAAATGGATATTGCCCAGGTCGAAGTCCTGAAGGGACCGCAGGCGCTGTTCTTCGGAAAAAACAGCCCCGGCGGCATCATCTCGGTCCGGTCGGCCGATCCGACCGACAGCTTTGCGGCGAAATTGTCGACGGGCTACGAGTTCAATGCGAACGAGTGGCGTACCGACGGATTCGTCTCTGGTCCGATCACGGATTCGCTCGGCGTACGCTTCGCGGCATCAACCTCTCAAATGGATGGCTGGCTCACGCGCCTCGTGCCCGATGGCTCTCCCTATGCGCCGCGGCACAAAACTGGGCCTCACACGAGCGACTATGCGGGACGATTGACCCTTCTTTACGACGACGGCGGGCCATTCAACGCCCGGCTCAAATTATCCTATCACCATGTCCAGGGCGACGGAAACTACTCGGGACAACAATTCATCGATTGCCCGCTTGGTGCCCCGCAGCCGCTCAGCGCGGCGATCGTCAACGACTGCAAGGCCGATGGGCGAACGACGACGGGTGATTCCGGTCCCACCTTTGCGGCTGTATTGCCGCAGTTCGGCGACGGACGGGGCCGTAACAAGCAAAACCAGATGCTCGGCAGCCTCGAAATGAACTACGACGTTCTCGAGAACGTGACGCTGACGTCGGTGACGGGCTATTACGACACCTTCTTCAACAATGTCTCCAACTTCACGACGACCTATGCTCCGTCGCGAGTGTCTGCTGTCTACTTCCGGCTGGATATTCGCGAGTTTAATCAGGAATTGCGCCTGACGAGCGATTTTGACGGCCCGGTCAATTTCACCTTCGGCGGCTTCTATCAGAACTCCAAGGCCGAGGACGAGATCCGGGCGTACCTCTTTCCGGTGGGTACCGTGACCGGAACGAGCTTGCTGTTTAAACAACGGGGCGAAACTTACTCGGCATTCGGACAGCTGCGCTGGCAGATCGTTCCGACGGTCGAATTTGCGGCCGGTGGTCGCTATAGCTCGGAAACGAAGAAGCTGCCTTATGTTGCACTGGGTCAGCCGCTGGTGCAGGTAAATCCCGCGGTCAACGAAGCAAAATTTGACGACTTCTCGCCGGAGGCGACCCTGTCATGGAGACCCAATTCGCGTTTCACGCTCTTCGGGGCCTACAAGCGTGGCTTCCTCTCGGGCGGATTCAATACCAGCTCGACAACCTTCGGCCCCGAAATCGTCTATCAGCCCGAGACTGTGAAGGGGTTCGAGGTCGGCGCAAAGGCCCTCGTTCTCGACGATCGTCTTCGGACCAATCTCTCGCTCTATCGTTACAAGATCAGCGACCTTCAGGTGTCGACCGCGGTCAATACGCTGATCCAGCTCCGTAATGCGACCTCGTCGACCGTCAAGGGCGCGGAGTTTGATTTCAATTATCGGACGCCGCTTGAGGGCTTCAATATCAACGGCGCCGTGGCCTATACCCATGCGCGCTACGGTGCTTATTTCGCGACCTGCTGGGGTGGCCAGCCGCAGCCGGCGTGCCAGGTCCGGCTCAATCCCTCGACCGGCGTCTCCGGGCTTTCGCAGGACTTGAGCGGAGCACAACTCGTGCGCGCGCCCGATTGGTCGGGTAATCTGGGCTTCAGTTATGATACGCCCGTGGGCGGACTCAAGCTTGGCGTGACCGGCAATATGACGTTCACCAGTGGCTTCTTCACCGATGCCGCGAACAAGCCGGGTGGGCGGCAGGACGCCTACCAGCTGTTCGACGCCACCTTGCGCATCGGCGACCCCGATGATCGTTGGGAACTGGCGTTGATCGGCAAGAATCTGACGAACAAATATTATTATACGCGTTCGTTGGACAATCCGCTCAGCGGGGCCGGAACTGGGGGCCCGGCCGCCAATGCGATTACCAGCGACACGGCGTCGATTGTCGCCCGGCCGCGTGAAATCATGTTGAGAGCAACGATCCGCTTCGGGCAATAAGAGGTGACCCACCGTACAAGCGGGGGCAGGGGCCACATGGAAGAAGGCAGGCAGGCTATGAAGGTCAAGATCGATTTCAAACGTTGCGCCGGGCACGCGCGTTGCATGGAAGAAGCACCGGACGTGTTTGGCTACAACAACACGACCAACTTCACATTCGTGCATCGCGGTGCCGACTTGGAGGCCAATAGGGCGGCGATCGACCTGGCCATCATGGCGTGCCCCGAGCAGGCGATCAGCTGGGTTGATGACAACGCCATGAGCGTGGAAGATGCGGCTGAAGGCCTCGATTGATCAGGAGTGGCGGAGATGGCAGAAATGGCTGAAAAAGAGGACTTCAAGTTCGATTTCGATCACTATGACGATGAATCGGCGTACTCCCCCTACGGCCGCTGGGAGGAAATGCGGAGCAAGTGCCCGGTCGCTTGGTCGGAGAAGAATGGCGGTTATTTCATCCTCTCCAAATATAACGATATCAGCGAAGCGATCCGCAATACCGGGACCTTCTCCAGCGCCGGCGGCGTGACGATACCGCCCAAGCCGGTACCGAAGCTGCCGCCGAACGAATTCGATCCGCCCGTACATGGAATGTATAGGCGGATCGTCAATCCGCTATTCTCCCCCGAGAGGGTGGCCGAAAACCGGCCATGGATGCGCGCCATCGCGCGCGATTACACCCAGCGGATGCTGAAACAGGACGCTTTCGACGTTTCGATCGACTGCGCGATGCAGGTAACCCAGGACGTTACACAGCGTCTTTTGGGAATAGTGGACGCGCCTGACGACATGAAGCGCTGCGCGGAAGACCTGGTTCTCATGCGAGGCAACGCCGAAGAATCGGGCGCGAAGCTGGTGGAACTTCTGAACCTCGAAATCGACAAGCGGCGGACCGCGCCCGGCGATGACGTGATCAGCACGCTGCTGTCGGCAAGCTATGATGGAAAGCGACCCCTTACCGACCATGAAATCGTCCACACATCGCTGCTGATCCTGCTTGCCGGCCTCGACACGACGACGTCGGCGATCGGCGGCGCGGTATGGTATATGCTCAAGCATCCGGAAATCCGCGAACAGCTGCTCGGCGCCGACCAACGGACCTGGCGGCTCGCGCTCGACGAATTTGTGCGCTGGACCAGCCCGGCGCAGGGGACGGCCCGCACATTGGCGCACGAGACCGAGGTAAATGGTTGTCCGATGCACAGCGGCGAACGCATTTTCTTTCTCGTTGCGTCAGGCAACCGGGACGAAGAGGAGTTTCCCAATCCTGACGAGATCGTCATCGACCGGTTTCCGAACCGGCACCTGGCGTTCGGGATGGGACCCCATCGCTGCCTTGGTTCGCATGTCGCCAAGGCGATCCTTCAGGACGTCCTCGAGGGATTGCTCGAGGGGCTGCACAATTTCAGGATCAAGAGCGACGACGACGTCGTGTGGGAAGCCTCGAATGTGCGCGGGATCCGCAGCTTGCCGGTCGTTCGCATCTAGCGCCTTTTGGGGCTCCGCGGGCAAGCCAAGTTGCGGGACGCCTGCCGTTGGCCGGCGGCTGGCAGCGTGTATCAGGTTGGAAGAATGAGATGATCGTTCACGACAGTTTCTTTATCGGCGGACGCTGGGTCGCTCCCGAATCCGACGGAAGCTTCGACGTGATCTCGCCGATTACCGAAGAGATCTACGGTAGGATTCCAGTCGCCGTTCCTGCCGACATCGACCGCGCCGTAGCGGCCGCGCGGCACGCCTTCGAAGAGGGCGAATGGCCGAGGATGAGTATCGACCAGCGGTGCGAGGCGATGACGCGCTTCGCCAAATGCCTCGAGCCTCTGGTCGGCGAGGCGATCGATCTGCAGATCAACGAAATGGGCGGTGTCCGCAAGTTCATAGGGCCGGCGACCCAGACCTGCCTCGGCCAGCGTATCTATGATGGCATAGATGTCGTCCGGCAACTTCCCCTGCGCGAAGTTCGCGACGGCGCTTTCGGTAAAGTCATCGTCACGCGCGATCCGGTCGGGGTCGTTGCCGCGATTGTACCGTGGAACGTTCCACTTTCTGGACTCATGCTGAAGCTGGTCCCGGCCTTGCTCACAGGCTGCCCGATCGTCATCAAACCGTCGCCCGATTCACCGCTGAGCAGTCACGTCATCGGCGACGCCGCAATCGCAGCGGGGCTCCCCGCCGGCGTCATCAACATCGTCCCGGGCGATCGCGACGTCGGCCAGTATCTTGTTGCCCATCCGGGTGTCGACAAGGTCAGCTTTACCGGAAGTTCCGCTGCGGGCAGGCATGTCGGCGCGACATGTGGCGGCATGCTGCGGCCCTGCACTCTTGAGCTAGGGGGAAAGTCGGCCGGGATCATTCTCGACGACTTCGATCTCGACGGCCAGTTCGATGTTGTCATGAACAAGACGATGCTCAACAATGGCCAGCTCTGCGTCGCCAACACGCGCATCCTGGTTCCGGCGCATCGCGAACAACAGGTTATCGATCGCTTTGCCGCTGCGATTGCAGCCCGCAAGATTGGGGACCCGCGCGACCCCGATACCGATTGGGGTCCACTGCCGGGCGAACGCCACCGCGACCGCGTCGAGGGCTTCATTCGCTCTGGCATCGAGGAGGGGGCAACGCTGGCAGTCGGCGGCGGACGGCCGGTAATGACCAAGGGATGGTATGTGAATCCGACGATTTTTTCCGGGGTCACCAATGACATGCGTATTGCCCGGGAAGAGATATTCGGACCGGTCATATCGCTCATTCGCTATGATACGATCGAGGATGCGGTCCGTATCGCCAATGACTCGGACTATGGCCTCGGCGGCGGCATCTTCACCTCTGACATCGAGCGGGGTGCCATGCTGGCCGAGCGCATCGACACGGGAAGCCTCGTCGTGAACGACGGGATTTTTGCGGGCGGCGGCGGGCCGTTCGGCGGTCGCAAGCAGTCGGGCCTCGGGCTCGAAAACGGACCCGAAGGCATGGCGTCCCACTATAAGTTCCGGTCGGTAAGCCTCGCGCCGGGTCAGGCCTTTGATCTGGCGCGCGCCGAGGCGCTCGCGTGAACCGGGAGATTGGCGTGCCACAGACAGTTGTCGGTGAGGCCGGCACCGTGACAGGAAGAATGTCGTTCGCGGACCAGGTCGTGCTGGTGACCGGCGCGGCCCGCGGCCTCGGACGATCCTATGCCGAACTTCTCGCCTCGCGAGGCGCGCATGTCGTCCTCAACGATATCGGCGTGTCGGCGGGGGGCGTCGATCCATCGCCAGACATTGCGGAAGCTGCGGCGGCAGATTTGCGGCGGTCGGGCGGAAGCGTGATTGCGGACAGCAGCGATATTTCGACCGAAGCCGGCGCCGAACAGGCGGTCGCCACCGCATTGGAAGGATTTGGCCGGATCGACGCAGTGGTCAACAACGCGGGGTTCGTGCGAAGCGGCGACATCGGCAGCACCAGCCTCGCCGATTTCACCTCGATGATCGATGTTCATGCCAAGGGCGCCTTCTTGATTGCCCGCGCTGCGTGGCGGCCGATGAAGGAGCAGGGCTATGGGCGAATAGTCCTTGTCACATCCTCCGGTGCGATTCACGGTCAGCGCGGTCTGTGTGGCTATGCTGCGGGTAAGGGCGCGGTGATCGGCATGACCCACGCACTCGCGGTAGAGGGAGCGTCCTTGGGGATTTCGATCAACGCGATCGCGCCGCTGGCTTACACGCGTCTTGCCGCCGGCATTCCCGACGAAGAGCACCGCGCGCATTTCGAGCGCCACGCCCATGTCGACCAGGTTGCCCCGCTTGCGGCGGTACTTGCGCACCGCACATGCCCCGTGAACGGAATGATCCTGGACGCGGGCGGCGGTCGCTTCGCGCGCGTGTTCGTCACCGAGGGCGACGGCTATATCGATCCGGCGCCTACTCCGGAACTGGTTCGCGACCATTTCGACGCGATCCTGTCCGACGCCGGTTGCCAGACAGCGCGCGACACCGACGAGGCTGTCGCACGGACGGTCGCGCTGGTCGAGGCGCAGGCCGCCATATCGGCCCGAAGCTAGGCTCGTGGCCGGCCGGCTGCACGACAAGGTAGCGGTGATCACGGGGGCGGCCGGCGGAATCGGCGCCGCCACCGCACGCGCTTTTGTCGATGAAGGCGCGCGCGTCATCGTCGCCGACGTCCAGGATGAGCGTGGTGAAACGCTTGCGGCGTCGCTGGGCGGCGCGGCGCGATACCTGCACGCGGACGTTACACGCGAGACCGAGGTGGCGGCAACAATCGCGATGGCACAACAGAGTTTCGGGTCATTCGACTGTATCGTCAACAATGCAGGGCTGATCGGCGGCGCCGGATCGATCGCAACGATGGATGCAGCCCATTGGCACGCCACGATGGCGACCCTTCTCGACAGCGCCTTCTTCGGGACGAAGCACGCCGCTGCGGCCCTGATCGCGCGCGGCGTGGGCGGGTCGATCCTGACGACCGCCAGCATTGCTTCGCTGCAAGGCGGGCTCGGAGCCCATCCCTATACCACGGCCAAGCACGCCATCGTCGGACTGACGCGTTCGGTCGCTTCGGAACTTGCGCCGCATCGCATCCGGGTGAATGCTGTGGCGCCGGGCTTCGTCGTCACCCCGCTCAGCATGGGCTCGCTGGGCGCCGACGCTGACGAAACCGCGCAACGCAGCGCCGCCGCGTCGCCGATGCGTCTGCCGACGTTCCCCGAGGAAATCGCCCGTGCGTTCGTCTATCTGGCAAGCGACGATGCCCGGCAGGTCACGGGCCAGCTGATCACCGTCGATGCGGGTGCGACAGCGGCACCCAGCGTCTCGCGATATCACGACGGCGTGTCCCGTTTTCTGGGGCCTGCGGAGCTGGCGGAGCGGTTCCGATCCCTTTGAGGCTCGCGCGCCAAAGTGTCTATCGGTATTTTCTCAGTTCGAGCTTTGCGATCGTCTCCAGATGAACCTCATCGGGTCCATCGGCGAGGCGCAACGTGCGCGCGAGCGAATAGGCCGCCGCCAAAGGGAAATCGTCCGATACGCCGGCGCCGCCATGCGCCTGAATGGCCCGGTCGATGACGTTGCAGGCCATGCGCGGGACAATCACCTTGATCATCGCGATCTCCGACCGGGCGGCCTTATTGCCGACGCGGTCCATCATGTCGGCGGCATGCAGCGTTAGCAGGCGGGCCTGGCTGATCTCCATTCGCGATTCGGCGATGCGCTCGCGTAGCGACGATTGCTCGGAAAGCGGCTTGCCGAACGCGACGCGGCTTTCGGCGCGGCGACACATGAGTTCGAGCGCGCGCTCAGCCAAACCGATCGCCCGCATGCAGTGATGGATACGACCGGGGCCCAGACGTCCCTGCGCGATCTCGAAGCCGCGCCCCTCGCCCAAAAGGAGGTTCGAGGACGGCACGCGGACCTGCTCGAAGATGGTCTCGGCGTGTCCGTGCGGCGCGTCGTCATATCCGAAGACGGTCAGCGGCCGAACGATCCTGACGCCGGGCGTGTCGAGCGGGACCAGGATCATCGATTGCTGCCGATGCGTCTCCGCCCGCGGATCGGTCTTGCCGAGCAGGATCGCGACCTTGCAGCGTGGATCCATCGCGCCCGATGTCCACCATTTGTGACCGTTGATGACATAGTCGTCGCCGTCGCGAACGATTGTCGCCTCGACATTGGTCGCGTCGGACGACGCGACGGCGGGTTCGGTCATGGCAAAGCAGGAGCGGATATCGCCCGCGAGCAGGGGATCCAGCCATGTCCGCTTTTGCTCTTCGGTTCCGTAGCGAACCAGGACTTCCATGTTGCCGGTATCGGGCGCCGAACAGTTGAACAGCTCGGCGGCGAACGGGATGCGCCCCATTGCTTCGCAGAAGGAAGCATATTCGAGATTGCTGAGTCCAGGGCCGCTTTCACTATCGGGAAGAAACAGGTTCCAGAGCCCAAGCGATCGCGCCTCGGCCTTGAGCTCCTCGAAGATCGGCGGGTGCACCCAACGGTCCGCGCCGGCGGCATGCTGCAGGTTGTATGTCGGCTCGGCGGGGGCGACCCGCTCTTCCATAAACTTGTCGAAACGCGCCTTTAGGGCACTGGTTTCCTGCGGCTGTTCACCGGCCATGAAGTCGTTCCTCGCGTTTTCAGGGAATGTCGCTTATTTTCGATCGAGTGCGGCGAGCCCGGCCTCCGCGCATAGCCCCGCCAGCGCACCGCGCTGGAGCGAGTCGGGCGAAGCCGCCTGACCGTCGAGGGCGCGGCGAAGGACGCCCTGCAAGATCGCGGCGAGACGAAACAGCGCGAACGCCATGTAGTGACCCCATGGCGCGTCGAGCGGCCGCCCCGTACGCGCCACATAGCGCGCCACATACTCCTCCTCGCACGGCACCCCGCTCCCCGCGAGATCGCGATCCGCAAGTCCGTGAAAGGCCCGTTCGGGAAGATGGTAGCAGAAACAGTTATAGGCGAGGTCGGCGAGCGGGTGCCCAAGCGTCGACAGTTCCCAGTCGAGTACGGCAAGAACTTCCGGTCGGTCGGGATGAAACAGCAAATTCTCGAGCCGATAATCGCCATGCGCAATGGCTACGCGGCCATCATCGGGAATGAGACCCGGGAGGCGCCGGATCAGTTCGTCCATCGCGGCGATCGGCTGCGTTTCGGACTCGCGATACTGACGGGACCAGCGTGCGATCTGGCGCGCGAAATAGTCGCCCGCCTTACCATAGTCGCCAAGGCCGTGCGCAGCAGGATCGACGTGATGGAGCCGGGCCAGCATATCGTTCATCGCATCATGGACGGCAGCCCGCTCGTCGCTTTCGAGCTCGCCCAAGAGGGGATCGCGAAACAGGCGGCCGTTCACGAAGTCCATGACATAGAATGGCGTGCCCACGATGCCGCGATCGTCGCTGAACAGGCGCACGCGCGGGACGGCGACCCCGGTCGGCGCGAGCGCGGCCATGATCCGGTATTCGCGGTCGACGGCATGCGCTGACGGAAGGAGAGTCCCGGCAGGTTGCTTGCGCAGAACATAGCGTTCCGGTCCTGCGGCAAGCAGATAGGTCGGATTCGATTGCCCGCCAACAAAGGGCGTCGCGGAGAGCCGACCCCAGTCGCCCGGAAGGCTGCGAGCGAGAAACGCACCGAGCCGGCTTTTATCCAGGCCATCGGAAATGGCGTCGAGTTGAGAGGTGGCCATGCAGACGACTAAAGGGCCGGCCGGAACTGCGGCAACGAGACGTCGTCCGTCACGTCCTTGAAAAGCAGTTCGACCCGCATTCCTCCCGAAATTGCTTCGGGCTCGCAATCGATGATGTTGCCGGGCATGCGCGTGCCGTCGTCGAGGTCGATCAGCGCGACGACATAAGGAACCTCGGAAGCATAGACCTCGGCGGGGATCGGATGCCGCACGACGATCCAGCTATAGACGTTGCCGTGGCCTTCGCTGACAAATATCTCGGTGTTGGCCGATCGACATTTCGGGCAGACCGGACCTGGCGGGAAGCGCACCTTTGCGCAATCACCGCAGCGCTGAAGCCGAAGTTCGTGCACCTTGCAGCCCTCCCAGAAGAAGGCGGAAAGGTGGTCTGGTACGGGCAAGGGTGGTTGCATTAAATTTCAGTTCCTCAGGATCATGGCGCTGCCGCACGTCATCGCGCCAGCGGTGGTGAGCGCGGTCCGGGCATTCGGGACCTGCCGCGCCCCGGCTTCGCCGCGTAACTGTTCCACGGCTTCGATTACATGGTTGAAACCGTGAATATAGGCTTCCGACAGCAATCCGCCGTGCGTATTGGTTGGGAGAGGTCCGTCGCGTTTCAGGCCTCCGCTTTCGACAAAACCCCCGGCCTCGCCGGGCTTGCAGAAGCCGAGCCCCTCAAGGGCCATCAGAACGCTATAAGTGAAGCAGTCGTAGATTTCGGCGACGTCGATGTCTGTTGGCGCCATGTCGGCACTCTTCCACAGCGGATCGGCGATATAGGCCGCAAAATTTTCCGCATGGTCATCCCAGCGAATGGCGTCGAAGGTATCTTCACCCTGGTTGGGACCGCCTCCGTAAGCGCCGCCGGAAATATAGACCGGCTTGGGCCGCATGTCGCGGGCGCGCTCGGCCGATGTCACCACAACGGCGCAGGCCCCATCGCTTTCGAGGCAGATATCATAGAGGCCGAACGGGTCGACGATTTTCCGGGCGCCCATATAATCGTCCATCGTGAGCGGCGTCCGCAGCATCGCCCGGTCGTTGAGGAGCGCGTTATCGCGGAAGGTCACTGCGACTGAACCAAGCTGCTCCTTCGTCGTGCCATGCTTGATCATGTGCCGTTGGCACCACATGGCCATCGCCTGGGGATAGGTTATCCAGCCAAACGGCGCGGCATATTGGGTCACGCCATAGGCCGCGAGGTCCCGGCTGCCGCCCAGTCGGAAGCCGGATCTGCCGTTCATTGCGCGGAAGCACAGGATGTTCTTGGCAAGTCCGGCCTTGAGGATCGCAGTCGCCGTCAGAACGATCAGGTTGGCGGCGTTTCCGCCCGAGTTGAACTCGGCGACATATTGCGGGCTTTCGAGTCCGATCGCGGTCGCGACCGCCATCGACGGGACCGAATCCCCGAAATTGAAACTGATGATGCCGTCGATTTCATTGGGGTCGATACCGGCGTCGGCGCATGCCTTCAGACACGCCTCGGAGGCAAGTTCGAGCACAGTGACGCCCGAATTCTTCGTGAAGGACGTATATCCGATACCGGAAATGGCGAATTGGTCGCGCAGGTTCCACATGGAAGGTGCCTAATCTCTTACTGGCCGACGAACCGCGGTCGGCGTTTTTCCTGGAATGCGACGAGCCCTTCGGAGGCGTCGGCCGCGGTGGTGGCGTAGTTGAGGACATAATCGATCTCGAGCTGCAAGCCGGTCTGAAGATCCCCTCGAAGCCCCTCTTTGAGCAGGTATTTCAGTCCTTTCAGGCCGAGAGGACTCTTGCGGCAGAGGTCGGCGACGAGGCCATCGATCGTCTCGGTCAATTGCTCGTCGGGCACTGCCCTCGAAACGAGTCCGATCCGTTCGGCCTCTTCGGCTCCCACCAGCGCGCCGGTCGCCATCAAATAATGGGCACGCATCGGGCCGATGACGCGCGGTAGCCGCTGCGACCCACCCGCGCCCGGCAGCTGACCGAAATTGAGATGACCGTCACCGATCTTGGCCGAATGCGCGGCAATCACGATGTCGCAAGCCAGCAGAAGCTCCAGACCGCCGGCGACGCAATAGCCTTCGATGATGCCGACAAAAGTCTTCGAAGATCGCTCCATAGCCTCGAATAGCTGGTAGAAATCGTCGAGGAAGCTCGCAAAATTGTCGGGATTCCGGTAGAGTTCCATATAGCCGATGAGGTCGCCGCCCGCGGAAAATGTTCCGCCTTGGCCGCGAATGAGGACTAGCTGCACGGTAGCATCGTCCTCAAGACTGACTACATGGCTTCGAAGGGCCTTGACCGTAGCCCAGTCGAGCGGATTCTTTTGATCCGGGCGATTTAGCGACAATTGGACGACGCCCTCGGAAATCCTTTCGAACAGGATAAGATTGGTGTCATTCGATACCAGTTTGATTTCGGATGTTGCTCCGACCATCGATCAATCTCCACATTCCCTGTCGCAATCGCGGCGTTTTTTGAACGCCGCGATGGGGACTTCGAATTGTCAAAGCGCATGGACGCGCTGTCGATGATGTGACAATTTCAATGTCCGACAATCGGACTAGTTCAAGCAGCGGCGCCTGTCAATTGAATGGTGTCGATTTTCGGAAAAACCGGTTGTCGGACATTGGTCAAAATGACATGACAAGTTGCGTCTGGAAGCTGCGGAGTCTTGAGACAGCAGCCGGACCCCAACGCGCGATCAGTCGCGATGTACCGACCGGCGAAAGGAACTATTGAGTAGAGAATTGCGCTGGCGGTGCGGGGGCAACCGCCGAGGGACTATCGCCCTTAATTGTCGGGAACGGCGGCCGCGACGAAATCGAGGGGGCCATCGATACTGATGCCGATCTGGTCATAGCCGCGTTTCATGTCGGACATATGCCGCTTCATCCACGTTTCGACGCCTTCGACGTCACGCTCGCGCATGAGGCTGTAAATCTTGCGATGCGCGTCCAGAACGCGCTTTTGCGTTTCAAGGCGCGACAATATGATTCTGCCCGCGGGATAGAAGAGCAGCGAGATCGGTTCGCGCGCAAGGCTCAGCGCCCGGTTGTTCGCTGCCTCGCCAATGATGTCGTGAAACTCTATATCCAGCGCCACGACACTGTCGATATCGTCGATCGAAGCATTCATTTCAGCGATATTCTTTTCGAGCGCGCGCAATTGGTCGTCGGTAATATTCTTTGCCGCCAAGGTCGCCGTGATCGTCTCCATCGCGTGTGAAGCTTCGAAGAGTTCGCGGAACGTGATCTGGTGCAAGACCAAGGCTCGCGATGCGCGCGATGCCAGCTCGCCATAATGGGGAATGGCGACACGCAGCCGCTTGCCGTCGCGGCGGACGAGGCCCTCATGTTCCAGGCCCCGCAATCCCTCGCGAACCGTCGAGCGATTCACGCCCAACTGGTCCGACAGCTCGGCCTCTGTCGGCAGCCAGTCGCCCGCTGAGAGTTGCCCGGACGTGATCATTTCTCCGACCATATCGGAAACGCGGCGATACGCAGGTGTGACATCGAGCTTGGCGAACAATTTCTATTCCATTTCTTTGTCGGGTTTCCCAGATTGACACTGGAACATGTGGTAGCGAACTGCAAGGTTTACCGCGAACGCCAGCCTGTCAAGCTCGCCGCCGGTATCGGCGTAGCTGACGCTTAGCGGCGCTGCGGGGCGGGGGCTAGACCCGAGCGTCATCGCATCCGGAATCCGCTTTGCTGTGGAGGGCGATATTGATGGGAACGGCCGACTGGATGGGCATAAAATTGATGGACTCGAGTTCGGCTATATCGAGTGAAGACAGGTGACCGCTAAAGGCGCCGGTGCGCCCGTCGGGATCGTCCTCCTGCCGAAGCTTTCCCCACAAGTGCGAGAGACTGATCGCGCCGCTGCGGATCGTCGGATCGGCTTCGACGCGCGCAACGACGCTGCCATGGGCAGAGGTAATCCGGATCCAGTCGTCGGTCTCCAGCCCTTCGGCCGCCATGTCCGACGGGTTCATTGAAGCAGGGTTGGTCGGAAAGCGTTTGCGCGTGCGCCCTGCGTGGCGATAGGCGCTGTTCACCGTATAGAGCAGCCGGCGTGTCGTCAGCCGATATTTGAATGCCTCCGACCTCGGTTCCGCGATCGCTTCCGCAAGTTCGCGCGCGACGTCGGGCGGCAGAAGGTCGAGGCGAAACCCGTCGTCCTGCGATGCTGGCAGCACCCTGTTGACGAGATCGTCGCGGCGGACGCCATGGGGCGCAGCGACCAACTCGTCATAGTCGGTGCGGCCGAAGGTCGAGGCATAGAAGCGCAAGATAGTCGCCACTTCGGGCTTCGCGGTCATATCGAGGGCGAGGGTGGGGCCGACGACAGTCTCATAGGCTGCCGGATATTGCGGACGCTTCAGTTCGAGCTGGAGGCCAAGGCGGCGCGCGATCTCCCAGAAGAACTCCCAGTCGTCGACGATGCCGTGCGGGCGTTCCATGAATCCGCGCACCACATTCGCGTAGGCGATCGGATTATAGCCATCGAACATTCCGGTGATGTCGTCATGCTCATAAGGAAGGCTCGTCGAGATGACATAATCCGAAATCGCTGTCGTCTCCGTCGATCGGACGTCGAGCGTCACGAGCAGTTCAAGCGCGTCGAATGCCGCGAGCGATTTGCCGGGATCGACCAGCGCCATCGCCGGATTGCCGCCCACCACGATCAGGGCGCGCAGGCGATCCTCTCCCTTGCCGATAATTTCATCCGGAAGCAGCGCGGTCGGGAACTCGCCGAAGATGCGGCCCGTGTCACGGCTCCGCAACTTTGGCTCGCATTCCCAGCTGCGATTGGGAGGGATGATGCGTTCCTGGACCTCGTTGGGTCCGAACAAATAACCCGTATTGGTCACCGGATCGCCGGCCCGGCGATAGCCGGCGCAAATAGCATTGAGGACCATGACCAGATGTTCGGCGAGGTTGGACCGCGGGCTCATGTTCGGCCCGGTACCGGTCGCAGCGCTGGGCCGTGCCGCTGTCGCGAATAATTTGGTCGCCTCCTCGATCTGGCTTGATGGCAGGCCTGTACGTTCGGCAACCCGGTCGAGGTCAAATTCGCGGACGGCTTCCCGCAACGCATCGAGCGACCCGATCCAGCGATCGCAAAATTCGCGGTTTTCCCAGCCATTATCGAGGACCAGCCGGATCATTCCGCCGAACAGCCAGATATCCTCGCCGGGGCGGATTTGGAGATGCAAGTCGGCCAGCCGGGCGGTTTCGGTCAATCGCGGATCGACCACGATCAGCTTCAGACCGTTTTCTTTTCCCTGTTTCAGCCACTTGCGCGGATTGGCGGCCGGGACGCCGCGGACCGCTGCATGCGTCAGGACAGTGTTCGACCCGACCATGAGTCCTACGTCGGCGTCGTGGATATATCTTGGACCTGGTGCGAACATTCCCATCCGGCTGATGTTGACCCATTTCGCAGACTGGTCGAGCGTCATGCTCGAGAAGATGTAAGGTGAGCCCAGCGCGTGCATAAAAGCGCGAAATGCCGAATGCGCCATCGCATTCATGTTCGCGCCGGTACCGAAATAGAGACCGACGGCGCGGGGTCCATGTTCATCGATGATGTGGCGCAATCGTTCGCCAATTTCGTCGAATGCGGGCTGCGCCTCGACGCCCGTTTGCGCGGCTCCGCGGCCTTTGCGGTGCTCGAACAGCCGGTCCTCGCCGTTGTGAATATCGTTGCTCGCGAGAGCTTTCGGGCAAAAATATCCTTTCGTCAGCGGTTGGTTCTTGTCGCCGGTTACCGACAGAAGGCGATTATCCTCGATCGTGACTTCGAGCCCGCACTGCGCGGTGCAGTTGCGGCAGAAAGTATACTCGGTTGTTGGCACCCGCGGCTCCTTGACACTTTCGCGGTTCAGTACGATTGTCTGACAGTACACCGGAAGAGGATGCAGCGCAATGCATGCCTCCAAGCAATGGGCAGGACGAAAAAGATGGGCCCCGTTGGGAAAGCAACTGTCGCAAGCGGAGCTGGAACTGTGGGCGTGGGAGGGGGAGAAGGGCAATCGGGCCGGCTCTATCTTGGCTGGCGCATGGTCATCCTCGCAATCTTTTCGCAGACCTGCGCGGTGGGGCTGGCCTATGGCATCAACGGATCGATGGTCACCTGGGTCCAGGCCGAGTTCAATACCACGCGGGCCCTTGCGTCCGCCGGCATGCCTGCGATCCTGCTGACGCAAGCGCTTGTCGCGCCCTTTATCGGCGATCTGCTGCGGCGAAAGTCGATCCGGCTGATCATGATGACGGGCGCGGCCCTCTTCGCGATCGGGCATGCCGCCCTCTATTTTGTGAGCAGCATCTACGCTTTCATTGCCATTTATGCCTGTCTGCTCGGTCCCGCCTATTGCATGCTCAGCCATGTGGCGACCTCGACCCTCGTCATCAACTGGTTCGGTGACAAGCGCGGACGGGCGCTCGGGATCGCGAACATCCCGATCGCACTCTTTCTCTTTCCGCCGATCATTGCCGCGGTCATGCTTGCCTTCGGGCCGCGCGCGGTCTTCGCGGCAGGCGCCTTGCTTTCGCTCGGACTGATTCCGCTCCTCGCCTTCGTCATTTCCCGGCCCGGGGGCGCGCGAGGTCTGCCGTCGATCGCAGGCGAGGGCACCGACGTGCGCGCCGATGAGCAGGGCATCATAAAGCGCCGCGATATGCTGAAGACCGTCACCTTCTGGATTATCTGGTTCGGAAATGGGACCTTTGTCGCCGCGGGCGCGACAATGGCAATCGTGCTCGTCCCCTATGCCTTGTCAAAGGGCATAGCGCTCGAATGGGCGGCGGTGGCGTTGTCCTGCTACGGCCTGGGAAGCATGGTCGGCGCACCGACATGGGGCGTGATTGTCGACCGGGCCGGCCCCTCGCGGACCTTCGTGTTGCTGGCTACCCTCGAGGCGATCACATGGACCACCCTCTTCCTCTTTGGCGGCAACGCGGCGGTCATCATGGTTGTCGGTGGCATTATCGGCTTTTGCAGCGGCGGCGCCGCGGTTCCGTTGCTCACTGCAACGCTCGGGGTTTGGCTTGATGAACGCAATTTCAGCCGCGGCCTCGGGCTTCTCTATTTGCTGAAACTTCCCTTCAGTGCAGGCATCCCGATCGTGTCGGGGGTCATCTTCGACCTGTTCGGAAGCTATCAGCTCCTTCTCGTCTCCTTTGTCGTTCTGATGCTTCTCAACGCCGCTCTCTTTTCGTTTCTCGAGATCAGAAGGTTCGTGTCGTCGGGCGAGGCGAGTCGTTGAGGGCTGGCATTGCGTGAGCGGGCGACGGGGCACTGTAACGGCGAAGAATTGGAAGTTGTGGGCGCGGGGCGCCGCGGCGTTGTTCAAGCTTCAAGTCACAGGCGCGCTGCGGCATTTCACGCTGAGGAAGTTTGGCCCGGAGGCGTGGGGCCAATGCACACACCTCCGAGCCCGCCGATCATCCTTCGTCCCTTTAGAAGGTGATCGAGGTCCGTACGCCGTAGCCAATCGGTTCGGCGACAATGTCGGAGAGGCCAAAAGTAGCCTGCGTATTCTTCTGGTAGAAATATCTCGTATCGGTCACGTTATTTGCATAAACGCCGATCGAGAAGGCACGGTCGCCGTTACCCAGATTCTTGCGGATATCGGCTGACATGTTCACCAGCGCATAGGCTTTTTGGCGTGCGAACTGCAGCGGGCCAAGCGCGGCGGGGTAAAAGTCGTAATTGGTGGTGTAGCGGGCATTGGCGCTCAACTGGAACTGCCAGTCGCTGGACAATTCCTTCTTGATCGTGAACCCGCCGGTGAGCGTCCATTTGGGTGCGCGTGGAAGCCGCACGCCCGCCAGGTCCGCGGATGCGTTGACCAACGTGTTCGTCACCGGATCGACGACGACGATCGAGCCATTCGGATAGTCGAGATATTTGGCGTCGAGGTAGGCTGCGGACGCAAATAGGTTGAGCCACTCGGCGGCATCCCAATCGAAATCAAATTCGCCGCCATAGCCGCGGGCGCTACCGGCATTGGCGAGGACCTGGCCGCTGGTCTGCCCCCACCGAGTGGACCGATTGGTTTGTTAGTGCATTAAGCTCATCGCCGCCATATCCGGACGGAGGTGGAGCGAAGCGGAACCGGAGGCCGGATATGGCGGTGTCGCCGTTTCCGGTGCCGGTGGCCGGTAGCCCAAGCTGCTATGCGGGCGGACGGTGTTGTAATGCCGCCGCCATGCCTCGATCAGCACCCTGGCCTCGGCGAGGCTGTAGAAGATCTCGCCATTGAGCAGTTCGTCGCGAAGCGACCCGTTGAAGCTTTCGTTATAGCCATTTTCCCATGGTGATCCCGGCGCGATATAGAGGGTCTTTACGCCGATCTGCCCCAGCCATTTCTGGACGGCGGTCGCGATAAACTCGCTACCATTATCGGATCGTATATGCGCTGGCGGCCCACGCGAGATGAACAGGTCGGCCAGGGCCGCCAGAACATCCTCATGCTTGAGTTGCCGTGCAACGATGAGCGCCAGGCATTCCCTGCTGGCCTCGTCGATGATCGTGAGGATGCGGAACTTGCGACCGTCATGCGTCCGCCCCTCGACGAAATCGTAGGCCCAGACATGCCCCGGATATTCGGGGCGTAGCCGGATGCACGATCCGTCATTGAGCCATAGACGCCCGCGCTTTGGCTGGCGCTGCGGGACTTTCAGTCCTTCACGCCGCCATATCCGCTCGACACGTTTATGGTTCACCGTCCATCCCGCATGGCACAGCAACGCCGTGACCCGGCGGTAGCCGTAACGACCATATTGCTTCGCCAATGCAATGATGTCCTCGGTCAGTGCCTGTTCGTCATCCGCCCCGCGCGGCATCTTGCGCTGCGTCGATCGATGCTGACCCAGCACCCGGCATATCCGTCGCTCGGATACCCGGACTGGCAGATCCCGTCGTACCTGATCGATGCAGCGCCGCCGCCGCGCGGGGCTCAGAAGTTTCCCCGTGCAGCCTCCTGCAAGATCAGCTTGTCCAAGGTCAGGTCCGAGATCGCCCGGCGCAGCCGCTGGTTCTCCTTCTCCAGATCCTTCATCCGCCGCGCCTGGTCGGTCTTCAGGCCGCCATACTCCTTGCGCCACCGATAATAGGTCTGCTCGCTGACCGCGATCCGGCGACAGGCTTCAGCCGTGCTCGCTCCCTGCGCCAGCACAATCTCAACTTCACGCAGCTTGCCGATGATCTCTTCCGGCTTGTGCTTCTTGCTCGGCATTCAATGTCCCTTTCATGGTCCAGACTATCATAGTCTCTGGGCCACTCAGCGGGGGGCAGATCACCGCCGGCGCTCAGGTCTGTGATCGTGACCTGGGCGTTGCGATATTTATAATAGAAGAGCGCGAGGTTGGCTCGAAAATCTCGACCGGGCGATACATATTTGATGCCGGATTCATAATTGTCGATACGCTCGGGCGTGATGATCGTGGTTGGGCGAAGAGCGACGGTGCTGAATCCGCCAGCCTTGTAGCCGCTCGTCCAGCCGCCGTAGACGTGGAAATCGTCGAGATCGAGATTTACCACGGCGCGGCCAGTAAAAATATTGCTCGACGTTTCCTGCCGGAACTCGGGATCTGCGCCCGGGTCATACGCGAGCAACGCCGACGGCGATCGCACGCCGCGAAGTTTGCGATTGTCGTGCGTGTACCGGCCCCCCAGGGTAATGGTCACTCGATCGATCGGCCTGACATAAAGTTCGGCAAAACCGGCCGTCGATGTCGTCGGGACGAAATTCTCGGTTCGCAAATCGGTCAGCCCGCCGAACGCCAGGCCATTGAAGGTCGTGTGATTATAGTCGTCGGCATGCGAATAGGATCCGCCCACCATAAAGTCGAAGGCACCGCCAAAACTGGTGACCAAGGAGAGGTCTTGTCCATACACTTTTCCGCCTTGATCGGGATCATAGTCGAAGAAGGAAAAGGTTGCGGCATTCCCCTGGTTCGAAAAGACGCGGGCCCTGTTATTGAAATAATAGCTCTGGCTGTTGATCGTGAAATCATCGACCGCATAGGTCAATTTGAGCGACGCCCGGAAGAAGTCGTAATCCCAGGACGATTGGTGGCTGTTGGTCGCGATATCGAAATAACCCTCGGTCGGGTTGAGATCTGCACCCGGGATCGGCAGATTGCACGCAAGGCAATATTCCTTGGGGCCGCGCACGGCCTGCGTCGCGTTTGCATCGTCGCTGTGAAACTGCTCGACAGTCAGATCGGCGGTCAGATCGGGGGTGACTTCCCATTTGACCTTGCCGCGAACATTGTAGGAAGTTCGGCCGCCCCAGTCGCGGCCATCCACGATATTGCGAAGATAGCCGCCATAGTGAGTGATCTGGCCGGCAAGACGGATCGCGATCGTGTCCGACAGCGGGGCGTTCGCCACGGCGGAGATCAGCGCATGATCGCGGTTGCCATATTCGGCGGTCATTTTGAGCGAACTCTTGCCGAGGACTGGTTCAGCGTAGCTGTAGAGGATAGCGCCGCCCGAGGCGTTCCGGCCGTAGAGCGTTCCTTGGGCTCCGCGGAGAATCTGAACACCAGCCATGTCGAAAATGTCGGTAAGGGATCCAGCTGCGTGCGGCTGATAGATTCCGTCGATATAGATTGCGGTCGAAGCCTCGATGCCGGGGGTGGGGCTCTGCGATCCGATGCCGCGAATATAGGGCTGAGCGTAGCCGTAACTGGTCTCGAAATTGAGACCCGGCGCAAGGAGCTGGACGTCCTTTGCGCTGATAATGCCCATCGTTTCGATGCGTTCGGTGCTGACGGCGGCAACCGCGATCGGCACATCTTCGAGGCGTTCCGCGCGGCGCTGCGCCGTGACGACGATGTCGCCCCCACTCGGCGGCGCTGTCTCCGCGGTGCCCTCCTCCGGACTCGCCGTTTGCGCGTTCGCCGATCCGTGAAATGCCATTGCGAGCAATGAAGCCGAAACGACGGCGCGCAAGCGGAATCCAGTCATAATTCCCTCTCCCTGTGGTAGCGCAGAAATTACGCGCAGACGGTTGGACCGTTCTATAGTCCGACAATCATATTGTATGGCGAACGCGAGTCAAGCGCGACTGCGCGACCGCTGATGAAAAATGGCAATTTCCCTGATTGCGCGCATATTTGATTCGCGCAGGAGCGCTTGCGGAGCGATGTCTTCGAGGGGCTTAGCGACGTGCTAAGGTGAAAGGGGCGCAGGCTCGAACATCAGATTGGCTTGCCATTCACCATTGGCGACAAGCTGAGTGATCAGCTCACGGATGAGTCTCGCGATCGTCTCCGTCGCCGATGCGCCCGACCGTTCGGGGAGCGTGCACAAGATGAGCTGCCGCCGGGGCGTGGGCATTTCCAGCGGTGAGAATTGAAGCCTTCCGGTCGCGACTTCGCGATTAACGGCCGACAGGGGCAAGGCCGAAAACCCGAGCCCAGCCTCGACGAGTTCCTTCAGGACCAGCAGGGAATCTGCCTCGAAGCGAATATTCAACGGTCGCGAGGCACGCGTCGCGGCGCGCTCAAGAACGACGCGCAGTCCGTGGGGATCGCTGGGCAGGATCAGGTCGCTGAGTGCGAACTGGTCGAATGTGGTCGGGCGGTCGGGCGCGAGGCTGCCGCCTCCCGGCCCGATCATCACCAAGTCTTCCACGAGGAGATCCTCGGCGTGAAGATGGAAGTCCGCTGCCGGCCCATAGAGGATCGCGGCGTCGATCTCGCCGCCCTGCAGCCAGTCGACTAGATAACCCGTATATCCCTCGACGATCCGCAGCAAGAGACCGGGGGCGCAGCTCGCGACATGGCGCGCGATGCGACCGGCAAGGATGCAGCTTACGGTCGGGGGCATCCCCAGGGCAAGGGGCGTGCGGGCGCCGTCCGAGCCCATTCGCACTTCGCCGATTGCCCGGTCGATTGCGTCCAGAGGGTCGAGAATGCGTTGTTGGAGGTCAAGCCCGGCGGCCGTCAACTCCATGCCTCGTCGATGGCGCGTGAATAGCGCTATGCCGAGTTCCGCCTCGAGGAGTCGGATCTGGCGGCTCAACGCCGGCTGGGCAATGCGCAGCCGATCGGACGCCTTGCTCAGCGATCCCAGTTCGGCAACCCGCAGAAAATTGCGCAGCCACTTATGGTCCATCGCGTCGGCTCCCGCATCCAGGCATCGATACACAATGCGTAGCTATCAAATTCTGTTATAGCAAATTCGTCGGATTGTCTGACCTTCTTTCGGTCGCGTATCCTAAGAAGGCGACATGACAGACGAACCCCAAGACGCGCTGGACGACAGCATCGCAGAGATTCGCGAGGCGGTACGAAGACTCTGTGCCGGCTTCCCCGGTTCCTATTGGCAAAGGCTTGATCGCGAGCGAACCTATCCGACCGAGTTTGTCGAAGCATTGGGCGCGTCGGGCTTCCTCTCGATCCTTATCCCCGAAGTCTACGGCGGTTCGGGCCTGGGTCTTGAGGCGGCGATCGCGGTTCTCGAGGAAATTCATGCATCGGGCTGCAATGGCGGCGCCTGCCATGCGCAGATATACACGATGGGTACGCTGCTGCGGCACGGATCGCCCGAACAGAAAATGCGATATCTGCCCAAGCTGGCGGACGGCTCATTGCGGCTTCAGGCTTTCGGCGTCACCGAACCGACGAGCGGCACCGATACAACGCGCATTGGCACCTTTGCCCGAAGGTCCGGCGATCATTATTATGTCAGTGGCCAGAAGATCTGGATCAGCCGGGCCGAGCATAGCGACCTTCTCGTCCTTCTTGTGCGTACGACGGCGCTTGCCGACGTCGACAAGCCATCGGACGGGATGACGGTGCTCCTCGTCGACCTTCGCGACGCCGTCGGCAACGGATTGTCGATCCGGCCGATCAGGACGATGCTTAATCATGCGACCACCGAGCTCTTCTTCGACGAGCTTCCCGTACCGGTCGAGAACCGTATCGGCGATGAAGGGCGCGGGTTCCGCTATATCCTCGACAGCATGAACGCCGAACGGATACTTATCGCCTCGGAATGTATCGGCGATGGCCGATTTTTCGTCGATCGCGCGAGCGTCTATGCCCGCGAACGTTCAGTGTTCGGCCGTCCGATCGGCATGAATCAAGGCGTCCAGTTCCCAATTGCGCGCGCGCATATTGCGGTCGCGGCCGCCGCCGAAATGGTTCGGAAGGCAGCCAAGATGTTCGACGCGGGGACGGCCTGCGGCACGGAGGCCAATATGGCAAAGCTGCTGGCATCGGAGGCGTCCTGGCAGGCGGCGGACATGTGCGTCCAGACCCACGGCGGCTTCGGCTTTGCAGAGGAATATGACATCGAGCGCAAGTTTCGCGAGACGCGGTTGTATCAGGTCGCGCCGATTTCCACGAACCTCATCCTCAGCCATGTCGCGACACATGCGCTGGGATTGCCCAAATCGTTCTGATGACGCGTCCGCTCGAGGGACTGCTCGTCGTGTCGGTCGAACAGGCCGTTGCCGCGCCGCTTTGCTCCGCAAGGCTTGCGGACGCCGGTGCGCGCGTGATCAAGATCGAAAGGCCTGAAGGCGACTTTGCGCGCGGCTATGATCATGTGGTTCACGGTGAAAGCGCCTATTTCGTCTGGCTCAACCGCGGCAAGGAATCGATCGCGCTGGACTTCAAGCAGCCGCAAGATGCCAGGTTGCTATCGAACATGATCGCCTCGGCAGATATCCTCATCCAGAATCTCGCGCCCGGCGCGATGGCGCGCGCCGGTTTCGGCTCGGCCGAATTGCGGAAACGGCACCCGCGGCTCATCACTTGCGACATTTCGGGATACGGCGAGGACGGCCCTCAGCGCGCAATGAAGGCATACGACCTCCTGATCCAGTGCGAAACGGGGCTCGCATCGATCACCGGCGCGCCGCAGGCACCGGGCCGCGTCGGCGTTTCCGTTGCGGATATCGGATGCGGGATGAACGCCCACGCCGCCATCCTCGAGGCCCTCTATCATCGTGACCGGGTCGGAACGGGGCAGGGGATTGCCGTTTCGCTCTTCGACAGCCTGGCCGAATGGCTTGCCGTTCCCCTTCTGCATCAGGACTATGGTGGAAAAGCGCCGGAGCGTGTCGGGCTCGCGCACCCGGGAATTGCACCCTATGGCGCGTTCGTAGCAGCCGATGGCCGGCGGATCGTCATTGCCGTGCAGAACGAGCGCGAATGGGGACGGCTATGCGCCGGGGTCCTCGAACGGCCGATCCTGGCAATCGATCCGAAATACGCGACCAACAGTCTGCGCGTGGCGAACAGGCCGGAACTCGATGCCGTGATCGCAGCCATTTTCGCGCAGCACCTGGCGCCGACGCTGGTTGCGCGATTGAAGCAGGCCGATGTGGCGTTTGCCGCGGTGAATTCGCTGGCAGACCTGACCGGGCATCCGCACCTCCGACGCATTACGGTTGGTAGCCCCACCGGGCCGGTAGGACTACCCGCTCCGCCGGTGGTGACGACATTGACCGACGGCGATTACGGGCAGGTGCCCGCGCTCGATGCTGACGGAAGCGCTTTGCGGGCGGAATTTGGTGCGCACGCCTGAAGTCCGGAACGGGGCACCTACCCGCCGTACGATCACATGACGGGACGCGGCAGCGCTGCCACGCGTTCGGGGATCCCGCCGCCGAGGCGCTTCACTTGCGCTGGCTGCGCCATAAGCTCATGCGGAAAGCCGAGGCTGACGGCGCTGGCCGCGTCGAGCTGGCCTTTCTGTTCGGACGAAAGCTCGATTTCGGTGGCACCGAGCGTGTCGAGCATCTGCGCATGCGTGCGCGGCCCCAGGATTGGCATGATGCCTCGCGACATGGCCCAAGCTATCGCCACTTGCGAAGGCGCTGCGCCGACATCGTCGGCAACGGCCAGCAACGTGTCCAGCACAGTCGTCCGCTCACTGCTGTCCTCAAACTGAACAAGCTTAGGAAAAGCGGTCGCCCGGCCTTCCTCGCCGCGCCGGTATTTGCCGGATAACATGCCCCCGCCAAGCGGCGACCATCCGGCCATTCCCAAACCAAAGGCTTCGGCCATCGGAATGATTTCGCGATCGGCGGTCCGCTCGAGCAGGCTGTATTCGAACTGCACGGCACATACGGGCGCCCAGCCGCGAAGTTCGGCGAGCGTCGATGCCCGTGCCGTCCGCCAAGCCGGAAAATCGGACAAGCCGATGTACAGGATCTTTCCGGCGCGAACGAGGTCATCCAGCCCGCGCATGATTTCGTCGATCGAGGTCACGCCGTCGGGCATATGAACCCACAGCAGATCGATCCTGTCGGTTTTTAGCCGCGCCAAGCTCCCTTCGACCGACTGTACCAAGTTCTTGCGCGCGTTGCCGATGGACAGCAGCGGCCGCTCGGGCGCTGGTTGCATCGTGTATTTGGATGCGAGGAGCAGTTCGTGACGCTTGGGCGCAACGAAGTCGGCCAACACTTCCTCCGCCTCGCCATATTGATAGCTGTCGGCGGTATCGATGAAGTTGCCGCCTCGTTCGACATAGGCATCGAAAATCCGGATCGCTTCGCCGGGATCGCACCCATATCCCCAGCGCGATCCGAACATGGCGGTGCCGAGGGCAAGCTGCGACACGCGCAAGCCGCTTCCGTGACCAAAGTGTATATATCGCAAAACCGCATCTCCGCTCAGGGTCAGGCTATCATTGCCCGATTGTCGGACAGTGTAGCGATTCGGCCGCAGCCGTCAACGGCCCGGATATACCCGGCCGATTGGCGGGCTTTCGGATATCTGCGTAATAAAAGGTCTGAATCGGCCGAATATCGCGCAAGATCGAGGATCGACGGCGAGGAAATTTGTCGAACACGGTGCGAAAGGGCGCCGGCCCTCCGCCGCCGACGAGACACAAGCCGGACTTGACGGCCGCCTTTTTTTGTTCGATTGTCGGACGGAAATGATGCGCGACTTGGAGGGCTGGAGAGAGGATGGCACTGTCAATCGATGATCGTCTGGCAATCGAGGAACTGCTCTACGACTATGCCACCGCCATGGAGGTGGGTACCGAAGACGATCTCGTTGCCCTGTTCACGGGCGACTGCGCACTCGACAGCGTCGTCCACGGCGACAAGTCCGGCGAAGAGGTCATCAGGGAAAAATCGCGACGCTCGCAAAAGAACCGGCACCTCTACCGGCTGCGCCGGATGTTCACGAATTTCCGGATCAACGGGGATGGCGATCGGGCGCATATGACGGCCTGCTTCGCCGAGTTTCTGACCTATCTCACCCCCAAGCCGAACAACCCCTATCCGACGTCCGAGCTGATATATGTCGGCGAGTTCGACTGTGATGTTCGCAAAGTCGACGGCAAATGGCTGTTCGAGCGCCGAGGCGTCAGTGTTGACTCCCACCTTGGCGTGAAATCCGGCCAATGACGCCAGGACACGACATTCCCGCCAGGCTGGCCCGGCTCCGAGCCGTTATGGTCGCGAACGACTGGGATGCGGTCATTGCATCCTTACCCGAATCGGTTCTCTACCTCAGCGGCGCGCTCATCCATACGCAGCAACTGATGCGGCGGCGGCA
Source organism: Sphingopyxis macrogoltabida (assembly GCF_001314325.1). Taxonomy (NCBI): domain Bacteria; kingdom Pseudomonadati; phylum Pseudomonadota; class Alphaproteobacteria; order Sphingomonadales; family Sphingopyxidaceae; genus Sphingopyxis; species Sphingopyxis macrogoltabida. The sequence continues at coordinate 101,414 of NZ_CP009430.1, forward strand.
ATGCGCGGTCGTTGCCGTGCGCGAAGGCACGGCGACCCTGGTCGTGGCGGAAGTGGAGCTGCCCCTCGCGCGGCGGATGGCCGGCGATATGCCGATCCGCACCTATAACGAACTGACTGAATCGGCCTGCAGCGTAGCAGCAGCCATTTTGCGGGAGGGGAGCCGCGTGCCCGCGACGCTGGCCATCGAGCGCAGCTACCTGCCGGCCTTGGATCATGACGTCCTGACAGCCGCTTTGCCAACGACCCGGGTCATCGGGGGCGATGCTGAGCTCATGGCGCTGAGGCGGGCCAAGTCGCCGACGGAGCTCGCCGAACTTTGCGCCGGCGCGCAAACCATCGATCGGGCAATTGATGAAGCCATTCGGGCTGCACACCCCGGAATGCGCGAAGATGCGCTCTCCGAGCTTGTCCGCGCGAACATCCAGCGGATCGGCGGTGCGGGTGTCTCCTTGGCAAGCGGCATGGTCGCAGCGGGAGAGAATCTTCTTGTGCCGCATCATCATGCCGGGAGCCGCCCGCTTGAAGAAGGGGATGTGGTCAAGGTAGCCGGCCGTGCAACATTCCATGGCTATTACGCCCAACTGGCTCGAATGGCCGTTGTAGGCGCCGCGGCGCCGGAATTCGCCGACCGTTATGCGCGGTCCAGAGAGGCGCACCGATATCTTCTCGGCGCGTTGAGACCGGGCGTCCCGGCGGCGCAGGTCTACGAGGAAGTGATCTCGAAGCGAGAAGGGTTGCAACTTGCCGCGCGGCTTGCGCACGTCGGGCACAGCATGGGCCTCGAATATATGGAGAGCCCGAAACTGGCGCCTGGATCGGACGAGCTGCTCGAGGCCGGCATGGTGATGCAAGCCACGACGGTAACCAATGACGCCGTGGCCGGACTGATCCAGATCGTCGATATGGTTGCGATCGAAGCCGGCGGCGTTCGCATCCTGAGCGATGTGGTCGATACAACCACGCCACTTGTTATCGGGGCCGCGTCCGGTCCTGCTGCCTCGATGCCGGCCGACGCCGCGCCCCCGAAAAAAATGGAGAAGAGCAATGGCTGAAGTGATGGACAATCTCGTCCGGTTTCTGACGCAGACCCGCTATGAAGACCTGCCGACCGAAGTCGTCGATTACACCAAATTGCTTTGCCTCAGCCAGCTGGCGGCGGTCGTAGGCGGCGTCAACATGAAGGCAAGCAAGATTGTCTTCGATCAGGTCCAAACGGCAGGGGGCGCCGGCGAGGCGGGTGTCGCAGGGTATAATTGCAAGCTTCCGGTTGCGCAGGCCGCATTTTGCAATGCCGTGTTTGCCCACACGACCGAACTCGAGGATGACGCGTTTCCTGACCGGACGACGATCGGCACGATCATCCCCGCGATGTTCACGCTGGGGGACGCGCTAAAGTCGAGCGGCCCCGCGCTGATCCAGTCGATCGTCCTCGGTTTCGATATCCAGGCCAAAATGGCTCTCATCTCGCGTGCGGGATATAAGGGCAGCATGGCCTTCTCGACGGGAGGCTGGGGCACCGCTGCCAGCGCGACGCGGCTTCTCGGGCTCGACGCCGACCAGACGCGGACGACAATGGCCATCGCGACATCGCTCGTGGGCGGTCTTCTGCACCAGGTCCCGAGCATGATGCATTTCATGGAAAGCGGCGTGGCGGCGCGCGACGGGATTACCGCCGCTTATTGGGCGCGTGCGGGCATCACCGCCAACCCCGACATTATCGAGGTTCACGAAGGCTTCTGGGATATGTTCGCCCTCGATCGCGCCGACCTTGAAAAATATGGCGAGGCGCTCTCGGGCGAGCTTCGCCTGATGCGCGTCGGTATCAAGAAATATGGCTGCGCCTATCTGATGCAGCGTATCATCGATGGTGCGCTCGAATTGCGCGACAATTCGCAATTCACCTACGATCAGGTCGAGAGCGTCCAGCTTCATATCGCACCATGGTTCGACGAATTCCTTCGCCGCAATCCGAAGACAGTTGACGAAGCGCGCTTCAGCGCCAGCCATGTCCTCGCCGGTGTGATCCTCGGTCGGCCGATCGACCTGGCGACGTTCAGCGACGAGGCGATCCACGATCCCGCCTATCGCGATGCGGAAGACAAGATTACGCTCGTCATGCACGAAGAGCGCGGGAACATCCGTTTCGAAGGGCCCGACGAACTGGTCATCCGGCTGAAGGACGGCCGCGAACTCAGAAAGATGTGCGAAATCGCCCGAGGCTCGCCGCCGCACTATCTCTCGGTTGACGACGTCTGCGCCAAATTCCGTCAATGCGCCGGCTATAGCGGCTATCTTTCGGACGAGACGATCGATCGCATCTTCGAGACCGTCCTCAATCTCGACAAGGTCGAAGATGTCAGCGTTATCACCGACCTGCTGACCTTCAGCGAGAAGAGCGCATCGCGGCAGGCCGCCTGAGGAGGCTCAGCCGACTTCGGTCGGCTCGGCAATATTACGGGAAAATCGACATGAAGACGAAAAAGCTCGGCGACCTCGAAGTGGGTGCGCAAGGACTTGGCTGCGCTGGCCTTACAGGTTTTTACGGGAGGCCATTCGACGGCGAGGCCGCCACCGCCGCGGTCACCGCGGCTCTGGATAGCGGCGTTACCTTCTTCGACACGTCGGACAGCTACGGCCACGCGACCGAATTCGGGTTCGGTTGCAACGAGGAGTTTCTCGGGAAAGCCTTGAAGGGGCGTCGCCATGAGGCCGTGATCGGCACCAAGTTCGGATTCTTGCCCTCGGCCGGCGGCATTCAGAACGGTGCGCATCTCTCGGAGCGCGGGGTCTCGGCCGCCACCGTGCGAGCCGATCCTGCCTATATCCGTTCAGCTTGCGAAGCCTCACTGAAACGCCTCGGCGTCGACTATATCGATCTCTACTTTGCGCATCGCCTCTCACCCGAGGTCCCGGTCGAGGAGACGATCGGCGCGATGGCCGGTCTGATCGAGGAAGGCAAAGTCGGTCATATCGGCCTCTGCGGCGTATCCGCCCATCTGCTCGAGAGGGCGGCCGCGGTCCATCCGATTGCTGCGCTCGAAAGCGAATGGTCGCTCTGGACGCGCGATATCGAACATGAGGTTCTGGCCGTCGCGCGTCGGCACAATATCGGCGTCGTCACCTATGCGCCCCTCGGCCGGGGATTTCTCACAGGTCAGCTGAAAACGTTCGAGGATTTGCCGCCTGACGACCTGCGCCGGACCTTTCCACGTTTTCAGGGAGACAATTTCCGGAAAAACCTCGAGCTGGTCGATCATATTCACGCACTGGCAAATAAGAAGGGGTGTACGGCCGCCCAGTTGGCGCTCGCCTGGCTCGACGCGAAGGGGCCGGACGTCGTCCCGATCCCGGGCGGCGAACGGCCGGAGTTTGTTCTCGACAATGTCGGCGCCCTCGCTGTCGACCTGTCGGACGAGGAAATCGCGGCGATGGACGACGTCTTCCCCCTCGGCGTGGCGTCGGGCGCCCGTTATGCCAATATGTCCAACGTCAGTGATGCGGTCGATATCGGTAAGCTCGAAACCACCAGGCAGTGACTGCGAGAGGGTCGAAATTTCCAGCGCCGCTCGTGCTTGCCAACATGACGATTGGCGACGCGACGCCGATCGAGCTGATCGACGCCGCCGCTGCCGGTGGATTCGATGCGATTACGCTGCGTATCGTCGCGCCGTCGCCGCAGCACGCGATCCAACCCGTCATCGGCAACGAACCGCTGCTGCGTGCGATCGCGGAGGCGGTCGATGCCACGGGGGTCCGTATTCAGGATATCGGCGGAATCTGGCTGGCTCCAGATACGGAAGTCGAGAATTTCGTACCGGCGTTCGAAACCGGCCAGCGGCTTGGCGCGACGAATTTCATGATGGGGGCGAACGACCCAGACGAGATGCGCGCGACCGACAATCTGGCCCGTTTTTGTGAACTCGCCCGGCCGTTCGGCATCAAGGCCATGGTTGAATTCATCCCTTATAACCACACGCGTTCGCTCGTCGATGCCTGCAGGATGGTGGCTGCCGTCGGGAGCGACGCTGCCGGCGTCGTGGTCGATGCGCTGCATCTCGACCGGTCGGGTGCGCTCCCCGCCGACCTTGCCACGATCGATCCGGCGTTGATCGGTTATTGCCAGATCTGCGATGCTGTAGCCGAGCGTCCGCTCCTGGCCGACCTGCCGGTCGAAGCGCGGACGGGCCGTCTATATCCTGGCCAGGGCGCACTGCCGCTGATGGCGTTGCTCGATGTCATTCCGGACGGAATACCTATAGGCGTGGAAGCTCCGACCGCAGCCTATGCCGATTTGTCGGCGGTGGAGAAGGGGCGGCTCTGCGGACTCGCGACGCACATGTTTCTCGAGCACTATATGCAGCGGGGCAGCCAGTGACATCCAGTCCAACCTACAAGACGATCTCGATCGAGAAAGAGGGCGCCATCGACTGGCTCACTCTCGATCGGCCCGATCGTCTGAACACGATCAACCCGGCGATGTGTGCGGATCTCCTCGACTATTTCGGCAATCTGCAATGGGATCATTCGGTCCGGCTCGTCATCCTTCAGGGACGGGGCCGCGCCTTTTGTGCCGGCTACGACCTTGACGAGGCCGATGCCGTCAGCGGAGCACGGGGAACCGTTCACGGCCTTGCTGCACAGCGGCAGGTGAGCGAGGTGTTCATTCGCATGCGGCGCTGTCCGCAGCCGATCCTGTGCCTCGCGCATGGCGCCGCTGTCGGTGGCGGTTTCGGCCTGGTGCTCGCCAGCGACATTAGGATCGTCGCCGACAACGTCCGGATGAATGTCGCTATGGCCAACGTTGGCCTGACGGGCTGCGATGTCGGAATAAGCTATTTCCTGCCGCGCGCTGTCGGTCAGTCGGTGGCTTCGGAATTGATGATGACGGGTCGAATGATCGGTGCGACCCGCGCGCTGTCGATCGGCTTGGTGTCGGAAATTGCAGAGCCCGAAACGTTACGTTCAGCCGGCGAAAAGATGGCGGGGGAAATGTTGCGTCTATCGCCGCTGGGCTTGCGGATGACGAAAGAAGGTGTGCGCATGGGCATCGACGCGCCGAGCCTGGAAGCGGCGGTTCTCATGGAAGATCGCGGCCAGATCCTTTGCGCCGACGCAGGTTTGATGCGCGAAGGAATCGCCGCGTTTCGGGAGAAGCGCGAACCCGAATACCCGGATGGGGAATAGCAGATGACTGCATTCCCGGGCTCCGACCTGAACGGGAAGGGGCGTAAATTTCCTCGCCTCTTCACGCCGCTTATGCTCCCGGGGCTAACGTTGCCCAATCGCGTTGTGATGGGGTCGATGCATACGGGCTTCGAGTCGAGGGCCGACGGGATGGAATGTCTGGCTGCATTCTATGTCGAACGCGTACGCGGCGGGGTGGGTCTGATCGTGACGGGAGGATTTTCGCCCAACGACGAAGGCGAATTGCGCGGGCATCGCGCTCAGATGAGTTGCGAAGATGACGCAACCCGGCACCGCATCGTGACCGATGCCGTTCACGATGCTGGTGGCCATATCCTTCTCCAGCTCCTGCACTCGGGTCGATATGGCCTACACTCGCGCATCGTCGCGCCATCTCCTGTGAAATCGCCTATCGGACGCGAGGTACCACGCGAGCTTTCCGGTAACGAAATCGAACAGACGATCGAAGACTTCGTCAAGGCGGCGCGGCTCGCCCGTTATGCCGGCTATGACGGCGTCGAAATCATGGGTTGCGAAGGCTATCTCATCAATCAGTTCCTCGCGGTCTGTACCAACTTGCGCACCGACGACTGGGGCGGCGACCTCGAAAACAGGATGCGATTTGCGGTAGAGATTGTTCGCCGGACACGGCGCGAACTCGGCGAGCATTTCATCATTTCCTATCGGCATACAGCGCTCGACCTTGTCGAAGGGGGGCTGACCGGCGACGAGATTGTGACCGTTGCAAAAGCAATAGAAGCAGCGGGGGCAACGCTTCTCAATACGGGCTTCGGCTGGCACGAGGCCCGGATCCCGACCATCGCCCAGCCAGTCCCTCGCGGAGGTTTCGCTTGGGCCGTGAAACAGCTGACCGCTGCGCTCGACATTCCTGTCATCGCGTCAAACCGGATCAACACGCCCGAGGCCGCCGAGGCCATCCTCGAACGCGGCGAGGCCGACGCCGTCGCGATGGCGCGCGCGATGCTGGCCGATCCTGCCTTCGCCGCAAAGGCCAGGGAAGGCCGGTCCGGCGCGATCAATATCTGCATCGCCTGCAACCAGGCGTGCCTCGATCATTATCTGCGCGACGATATCGCAAATTGCCTCGTCAATCCGCGGGCGGGACGCGAAACGTCGCTCCTCTATCGGCCCGTCGACCGGCCCAAGCGTATCGCCGTGGTTGGCGGCGGACCCGCCGGTCTGTCATGCGCGTCCGTCGCGGCCGAACGCGGCCACGATGTCGTCCTGTTCGAACAGAACTCGGAACTGGGCGGGCAGTTCAACTTCGCCAAACATATCCCGGGAAAGCGCGAATTTGGTGATTCCATCGCCTATTATGCCGATCGCTTGGCGCGTGCTGGTGCTGAGCTCAGGCTGAATTGCGAAGCGCAGGCTGCGGAGCTGGAGGGATTTGACGAGGTGGTCATGGCTACTGGTATCGAACCCAGATGGCCCGACATTGCGGGCATCGAGGAGGGACATGTGATTGGTTACGCCGACCTCCTGTCCGGAAAGGCGGAGCCCGGCGAGAGAATCGCCATCATTGGCGCGGGGGGCATCGGAGTCGATGTCGCGCTTTATCTAACGGGTCGGCAGAGCCGTTCGACACTCGATCCGATTGCTTTTCGCGAGGCTTGGGGAGTCAGCGACGATCCGCAGATCAGTGGAGGACTCGCGTCGGGCGGCCCGGTTCATCATGCGCAGCGGCACAATATCACAATTCTCAAGCGGTCCACGACACCCTTTGGCAGCAATCTCGGGCGCAGCACGGGATGGGCGTTGCGGGCAGAGTTGCGACGCAGCGGCGTGGCGGTCATTGGCGGCGTCGAATATCGTGCGATCACCAAGAAGGGAGTCGTGATCGCCATCGATGGGGCGGAGCGACTGGTTCCTGCCGATACTATCGTTATTTGCGCCGGGCAGACATCTTGCCGACCCTTTGAGATCGACGGCCCGAGAACGCATTGGATCGGCGGCGCGCGCGTTGCCGGAGAATTGGATGCTGAACGCGCAATTCTTGAAGGCGCCGAACTGGCAGCGCGGCTTTAAATAGCATTCGGAAGCACTTATTAATTCGGCCAGTTGTGACTGGCTGCTAGCACTACTTTGGCAGAAGCTTGATTTTTGGGATTCCCATTTGGGTTGACGAGTGATTCATAGGGAGCCGACGTTGGAAGGGTGTCGGCGATGGATGGTGATTGGCGGGATGAGTTGGAGCGTTGGCTGGCGCCCTATCTGAAGGGTCTTGGCCATAAGGCCCGGCAGCGGATGTGCCCGGCCTATGTTGCCGGCCTATGTTGCCGGCCTGATCGGCCCGGGGGATCGCAAGAGCATCCAGCCGATGGCGGCGCGGTCGAGCGAAGTGGGATACGATCGCCTGCATCACTTCATCGGCGCGGGTCTGTGGGATAGCGCACCGCTGGAGGCGACATTGTGGGACCAGGCCGATACGCTGGTCGGCGGCGGCAAGGCATGGCTGATCATCGACGATACTGCGCTGCCGAAGAAGGGGACGGCATCCGTCGGCGTGGCGCCGCAATATGCATCGGCGCTGGGCAAGAATGCGAACTGCCAGACGCTCGTATCGGTGACGCTGGCATCGCGAGAGGTGCCGATCATGCTGAGCTTGCGCCTGTTTCTGCCAGAGAGTTGGGCGAATGACGAGGCGCGCATGGTCAAGGCCGGTGTGCCCGAGCCCTTTCGCCCCTATCGTACCAAGCCGGCGACCGCGATCGAGGAGATCGACCGGGTCATCGCTGCCGGGGTGCGGTTCGGCTGTGTGCTCGCGGATGCCGGATACGGCCTCTCAGCCCCTTTCCGTCAGGCGCTCAGCGCCAGGGACCTGCGCTGGGCGGTCGGGATCCCCCGGCACCAGAAGGTGTATCCCGCCGACGTGCAACTGATCTTCCCTGTGGCGGGACGCGGACGCCCCCGGCGGCACCATGTTCCGGACACCCCATCGCGTGCCGCCCACGCCATGCTCGAGGGCGTAAAATGGCGACAGGTCAGTTGGCGCCGAGGAACGAAGGGGCGCCTGAGCGCGCGCTTTGCCGCCATGCGCGTGCGCATCGCCGACGGACCGCCGCAACGCATCGGCGCTTCGGGCGCGCAGCACATGCCCGGGGAAGAAGCATGGCTGGTCGGCGAGCATCGCTCCAGCGGCGAGCGCAAATATTATCTCTCGAACCTGCCCGCAGATACGCCGGTCAAGGATATCGCCGGCGCCATCAAGGCGCGCTGGATCTGCGAACAGGCGCACCAGCAACTCAAGGAAGAGCTTGGCCTCGACCATTTTGAAGGCCGATCCTGGACAGGTCTCCATCGCCATGCCCTCATGACAATGATCGCCTATGCCTTCCTGCAATCCCGCCGCCTCGCTCAGGCGGGACGGAAAAAAAAGAATCGCAGGTCCGCCGCCACAGCCCAGCCTGCCAGCGGTCCGGCAGGCCATCCTTGATTACCTCTCACGACCCCCACCGACACATTGCCCTCATTGCAGAACACCGCTGGAAAACATGCCAATCAAGCTTCTGCCAAAGTAGTGCTAGTGTGGTTTATGGATATGAAATACGCTCCCGGTCAGGCGGCATAATATGGCGTGTTTCAAATCCACCACACTGGGTCAGCAAGCAAAATTCAATATGAGGCCAGGACGCGGCCACCGCGCCTTGAACAGCCGACCGGTCGTGGACCCGGTGATCCAAACGTCACGCATATCCGCTCCGCCGAAACAGATGTTGGTCGTGCCAATATCGGGGATGGGTATCCATTCCAATGATCCGTCGAGGCCGATCACGCTGATCCCCCCCTCGATTAGGGTGCCGACGCACACGCGGCCATCACGCTCAACCGCAAGGCTATCAAAGCCGCGGTGATCAGGCATCGTGAAGAGCGGGCGCCTTGGATACGCCGTTCCTGCCGATTTGAGATTACCCGGACCATTGACATCAAGCGCCCAAAGACGACCCATTAGCGTATCAGCGACGTATAATGTCGTTTCGTCCGGCGAGAGGCCAACACCATTCGGCGCGATTAACTTAGAACGTCGGCATGTGATATGGGTTCCGTCAAAACGGGCATAGTACAAGGCACCGAACCGACGTCCGTCGTCGGTTTCGCAACCATGATCTGTAAACCAGAAACCTCCGTCGCGGTCGAAAACGAGATCATTGGGCGCGATCAAGGGTGCTCCATCGCAATGATCATAGAGTGTTGTCACCACCCCGCTGGCCATGCCGACCCGCTGAATAGAACCCCCGACATACTGTGGCGGAAGTCCCGGCGAAGGAAAGGTCAGTCCTTTATGATCGATAAACCCGAGTCCGCCATTATTGGCAATATACACGGCGCCGTCCGGACCGATGGCCGCGCCGTTGGGGCCTCCACCGGTTTCGGCTACAACAGTCTTGGTGCCGTCGGATGCAATACGGGTCAAGCGCGCTCCTTTGATCTCCACGAGCAATATAGACCCATCTGCCATCGCAATTGGTCCCTCCGGAAATGCTAGGCCGTCAGCGACAATTTCCAGTTCGAGCAACGTTTCTTTGAAATGAATGATATGAATCTCCATGCAAAGGGAACATCATGTCGGTAAGCGGAATTGGCCGAGCCGAAGCAATTGCGATGGCTGTCGCCGGAGCATCGATGCTCGTGAACGACCTTGGCGGCGAATGGAACTGCTACGGAAAACCCAGTCTTAGGTCTCCGAGGCGCCGCTCCGGCTTTTCGCAAGCTTTACGAATGTCATGTCATCGACCAGGGTGGCGATAAAGCCAGGGTCAAATGCTCGCGCCCGAACGTCGAGTGCTCCCTTTCCTCGAATTTCTTCAAGCAACTGAAGATGTGCCCTGATCGCTGTCGGTACGGCGGAACTGGCGAACAGGTTGATTTTCAGGCCGGACTGCTCAGCCTGTTCGACGCGCCGGTTGATGTCGAGCACCGGGATGGGGACGGCGTCGACGATCTCCTTCATCGCTTTGCCCGGCATCGCCGGAAGCATGAAGACATCCGCTCCCATTTTGGCAAAGGCAATCCCGCGTTCGATCGCGACCTCCACTTTGCCATTGCCTTTGACGAATTCGTCGCTCCTGGCGATGATCAGGAACGCGTCACTCCGCCGCGCATCGACTGCCGCCGCTATGCGCGCGCGCATCTCGTCGAGTGGCATTTGTCGATCGCCGTCATAGAGATGCTTCGGATTGATCGTGTCCTCGATATGGATAGCAGCAGCGCCGGCATGTTCGAAATCGCGAACCGTGCGGCGCACGTTAAGCGTCGTCTCACCGCCCTGATCGGCATCGACAATGAGAGGAATTGATATCGCGCCTGCAATACGCTCCACAAAGGGCAACATATCCTGAGGGCCAACCAGACCATGATCGGGAACAGCGGCATGCATCTGGCCCATCGCTTCTCCGCCGATATAGGTTGCGCAGAATCCGCTGTGTTCAACGACGCGAGCGGTCAGAACGCTGTAACATTCCGCGACGATGCGCATCCCTGGCTGGTCGATGAGGTTACGAAGCGTTGATAGGGCTTGGGTCATGGCGTTATCTCAATCTAGCGCGGGCTACTTCGCGAATGACATCGAAATTGGCCAACGCTGAAACGTCGCCGGCGTCCTCCCCAGCATAGGCGGCAGCCAACGCGCGCCGCACGATTTTTCCGTTGCGAGTTTTAGGTAGTGATCCAATGAAATATATCTCGGACGGGACCATCGATGCACCCAGCCGGGCGCGGACGAGCGCTGAAAGGGCGCCGGACGACTGCTCCGCGCCATCGGCGGCGATGATAAAAGCGATAATTTTCTGTCCCTTAAGTGCATCAGGAGCACCGACAACGGCGGCTTCAACCACCGAACTGTGAAGCAGCAGAACATTTTCGATCTCCGCAGGGCCGACGCGGCGTCCCGACGTCTTGATCGTATCATCGGACCGTCCGCGGATATACCACCAGCCGCTGGAGTCGCGCGTCGCAAGGTCGCCATGATGCCAAACCCCGGGAAAGGTCGACCAATAGGTTTCCAGATACCGCGCGTCATCATTGCCCCAGAAACCATGCGTCATACCCGGCCAGGGCTGGGTAACGACCAACTCGCCGATCGGTTCGGCCCCGGCGGCGGTGTCATTGTAGATAATTTCTGCACCCATCCCGATCACCGGCCCGCTGAACGCACATTCTCGCATCGGCAACACCGCATAGGCGGCTAGGATGCCACCACCTATCTCCGTCCCGCCGGAATAATTGACAATCGGACGCCTTTTCATGCCGACTTTTTCAAACAACCATCGCCACGAACGTTCATCCCAAGCCTCGCCGGTGGAAATGAATGAATGGAGTCGGGAAAGATCGTGACGCTCGGTTGGCCCTGTCGGCTCAGCCGCCCCCATAGCCCGCACAGCCGAAGGCGAAATGCCAAGTATCGTGACCTCTTGCTGTTCGCAAAAGCGCCACATCTGCTCCTGATCCGGGGAGTCAAGCGCGCCGACGAAGAATATCGATGTTGCGCCGAGAGCCGCATTGGCGACAATCATTTGTGGACCGACGATCCAGCCCAAATCGGTAGCCCATGCAAAACGATCGGCAGCCTTCACGTTGAACGCGAGCGCAAAGTCGGCGGTGCATTTCAACAAAAAGCCGGCATGGGAATGGACGATGCCCTTCGGTTGTCCCGTCGTGCCGGACGTGTACATCAAAAGTAGCGGATGGTTGGGATCGGTCTGTACGGGATCGACCGGATCTGCCAATGCACCGGCGGCAATTTCCACTTCCCAGTCGCGCCAGTTAGACGGCAATGTGCCGGCCCGTTCTGGATCGGCAACGCAGATGACGTCCGGCGGACATGCCACCATCGACAACGCGGCACGCGCGGTGTCAGCCATTTCGATCCATTTGCCCTTCCGATGAAAGCCCGACGCTACCACCAGCAGTTTCGCTTTGCAGTCTTTGAGCCGCGTCGCGAGCGATTCAGGACCATATCCCGAAAAACAGGGCACAGCGATCGCTCCGACCCATGCACATGCGAAAAATGCGACTGCTGCCTCAATCGTCATCGGTAGGAACAAGCCAACGCAATCGCCCGGCGCGATGCCAGTCGCGACCAGTCGACTGGCAAGCTGCGCCGTCAGTTGCCGAAAGTCGCTGCGCGAGACCGATGCGGTCGCTTGTCCACTTTCGAATACCGTCACGATTGCAGGCCCATTGCCTCCTTCACCGTCACTACGCAGACACGTGTCAACGATATTGAGTTTCCCGCCAGGGAACCACGAAGGGAACGGCGCGCCACGACTATCATCGCATAACTGATCGAAGGGGCAGCTGAATGTCAGACCGAGATGTTTGATCAGCGTGCGATAATATCGTTCAGGATTGGCAAGCGCAAAACGATGTAGTTCCTCAACCGATTCCAGGTCGAGCAGGTCCATGATCTGCCAAAGATGCGAAGACTGTTGGATCTCTGGCGCAGGATGCCAAACGGCGCCCTCTTCGCCAGCGAAGCGCTTTGCATGATTCTCGCTGGGAGGAGCCTCGCCTACATGGTTCATAGTCTATAGTACGGCTGTACGTGGAAAATTGGGCGCGCGCTTTTCAAGAAAAGCTGTCATCCCTTCTATCCCTTCTGGACCGGCAAAGCCCATAAATTCATAGGCGACGCTCGCGTCGAAGATCGGTCCAGCGTTGCGGATCCAACTGTTAAGCGAGTATTTGGTCCAGCGGGTCGCCGCCGGCGGCCCCATTGCCAATCGTGTGGCAATTTCCACCGCCTTGGTTTCGACATCTGCATCATCGACCACAAGTGAAACCAGGCCGATGCGTTCGGCTTCCTCACCGGTCATCCGCTCGCAACACAGGAGGTAATATTTTGCTTTGGCCATGCTGACCAGCAGCGGCCAGATAATCATCGCGCAATCGCCCGCCGCAATGCCGATCTTTGTATGGCCATCCATGAAATTCGCATCGCGCGCAGCGATCGAAACATCGGCCAGCAATCCCGCAGCGAGTCCCGCGCCGACGGCCCATCCCCTGATCCCACTGACGATCGGCTTTGAGCAGTGGACCATATTGTAAACCAGATCGCGCGTTTCCTTCATTGTCTGCATGCGCAGGTCATGATCGCGGGCAACCTTGATTTCGTGATTCAGATCGCCGCCGGCGGAAAAGCTCTTTCCTGCTCCGGTAATGATGATCGCTGAAACGCTGTCATCGGAATCGACGTCTCTCCACACCTCGGACACCTCCCGGTGCATATCGGCATCCATAACGCCCAGCTTGAGCTGCGACGTCATTGTGATCCTGATGACACGGTCATGCGGTCGATCGAATTTGAGACTCTTGTATTTGGCGTATCTATCGCTCACGATTTGATTCCCTATTTGATATAATTTGTCACACGAAAGCGCCGCATACTTCGACAGGATTTGCTTTTATGATGCGGCGCAATTTATCCGCGCCGTAACTGTCCGGTAAAAACGCGGTGGTGTTATCGAGCGCAATGGATAGGCAGCGAAATGATCCCCTGCTGGGGGCCGGATCGGTACCGGATCCTGGTATTTTCGACCAATTCGAAAATTTTGAGCTTCCGCAGTTCTTGAATGGCGATCCGCATCTCCCGTTTGGCGAGATGCATACCGAGGCATTTATGATGCCCGACGCCGAAAGCCAAATGTTGGCTCGCGTTGCGATTCAAGTCGAGCACGTCGGGGTTGGGAAAGGTTGCCGGATCATGGTTGGCCGCGGTCCAGCTCAAAGTCACGCGTTCGCCCTTCTGCATCGGGCATCCAAATGATTCATCATTGGATACCAGCGTTCGGCCTGCCGATGTTACCGGGGAGGCATAGCGCAGAAACTCATCGACAACTTTATCGATGCGTTGTGGATCGGCATCCCGCAATTCCGCTCGGGCGTCCGGGTTGGTCGCGAACGTATGGACCACCGAACTTATTCCGTTGGCAGTGGTTTCCATACCCGCCAAGATAAGAAGATTTAGTATCTCGATACGCTCGCGCTCTTCGAGGAATAGCTCGGGACCATTACCCATATGCGCAACGACGCCTATCAGATCCTCCGTTTGACCTCGTTTCCGGCGGCCCTCGAGCGTATCTGCACACCATTGAAGCAGTTTGGGTGCGCCTTGCTCGGCTGTGGCGGGATCAGTGATAAGCACTTGTGTCAGATCGACGATCCATTGGATTTCTTTTGGATCTTCTCCCAGAATGATCTCGAAAAAAACGCGCGAGGGCAGGATGATCGAGAATTGCGTGGCAAAGTCGACAGGGCTGTTGCGGACGCATTCGTCGATAAGATCGACCGTGATTTTGCGGATAGCATCGTCCAGCGGATCAAGGGCGCTTGGAACGAAGAAGGGCGTCAACACAGAGCGAATTTTCGTATGAATCGGCGGGTCCGTCTCAAGCGGAACCATCCGGAAAACATCGAGATCCTGCTGCATGGGATTTGCACCCTGTGCTGTGGAAAACGTTAGCGTCCGCGCTCGTGGTGTAATTTCCGGTGTAGGCGATGGTGTATTCCGGGGTGGGGCATGCCCCACCCCGGAATGCGGCGTCGCTGGTGGCCACCGGGTTCATCGTTATGGTGGAGTTTGCACACTTCAACCGTGACGAAGAGGAGTTCCCGATGACCGAGGACAGATTACTGATCGAAGAGCTTGCTGCGAAGGGCGGCCAACCGGATTTTTTGCGCACCATCGCCGAGAACGTGCTGCAGCTGATCATGGAGGCCGACGTTGATGGCCTGATCGGCGCGGGTCGCCACGAACGCAGCAGCGAGCGCGCGACCTGGCGCAACGGCTATCGCGACCGTTCGCTGGATACCCGGGTAGGCACGCTGAACCTGAAAATCCCCAAGCTGCGTGCTGGGTCCTACTTTCCGGGCTTCCTTGAGCCCCGCAAGATGGTCGAGAAAGCGCTGGTTGCGGTGATCCAGGAAGCGTGGATCGGCGGGGTCAGCACCCGGCGGGTCGATGAACTCGTCCAGGCCATGGGCATGACCGGCATCTCCAAGTCCACCGTCTCCAAGCTTTGCAAGGACATTGACGAGCGCGTCCATGCCTTTCTGAAACGCCCGCTCACCGGCGAATGGCCGTATCTCTGGCTCGATGCCACCTATCTCAAGGTACGCGAAGGCGGGCGGATCATCAGCGTTGCCGCAATAATCGCCATGGCCGTCAACACCGAGGGCCGGCGCGAGATCGTCGGCCTGCATATCGGCCCCTCGGAAGCGGAGGTCTTCTGGTCCGACTTCCTGAAGGACCTTGTTCGGCGCGGTCTTACCGGCGTGAAGCTGGTCATCTCCGATGCTCACGAGGGCCTCAAGGGCGCGATCACCCGCGTCATGGGCGCCACCTGGCAGCGCTGCCGGGTGCACTTCATGCGCAATGCCCTGTCCTATGTGCCCAAGGGCCAGAACACTGTCGTCGCCGCCGCGATCCGCCAGGTCTTCCTGCAGCCCGATCAGAAAAGCGCAACGCAGGTCTGGCGACAGGTCGCCGACCAGTTGCGCACCCGTTGGCCCAAGCTCGGCGCCTGCATGGACGAGGCCGAAACCGACGTGCTCGCCTACACCGGCTTTCCCACCCAGCACCGCACGAAGTTACACTCAACCAATCCGCTCGAGCGGCTCAACAAGGAGGTCAAGCGCCGCGCCGACGTCGTCGGAATCTTCCCGAACGAAGACAGCATCATCCGCCTCGTCGGGGCTGTGCTGATGGAGCAGAACGACGAGTGGCAGCTCCAGCACCGATACATGCAGATCGAAGGCATGGCCGAACTCAACCAACCCATGATCGAGGAGGAAAATCAGCCCCTACACATCACCGCCAAAGCCGCCTGACGATGGCCCACGGCCACAGCCGAAATTACACCACCTTGACGGACGCGACCTGGAAAACTGGCGATAGTTCATTGCCGCCCGTCGGACGTCGTCATAGCGGGTCAACAGCCAAAAACCGGTATCCTTGGGACTCCAGTGTCCATCGGTCCACGCGACGGGGCAGGTTTCCCTGATCTGATTGACGTGTTCAGTGTAGTTATCGACATGCTCGGACGCATAATTTTCAAAATGCAAATCGACTTGATGGCCTTTGTGCATA
This sequence comes from Sphingopyxis macrogoltabida, assembly GCF_001314325.1. Classification (NCBI taxonomy): domain Bacteria; kingdom Pseudomonadati; phylum Pseudomonadota; class Alphaproteobacteria; order Sphingomonadales; family Sphingopyxidaceae; genus Sphingopyxis; species Sphingopyxis macrogoltabida. The sequence continues at coordinate 117,707 of NZ_CP009430.1, forward strand.
TTTCCTTCAGACATCGGAACGTCGGTCCTTTTCGAATATGAATGCGAGTGCTAAGGGCAAAGCTGGTTGTTCAGGCGGCTATCTGTTTTTCGCTAGCGATGGCATTGCTATCTCGAAAAATCAGTTCGGCCCCGCGTTCTCCGATCATCATCGACGGAGCATTCGTATTGCCAGAAGGTATGACGGGCATGATCGAGGCGTCGCATACGCGCAAGCCTCGAATGCCTCTCACGCGCAGCTGTGGATCGAGCACCGCCATATCATCGGTGCCCATTTTGCAGGTGCCTACCGGATGATGTGCGGAATGGGTGATCATGCGCGTGTACTGCTTCCAGTCTTCAGCGGTATTAAGTCCTGCTTCAGGTAGCATCATGCCATCCGTGATGGCCGCCATCGCCGGCTGCGCCATGATACGCTTGATCTCGTCCATCCCAATCATGATGTCGCGCAGATCATCCGGATGCGTATAGAATTGGTGGCTGATAACCGGAAAATCATCGGGATTTGCACTTCTCAAAGTGACGCTACCCCTGGTTCGCGGATGCAGCAGAATGGATGATGTGTAAAAGCCTTGCTCCTTGGTCAGCTTGACATCAAACATGCCGTTCTCGTCCGGCTCGCGCGACAGCGCGAACGGCGCGAAGCAAAGCTGAAGATTTGGGTGTGCGGTACCGCCATCGGATTGAGCCAACACCTGAACCGGGACCGCCGTCATGGCCAGAAATCCCGTTCCTTTGAACAAATACTGACCCAGGCCTTTGACCGCATCGGTCAATCCCATTTTGTTCATCGTCCGGACGCCCTTCGCGCGCCATCGCATCATTGACGCCGGATGATCCTGCAGATTTTGACCGACGCCTGGGCTGTCGGCTTTCACTTCAATTCCGAAGCTCTCAAGCGAACGCCTTGGCCCGATGCCGGACAGCATCAAAAGCTTGGGAGAGCCATAAGCACCCGCGCTCAAAATCACCTCGACATCGGCCCGGGCAATTTTGATTTCGCCTGCACAACGGTATTCCACGCCAACGGCGCGATCAGATTCGATGATGACGCGGCGTGCAACCGCACCCGTGATAATTTTTAGAAATGTCTTGGACGCAATACGCGAAACAAATTCCCGCGATGATTGCGATCTCTTGCCCTTACGATGATTGAGTTGAACCCAACTTATCCCATGCTGGCTATCGCCGTTATAATCATCTGCTATCGGATAGCCTGCTTGCTGCGCTGCTGCGTAAAATGCGGAGTTTGCGGTGCCTCGGTCGGTTTGTTCGCCGACGCTGATCGGCCCGTCTCCGCCACGGAACTCATTGGCGCCGCCCTGCCATGTTTCCATTCGGCGAAAGCTTGGCAGGACCGAAGCATAGTCCCAGCCGTCACAACCAAGCGCGGCCCAATGATCATAATCTGCGCGGTTGCCGCGAATGAAAACACAGGAATTAATTGACCCGCCGCCGCCCATGAGTTTCCCTGCCATCTGAACCTCCGGCGTGTTGGTGCGGCTTGGATCGGGTTCGGTAGGGTATTTCCAGTTGGCGGATTTATACGCCCCCGCAAGCAGGCCGGGTACGATAACATCGAGTCGTCGATCGGTGCCGCCGGCCTCCAAAAGAAGAACGCTTGCGCCTGCGGCGGAAAGTCGGCTGGCGATAACGGCACCGGACGATCCTCCGCCCACCACCACATAGTCGTAACGATCTGACATTTCGCCGTTATCCTTCGTGCGCGGGTTGAGCGCCGTTGGGATGGCAGATATAGATGGCGTTGACGATCGCGTACCGGCGACATTGTTCGGATATTGGCTGCAACGGCACGTTGGGTCCTTGCCCATCCAAGGGCGGAGTTATGGCGAGTCCCTTCAAAACATCCCTCCTACGACGACTTCGGCGTGAGTCGATCTGGAGCACTCAAAATCGGGTCGCGTCCGTCAAGGTGGTGTAATTTCGGCTGTGGCCGTGGGCCATCGTCAGGCGGCTTTGGCGGTGATGTGTAGGGGCTGATTTTCCTCCTCGATCATGGGTTGGTTGAGTTCGGCCATGCCTTCGATCTGCATGTATCGGTGCTGGAGCTGCCACTCGTCGTTCTGCTCCATCAGCACAGCCCCGACGAGGCGGATGATGCTGTCTTCGTTCGGGAAGATTCCGACGACGTCGGCGCGGCGCTTGACCTCCTTGTTGAGCCGCTCGAGCGGATTGGTTGAGTGTAACTTCGTGCGGTGCTGGGTGGGAAAGCCGGTGTAGGCGAGCACGTCGGTTTCGGCCTCGTCCATGCAGGCGCCGAGCTTGGGCCAACGGGTGCGCAACTGGTCGGCGACCTGTCGCCAGACCTGCGTTGCGCTTTTCTGATCGGGCTGCAGGAAGACCTGGCGGATCGCGGCGGCGACGACAGTGTTCTGGCCCTTGGGCACATAGGACAGGGCATTGCGCATGAAGTGCACCCGGCAGCGCTGCCAGGTGGCGCCCATGACGCGGGTGATCGCGCCCTTGAGGCCCTCGTGAGCATCGGAGATGACCAGCTTCACGCCGGTAAGACCGCGCCGAACAAGGTCCTTCAGGAAGTCGGACCAGAAGACCTCCGCTTCCGAGGGGCCGATATGCAGGCCGACGATCTCGCGCCGGCCCTCGGTGTTGACGGCCATGGCGATTATTGCGGCAACGCTGATGATCCGCCCGCCTTCGCGTACCTTGAGATAGGTGGCATCGAGCCAGAGATACGGCCATTCGCCGGTGAGCGGGCGTTTCAGAAAGGCATGGACGCGCTCGTCAATGTCCTTGCAAAGCTTGGAGACGGTGGACTTGGAGATGCCGGTCATGCCCATGGCCTGGACGAGTTCATCGACCCGCCGGGTGCTGACCCCGCCGATCCACGCTTCCTGGATCACCGCAACCAGCGCTTTCTCGACCATCTTGCGGGGCTCAAGGAAGCCCGGAAAGTAGGACCCAGCACGCAGCTTGGGGATTTTCAGGTTCAGCGTGCCTACCCGGGTATCCAGCGAACGGTCGCGATAGCCGTTGCGCCAGGTCGCGCGCTCGCTGCTGCGTTCGTGGCGACCCGCGCCGATCAGGCCATCAACGTCGGCCTCCATGATCAGCTGCAGCACGTTCTCGGCGATGGTGCGCAAAAAATCCGGTTGGCCGCCCTTCGCAGCAAGCTCTTCGATCAGTAATCTGTCCTCGGTCATCGGGAACTCCTCTTCGTCACGGTTGAAGTGTGCAAACTCCACCATAACGATGAACCCGGTGGCCACCAGCGACGCCGCATTCCGGGGTGGGGCATGCCCCACCCCGGAATACACCATCGCCTACACCGGAAATTACACCACGAGCGCGGACGCTAACCAAAATCGGGTGTAAGGGGCCGCAGGTCCAATATCCATTCTGCGGAATGCGATATTTTTGGCATATCGCTTTTGGCTGATATTGTGTAGCCTTTGGCAGGCTCGAGCGCCACGCCGCGCTATTCTTGCCGCAAGATTGCACCGTCTATCATACTGTTTATTCATTTATTTTAGGATTGGGTTGGTCGTGGAGTTACGTCAGCTTCGCCAGCTTCTAGCGTTGGCAGAATATCAGAATTTCCATCGCGCTGCCGAAGCGCTTCATATGTCGCAGCCGCCGTTGTCCGTGTCCATTCGCCGCCTTGAAGAGGAGCTCGGCGTACAGCTGATTGAGCGGCATTCTCGGGGCGTAACGCTTACAACAGAAGGGGCGTTGGTAGTAGAACAGGCTCAAGAGGTCGTGCGTGTCGCGGACAATATCAGGCTGTTTGCCAAAGAATCATTGGGCGGAACCCGCGGTTTGCTAAGGTTGGGATTCGTGGGATCGGCAACTTTCAATCTCATTCCGAGCCTCATTCCGAGATTTCGTGCGCTTTTCCCAAATGTGACTCTCAAGCTTAGCGAACAAGTCTCTGCGGAAATCGTTGCGGGGCTGCTGAGCGGTGACCTGGACGCCGGGCTTTTGCGAACGCCGCTATTTGACGTGACTGGCCTCATATTAACACCCCTTAGTGTTGATCGACTTGTACTGGCATTGCCCTATGGCCACGCGTTTGCGGAGCGGTCGGAAATCAAACTGGAGGATCTGGCGAATCAAGCCATGATCCTGTGGAGCAGAACGACAGAGCCTTGGGTGCGTACGATGATCGACATCAATTTCAGTGCAATCGGAATCGCTCCCGTCGTGGTGGAAGAGGCGTCTCATATACATACCATGCTATCTCTTGTTGAATGCGGGCTGGGGGCAGCACTCGTTCCATCGATCGTTCGTCGCTCCAGTCCCGACCGTCTGAATTTTGTCGATCTAACCTGTAAAGGTTCGCCCATTGAACTCGGCTTTGCGATGGCTGTTCGTGAAGGACAGGGGCGGCCGCTAACGGCAAATTTTGCGGGCGTGGCAATCGAGGTTTTGCAGCAAAATAGTGGATAGCAGCCCGTCCATAGGGTGATGAACCGCTCGTAGACGATATCGCTGATGTATCGATTTCCCCATCTTTTATATTGGACGGCGGTGGCTCTGCCATCGCATTAAATCACCGTCATTGATCACGATTGACTGTCGTGCAGTGTCAGGCGCCATGTTGTCGCTGGAACCCCTTTCAGGATCCCGATCGTGCGACTGGCATCTGCTCGCGCTTATCAACAACCGGACATAACGATCCGGCTATGAAAAATGGAGGGGATTTTTATGCGTATCTTACAGCGGCAGCTTTCCGGCATTGGTCTTGCTGCCATATCGGTTGCGCTGATGTTTGCTCCCCCCGCCTGCGCTCAGGCCGCAGCAACCGACGCCACGGCCGATGACGAAGTGCCCGCCGGATCAAATTCCGAAATAGTTGTAACGGCACAGCGTCGGTCGGAAAATCTTCAAGATGTGCCGATCTCTATTACCGCGGTTGGAGCAGAGCAGGCTCATGACCTAGGCATTGTCACGGTTCAGGATATTCAGATTGTTACGCCCGGCCTGACATTCGAAAGTGGCTATGGGTTCACCCAGCCGTATATTCGTGGAGTTGGCACATCCAATCCGCTCCCTGGCCTGGAAAGCGCAGTGTCCAGTTACATCGATGGCGCTTATATCGAGCGCGGCTACGGGCAGACAACGAATCTTTTCGATACTTCCGTTCAGGTCCTCAAGGGCGCGCAAGGCACTCTCTACGGGCGAAACGCGACCGGAGGCACGATCCTTTATCAGACGGCCAACCCCGAACTCGGTTCGTTTTCTGGACATGCTTTGGGGGAATATGGACGGTTTGACCAGTACCGCGGCGAACTCGTGCTTAATGCGCCCTTGGGAGACAATGTTGCCATCCGGCTTGGGGCACTAAAATTCGGAGACGACGGCTATATCACCAATGTGGTCGACGGAGCGAAATGGGGGGGACGGTCCGGGACAACGCTCCGTGCAAAACTGCTTTGGCAGGCGACGCCAGATTTTTCCGCCCTCCTGTCGTATGAATATGTCCGGCAAAAGGCATATGACGGTGCTCAAGCAGAACGCGCCGATGCACCTCTATGCGGTTCCTGCGCCATTCCCATCCCGGGGGCCGATCTCAATCCTGTAAGAGGCTTCTACGAAGTTGCGCTAAATGATGGGGCGACGCCAAGTCGCCTACGCGCCGATTCCTTTAACTTGCGCCTTAGCTACACCGGTAGTAATTTCGATATAACAAGCACCACGTCGTACAGGAATGATCGAGCGTATAATACCGTAGATACGGGTCTTTCATCCACATTTGCCCTATACAACTATGGAACGAACCAAGGGGGAAAGACCTGGTCTGAAGATTTGCAGATTTCGTCGACATTTGATGGGCCAGTAAACTTTCTGTCTGGCATTTATTATTTTAACGATGACGCGTTTCACGAAGCCGAGTTGTCTGGTATCGCCTTTGGCGGGCTGACCGATCTGACGGTCGAGAATTATGTCAAAACTGAATCTTTTTCGGCGTTTGGTGAGATCTACCTGACCCCGATAGAGCGACTAAAGATTACGCTGGGCGGTCGATATACGATCGATAGCCGCGATTTCTCTGCGAATGTGGCGCCCAATGCATTGTTGGCATTCGCGCCGCCAGGTTCTCCTTCCTCGTTTTCGAGTCATGGTAAGGAGTCTGTTTTCACGCCGCGGGTTGTTGCCAGTTATGACTTCGACGCCGTCAATGTTTATGCGAGCTGGAACCGGGGATATAAGGAATTCGGGTACAACACCCCGGTATTTGTGTCTGAAGATCCTGTAAACGCTGAAAAAATTGACAGCTTTGAGGTCGGAGCCAAATTCGTCTCGGACGATCGTCGTCTGCGGCTTAACCTAGCAGCTTTCTACTATAATTACAGAGATATACAGGTATCGATCATCGATATTTCAACAGGTGCAAATGTTCTGGAGAACGCGGCTGGCGCCGAGGGGTATGGCGCGGAAATTGATGCAAACTTTGAACCAACCAACTGGCTCAAGCTCTTTGGCGTCGCGGGCTACCTGCATACGGAATATACTTCGTATCCCAATGCTGCGATCGCCGTAATCGATCCTGTTACCGGTGGACTCGTCAGCTCGCGTGCCGATCTTACAGGAACCCGGCTGCCGCGGGCGCCTTCCTTCACGGGCTCAGTGGGATTTGAACTCCACGGCCCCATCGGCGGTGGCTTCGATGCGCATTTGAATGCTCTCACGCGTTATACGTCGGGCTATGATTTCTTCCCAGGCGCGCAAGGCCCGCTTCAATATTCGCGGACGGGAGGCTATGCCATAATTAACCTGTCGGGCTATATCGAGCGCGAACTCAACGGCAGCGGAATCAGAAGTTACCGGCTCGGTTTCTACATCAACAACGCGACCGACCTGAAATATTCGAGCATCAACGTCACATCCGCTGGTTTTGGGCTCTTCCAGACGGTTGCTCCGCCAATCACATATGGACTTCGTGCGTCGGCGGAATTCTAAGTACGAACGCACTATTTCCAGCGACGAGGCGGCCCTTTCGATGAGCATAGCGAACTACAGGACGATCAGAGTCAGCGAATCTGACGGTGTAATGGAAGCCGTGCTACACACCGATGGGGCCGCGCTCATCTGGAATGGCCGCGCGGGATTCGAACTGACTCAGCTTTTCGAAGCACTGTCGGCCCAATCCGCCATCAAGGTTCTGATTTTAACCGGCGTCGGGGAAACCTTTTGCGCGGATAGCGTCACCTTTGATTTTAATGAGCTAAAATGGCGCGATGTCTGGGCAGGGCAGCAGCGGATGCTCGGCGCGCTGATGAATTTGAACATTATCGTGATCGCGGCGGTCAACGGGCCGGTGCATTATCATCCGGAAATTCCAATGCTGGCGGATATCGTGCTTGCCTCTCCGGATACCGAATTCGCGGAACTCGGTCATTTTCCGCGCGGGATGGTTCCTGGCGATGGTGCGCAATTGGTTATGGCGAGCCGGCTAGGCGAAGCCCGTGTCGGCTATTTCTATCTGATGGAAGAGCGGATTATGGCTGAAGAAGCGCGGCGACTGGGTTGCGTTCACGAAATCCACAAAAAAAATGCGCTGATGCCGCGCGCGCGTAAGATGGCTGCACAATTCGCGAGAAGGCCAGAGTGGCTCATTACATATACTAAGGCGGCGCTACGCTTACGCGACCGGCACGGATTTCAGCAAATGCTCAGCCACGGGATGTCGATCGAAGGCCTTGCCATGTACGCGGCTGGCATGTCCGGCAAGGAGGTCGATTAGTGGCCATCTCGCAATGCGGCGAGTGCGGAGGCGTGCGTGAGTGACAAGCCTGACTGGGCCCATATCGAAGTCGCCGTTTCCGGCGGAGTCGCTGAAGTTCGCCTGCACTCCAACCAAGAATCATTGATATGGGCCGCAGAGGTCGTGCGTGAACTGATTGTTTTTCTGGCATGGGCCGAACGCTCTGCGGACTTCAATGTGGTGATACTGACCGGCTCACAGGTCGCTTTTTGCAATAGGCTGGAGGCAAAGGGCTTTCACGGCCTGGGTTGGCGAAACATCTGGGCATTGGAACAGCGCCTTCTCAATGCGTGGATCGATTTTAACAAGATCGTAATTGCCGCGGTCAACGGTCCCGCGACGGTTCGTTCTGATTTGCCCGTATCGGCCGATATCGTGCTGGCGTGTCACGAGGCGGTGTTTTCGGACAGCAATCACTTCCGGATGAATGTTGCGCCTGGCGATGGCGTCCAGCTCATATGGGGCGAGATACTCGGTGCGTCGCGCGCGGGTTATTTCTTGCTGACTGGCGAAAAACTTGGGGCTCAAGACGCGAAAAAATTTGGCGCGGTGCACGAAATTCATGACCGCGACCACCTGCTTCCTCGAGCAAGACAGATTGCTGCCGATCTATCCCCGCGCGCCGGATCGTTGCTGTCATATACCAAGGCAGCGCTTCGCTTGAGACGGTCGCGTCCGTCAAGGTGGTGTAATTTCGGCTGTGGCCGTGGGCCATCGTCAGGCGGCTTTGGCGGTGATGTGTAGGGGCTGATTTTCCTCCTCGATCATGGGTTGGTTGAGTTCGGCCATGCCTTCGATCTGCATGTATCGGTGCTGGAGCTGCCACTCGTCGTTCTGCTCCATCAGCACAGCCCCGACGAGGCGGATGATGCTGTCTTCGTTCGGGAAGATTCCGACGACGTCGGCGCGGCGCTTGACCTCCTTGTTGAGCCGCTCGAGCGGATTGGTTGAGTGTAACTTCGTGCGGTGCTGGGTGGGAAAGCCGGTGTAGGCGAGCACGTCGGTTTCGGCCTCGTCCATGCAGGCGCCGAGCTTGGGCCAACGGGTGCGCAACTGGTCGGCGACCTGTCGCCAGACCTGCGTTGCGCTTTTCTGATCGGGCTGCAGGAAGACCTGGCGGATCGCGGCGGCGACGACAGTGTTCTGGCCCTTGGGCACATAGGACAGGGCATTGCGCATGAAGTGCACCCGGCAGCGCTGCCAGGTGGCGCCCATGACGCGGGTGATCGCGCCCTTGAGGCCCTCGTGAGCATCGGAGATGACCAGCTTCACGCCGGTAAGACCGCGCCGAACAAGGTCCTTCAGGAAGTCGGACCAGAAGACCTCCGCTTCCGAGGGGCCGATATGCAGGCCGACGATCTCGCGCCGGCCCTCGGTGTTGACGGCCATGGCGATTATTGCGGCAACGCTGATGATCCGCCCGCCTTCGCGTACCTTGAGATAGGTGGCATCGAGCCAGAGATACGGCCATTCGCCGGTGAGCGGGCGTTTCAGAAAGGCATGGACGCGCTCGTCAATGTCCTTGCAAAGCTTGGAGACGGTGGACTTGGAGATGCCGGTCATGCCCATGGCCTGGACGAGTTCATCGACCCGCCGGGTGCTGACCCCGCCGATCCACGCTTCCTGGATCACCGCAACCAGCGCTTTCTCGACCATCTTGCGGGGCTCAAGGAAGCCCGGAAAGTAGGACCCAGCACGCAGCTTGGGGATTTTCAGGTTCAGCGTGCCTACCCGGGTATCCAGCGAACGGTCGCGATAGCCGTTGCGCCAGGTCGCGCGCTCGCTGCTGCGTTCGTGGCGACCCGCGCCGATCAGGCCATCAACGTCGGCCTCCATGATCAGCTGCAGCACGTTCTCGGCGATGGTGCGCAAAAAATCCGGTTGGCCGCCCTTCGCAGCAAGCTCTTCGATCAGTAATCTGTCCTCGGTCATCGGGAACTCCTCTTCGTCACGGTTGAAGTGTGCAAACTCCACCATAACGATGAACCCGGTGGCCACCAGCGACGCCGCATTCCGGGGTGGGGCATGCCCCACCCCGGAATACACCATCGCCTACACCGGAAATTACACCACGAGCGCGGACGCTAACGCTTGAGACTGCGAAAATCTTTTCGGGAGGATTTGAATCACAGCATGTCGATCCAGGGCTTGGGGATGCATGCCGCCGGATATTGCGAACCCGAATAGGAACATGGACTCTTGGACGATTTTCCAGAGCCGGCGAACATAGGAGAGACCAAGTGATAAGTTTACTCAGCGGAATACGTGTTATCGAATGCGCGTGGCTGCCAACGGGCGATAATACCAGCAGACTGCTTGGTGATCTCGGCGCCGACGTGATAAAGATCGAGCGTCCCGGCCAAGGCGATTACCTGCGTGTTCTCGGTGGACTGATGGCACCCGAAAACAGCCCCTTTCATCTCGTTTGCAACCGCAACAAGCGAAGTGTTGAATTGAATCTTCGCGACGACCGCGGGCGCGCGATATTCTTCGATTTATTGAAGACCGCCGACATCTTTATCGATGGCTTTGCCTCCGATGCCTGCGATAAGCTGGGGATCGGGTATCAAGAGCAATGCAAGGTCAAGCCCGACATTATTTATTGTCAGGCCAATGGGTTCGGCCGACGCGGAAAATACGGCAAAATTCCCGGCCACGGCTATCAGTTTCAATCGGTCGGCGGCGGCGTCGCATTGAAGGAGGACGATGAAGGGTTGATGTGGGAACAACTCGGAGGAGGCGATTTTCCGCAGTATTTCGGTGGCTCGTTGGACGGCCCGTTGGTCGCCGCAATCTATGCGGCGATGACTGCTCTCGCGGCTCTCGAACATCGAAAGCGCACGGGCGAGGGCGTGTTTATCGATACCGCAGCGTGCGATGCCGTCATCGCGTTGCAGCAAACGGATGCCGTGGTTCAGTGGAATTATGACAAGATTTATGACCGTCGGCAGCCACCGCCTCCGTTCGGTACGTCCCCGCACGAGCGGCCAAAATATAGCCACTATAAGTGCAAAGATGGAAAGAACATCCAACTGGGCGCTATCGAACCGAAATTCTGGGTTAATCTGTGCAAGGCAATTGGTCGGGAAGATCTGATGGGCCAGCACGACATGACTCTGCCGATCGAGTTTTTCGGCAGTGATCCTCAGTTGATATACACTTTGAGAGACGTGTTCTTGACTAAGACAGCTCAGGAGTGGGTAGATATTGCCTGCCTTCACGACATTCCGATTGTTCCCACGAACAGCAAAATGGAAGTGCTCGACGATCCCCACTTGAAGGAGCGTGATGCATTCGAGATCAAGGACCATCCTGCGGTCGGCAAGTTCGCGATGCCTGGCTGGCCCGCAATGGTTGAGGGTCAGCGATATGAGACCGTCCGTCCGGCCCCCGCGCTTGGCGAACATACCGCTGAGGTGCTTGCCGAAGTTGGATTGGGCGCCGCCGAACTTGAAAAATTGAAAGCGGCCGGGGTCGTTTGATGATGGGCGCGCTCTACGACGGGCAAGTGCTTGAGGGCGGGGCAGTGGCCGATATATCTTCCGATCAGGATCTGCAGGAATTCCGAAGCGAGGTGCGGCGTTTCGTCGGCGACCACGTCCCCGAAGCACTGGCGCGCCGCATATTACTCGGCAAGCCGGCTTCGAAGGACGAACTGCTCGCGTGGCACCGCGCACTTTTCGAAAAGGGATGGATCGCGCCGGGTTGGCCGGTGGCGTTTGGGGGTACCGGATGGGATATCTCCACGCGCTGGGCCTTTGAAACCGAACTGGCGCTTCTGGGCGCGCCGCCCCTCATTCCCATGGGGCTTATCACCGTGGGACCGGTGCTGATCGCATATGGCAACGAAGCGCAACAGCGGCAGTATCTACCCCGGATTCTGGATGGGTCCGACATATGGTGTCAGGGATTTTCAGAACCGGGGGCCGGTTCGGACCTTGCATCGTTAAAGTGCCGGGCAACGCGGGTCGACGGCGGTTATCGCATTGATGGCACAAAGATATGGACGACGCAGGCCCACTGGTCCGACAAGTGCCTGCTCTTGGCGCGGACCGACGTGAGGGGCAAGAAGCAGGACGGCATATCGATGTTCGCCGTCGATATGGCTAGTCCGGGGATCGATATCCGACCAATTATCACGCTTGATGGTCTGCACGTCCTCAATCAGCTGTTTTTCGACGATGTCTTTGTCCCGGAAGGGAATCTGATTGGCGAGGAAGGGTGCGCTTGGGACATTTTAAAGTCGAACATCGGCCATGAACGCATTCTCGTTTCCAGTCCCGGGTTTGCAGTCACCTTACGCCGGCGGCTGCTTGACGTGGCGCAACGCACTGATCGCGATGGCCGGCGACCAATAGAAAATTCACGGCTAAGGGATCGCATTGTCCTGCTCGACGTCCGACTTCAGGCGCTTCAGGCGACGGCGTTGCGTGTCCTTGATATCCCGGACCTGACCGTTCGACCGGAGGCGTCGCTGCTCAAGATCCGAGGGACCGAGCTTCACCAAGACTATACGCGGCTGATCGGGGAAGTCTTGGGGACGGCATCACTGCCTTACGATCTCGAGGCAATGTATTCCGCGACGGATGAAAGTAACGCGCGCTTCGATGCGATCACGCCCAATTATCTCTTTCTCCGGAAGGCGTCGATCTCCGCCGGGACGAACGAGGTGCAGCGAGACATAATCGCCAAGTCGGTATTGTCATGAGTGCCGTCAATCACTTATCCGATGACCAGCGCATGCTGCACGAAAGCGCAGGCGCGTTTGCTCGCACGCTGGCCAAGCGCCTGGTAAATGCCATCGACCATCCATGGCGGCAACTGTGGCCTGAATTTGCCCAGCAGGGATGGCTGTCTGTGTTGGACCCGGTCGATGAAGGTGGCTTTGGCGGATCGTTCGTCGATCAGGCGCTGCTCGCCGCCGCTTTGGGAGAGCAAATCCAATCAACGCCTTTCATGGTTTCCGGTTCGACCGCGTCTCTCACGTTGCGATATGGATCCGGTGCATGGCTTCAACGCCATAGCCAAGATGTTCGGTCTGGCAGGCTCAGAATCGCGCTTGCCAGCGAAGAAACGCCGCTCGATCCCATGGGCGCGTCCATTCGCACCCATGCGGAACGCCATGGCGACGGATATCGGCTATCCGGGGCGAAGCGGATGATCCTTTATGGCGGGGACGCGGAGGCATTTTTCGTAAGTGCAACCACAGACGAAATCGGTCCCGCAGTCTTCATTATTCCCGCCGCCTCGCACGGAATCTCCGTCGATGCCTATCGACTGATCGATGGCACACAGGCAGCGGATATATGTTTTGAATCCGTCTTACTGCCGTCGTCTGTCCGCCTGCAGTTGAGTGGTGAGGATGCAAAACAGGTAATCGATGAGGCCATCTGGTCATCGACCTTCCTTGCCGTGAGCGAGGGGCTGGGCTGCCTGGAAACGAGTCTCGAAGCGACCAAAAATCACTTGTCCACACGCGAGCAATTCGGCCGACCGTTGTCCGCATCGCAAGTTTTGCGGCACCGGCTCGCGGATATCTACATCGCAATCGAGGAGTTGCGCTCTTTGATTCTCGCGGCGGCGACCGCGGGCGGTTGGCGGGAGCGCAGCACCGCTCTCAGCGCTGCCAAAATCCAGCTCGGTCATGCGGGCATTTGGGCGATCGAACAATGTGTGCAGCTGCACGGCGCAATGGGCGTGACGGAGGAGTGTGCCGTTGGCCAGGCGCTAAAGCGCATGACCGTCCTAGACCGCCTGTTCGGCGGAGCGGATTTCCATATCGGCAGACTAAGCGAGGACATGCTGAGGGGACCATCATAAGCCAACTGCTCTCGCTGTCGGATGCAAGTGATATAGATGGGCTATCGCGCGCTGCATAAACGATATTTGACGCGCGTCACGGCGCGACATAGCTTTTAGGCCAAGCATGGCGGCAGCACGATGTTCCTTCAGCGAACGCGGCTATCGCGCACAAAGGAGAGAAGGCGTGCGGACGTTGCCCGTTTGCATTGTAGACCGAAATCAATTGGGCGTCTGTGTCCCTATCTTCTGTATCAGGGGTAGCGATACAATATCTGCGCCTTCCAGATTAAATAAAGCGATATGAGTCATTCGGAGAAGGTCATGACCAAAGAAAATGCAGACGTCGTGTTTGACGCCGATCAACATTATTACGAACCGGTGGATGCCTTTACACGTCATCTACCCAAAGGGTGGGGGCCGCGCACCGTGCAACGCGCAGACGTAGGCGGCAAGGTGCGACTTCTTGTCGCTGGCAAGATCAATATGACCGTTAACAATCCGACTTTCGATCCGATCGTCAAGCCGGGCGCCATGACCGAGTATTTTCGCGGAAACCCGCAAAAAAAAACGCTCGACCAGTGTCTCGCAGAGCGCGAACCGATTCCGGCATCTTATCGTGACCCTGTCGCCCGATTGAAGATAATGGACGCACAAGATGTCAAATATGTCTGGATGCTTCCGACGCTTGGCATGGCTTATGAGGAAGGGATGCAGGAAGATCCCGTTGCTGCAGCGGTAGCATTTCATGCCTTCAATGAATGGCTGCTCGATGACTGGGGCTTCGTGCATTCCGGGCGGATTTTCAGCAGCCCATATTTGGCGATGGGCGACGTCGACGCGGCCGTGCGAGAAGTCGACTGGATGCTCGAAAAGGGTGCCAAAGTGATCGTCGTACGGCCCAGCGCAGTTTACACGAAAGATGGCTGGAAATCGCCGGGCAATCCGATGTTCGATCCAATCTGGGCCCGCATCGAAGAAGCCGGCGTTGTGCTCGTACCGCATGTCGCTGAAGTGGGCGGTTTCGGGCTTGACCGTTATGCGCCCTATGACCCCAACATCATCGGCGAGGGGGCATCGCCGCTTCAAGCTTCGGTGGGACATGAACGCCCCATCATGAACTATCTCGCAGCACTCGTCTGCGATCGCCTGTTCGAACGTTTTCCCAATCTGCACATCGCGTCGATCGAAAACGGCGCGGAGTTTCTTCCCGGCCTTTTAAAGGGGCTGCATCGTGCGAGCTTCCTAATCCCCGACTATTTCAAGGGGGACCCCGTGGAGATGTTCAAGCGGAACGTTTGGGTCGCACCTTTTTGGGAAGACAATATCGACGAGGCGATCGAATTGATCGGCGCTGATCGCGTCCTCTTCGGATCGGATTGGCCGCATCCTGAAGGCATGCTCAATCCCCGCGACTTCGAGCATGAAATTGGCCCGGATAATCTTCCATCCGTAAACCGCAAGATTATGTTTGAAAACGCCGCTTACTTGACCGGCATTGGCTGACATTTGACGTTATCCCTCGTCTCGAAGGGATATAAGCTACAGCATCCTCAAGGGAGATAATGGGTGATAACCCCTGCAACGATTGCTCCGCTCGAGCATCCTGATCGTCTATTCATAAATGGCGACTGGGTTAAACCAGCCGGCACCGGCATGATCGACGTGATCGATAGCGCGAGCGAAAATATCTTCGCTCGCGTTGCCGAGGCGGGCAATGGCGATATTGATCGGGCCGTTGTGGCGGCGCGGAGAGCTTTTGACGAGGGCCCGTGGCCGCGCATGTCGCACTCCCAGCGCGCCGGTTTTCTCCACGCGATCGCGGACGAACTCGACGCCAGGGTGACTGACCTTGCTCATATCTGGACATCGGAATCCGGTATTCTTGCCAGTGATGCGTCACAAGGCTCGGCTGGTTTGGGGCCATTTTTCCGATATTATGCCGACTTGGCGGAGACTTTTCCATTCGTGGAGCGGCACACACCGTCGCAAGGCAATGTTGGATTGCTCGTACGCGAGCCGGTTGGAGTGGTCGCTGCGATTATTCCCTGGAACGGGCCTGCCTTCCTGCTTGCCGCCAAATGCGCCCCTGCATTGCTGGCGGGATGCACCATCGTTTTAAAGGCGTCTCCAGAAGCTCCGGCATCGGCCTATCTGTTCGCCGAGATTTGCGGGAAGGTGGGCATACCGAAAGGGGTCGTTAACGTCCTGACCGCCGACCGGGAGGTTTCGGAACTGCTCGTGCGACACAGCGGCGTTGATAAGGTGACATTTACCGGATCGACCGCAGCAGGTCGGCGTATCGCCTCGATCTGCGGTGACCGCGTGGCGCGGTGTACGCTGGAATTGGGCGGCAAGTCGGCCGGCGTTATTTTGGATGATTATGATCTTGAATCCGCTGCTACGACGATAGCGGCGGCCGCCCCCTATCTTGCCGGACAGGTTTGCGCCTCGCTCACTCGCATCATTGTCAGCCGATCACGCCACGATGCGTTTGTCGAAGCTCTTGCCGCGTCCTTTGGTTCGCTTAGAGTAGGTGATCCCAACGATGCCGCCTCTCAGATGGGGCCGCTTGCCACGGGCCGTCAGCGCGAACGCGTTGAAAGCTGTGTTGCACAGGGGAAGGCGGACGGCGCCTTGCTAGTCGCGGGCGGGAAACGCCCTCCCCAATTTGATCGTGGTTTCTATTTCGAACCAACCGTGTTTGCAAACGTCGATAACAACCTTGCCATCGCTCAAAAGGAGATTTTTGGTCCTGTCCTCTGTGTTATTCCCGTCGATGATGAGAGGGATGCGATCAAAATTGCTAATGATACGATTTACGGACTGAATGCATCGGTATTCACGAACGATATTGACCGGGCTTACAGCTTTGGGCGTAAACTTCGATCGGGTACGGTTGGCCACAACAGCTATCGGAATGATTTTACCATTGCTTTTGGCGGTTTCAAGCAATCCGGAATTGGCCGCGAAGGCGGGAGGGAGGGTTTGCTTCCCTTCCTCGAATCTAAGACGATGATTCTCGATGCCATGCCTCGCGGACTTGATATTTAGGGTCAGGGACTTCTGTGGTTGCCGTCCCGACACAGCAGGGGTGTGACGTGACCCCCTGGTTTCCACCAGCCGGGATTAGAGCCCAGCAGCTTTGTTGCGCATGAGCGCGGTGTAAGCAATGGCCTGCGCAGCGGAGCCCGAAGGGCGTAGCTGCGCAGGCCATTGCTTATGCAGTTCGGCGGCGAACGCCGCCGGTGTCTCATATCCAAGTGCCGAGTGCGGCCGCGACTGGTTGTAATCTTCGGCCCAGGCCGCGATCACTGTGCGGGCATGGTCGAGGTCGAGGAACAGCGTCTCGTTCAGAAGCTCATCACGCATCCGGCCATTGAAGCTCTCGACATAGCCGTTCTGCATCGGCTTGCCGGGTGCGATATAATGCCACTCGACGCCGACCTCACCGCACCATGCGAGCACCGCGTTCGATGTCAGCTCGGTCCCGTTGTCGCTGACGATCATCCCCGGCCTGCCGCGTTCCTCGATCAGATCGCTGAGCTCGCGCACGACCCGGCGCCCGGAGATCGACGTGTCGGGCACCGCGCGCAGGCACTCCCGCGTCACGTCGTCGACGATGTTGAGCACCCGGAACCGCCGGCCTGACGCCATCTGATCATGCACGAAGTCGAGGCTCCACCGCTGGTTCGGTAGCGCCAGCACCGGTGCGGGCGCCCGAGCACCGATCGCCCGGCGCCGGTTACGTCTTCGTCGGACCATCAGTCCTTCCTCCCGATACAGGCGCTGAGTCTTCTTCCTGTTGATCATCACGCCCTCCCGGCGCAGCAGGATATGCAGGCGTCGATAACCGAACCGGCGACGCTGCTGCGCCAGCTCGCGCAGCTTCTCCCGAACCTCGGCATCGTCACCACGCTGCGACCGGTAGCGCATGCTCTTCCGATCGGCCCCTGTGACACGGCACGCCCGCCGCTCGCTCATCCCATGGCAAGCCTGGAGATGGGCGACCGCTTCCCGCTGAACGGCGGGCGTCACCATTTTTTTGTGAGAAGATCCTTCAGCGCCGCATTGTCGAGCATCGAGTCCGCAAGCAGCCGCTTCAGCTTCGCGTTCTCGTCCTCGAGCGAGCGCAGCCGCTTCGCCTCGGACACCTCCAGGCCGCCATACTTGGCCTTCCAGTTGTAGATCGTTGCTTCCGACACCCCGTGTCGCCGCGCCAGCTCGCCGGTCTTCGCGCCCGCCTCCGCTTCCTTCAATACCCCGATGATCTGCTCTTCCGAAAACCTCAAACGCTTCATCTGTCCGTCCTTCCTTCAAGGCCGGACTCTAATCACTGTTGGAGGAAAATCAGGGGGTCACGTCACAATGAGCCGGGGTTAACCCCGGCTCATTGGGGAACCAGGTCCAACAATCGGGGAATTTTCAAAGCCCACTTTTGCGGAGAATTACACGCCCACTGACAGGCGGGATGAGTTGGAGCGTTGGCTGGCGCCCTATCTGAAGGGTCTTGGCCATAAGGCCCGGCAGCGGATGTGCCCGGCCTATGTTGCCGGCCTATGTTGCCGGCCTGATCGGCCCGGGGGATCGCAAGAGCATCCAGCCGATGGCGGCGCGGTCGAGCGAAGTGGGATACGATCGCCTGCATCACTTCATCGGCGCGGGTCTGTGGGATAGCGCACCGCTGGAGGCGACATTGTGGGACCAGGCCGATACGCTGGTCGGCGGCGGCAAGGCATGGCTGATCATCGACGATACTGCGCTGCCGAAGAAGGGGACGGCATCCGTCGGCGTGGCGCCGCAATATGCATCGGCGCTGGGCAAGAATGCGAACTGCCAGACGCTCGTATCGGTGACGCTGGCATCGCGAGAGGTGCCGATCATGCTGAGCTTGCGCCTGTTTCTGCCAGAGAGTTGGGCGAATGACGAGGCGCGCATGGTCAAGGCCGGTGTGCCCGAGCCCTTTCGCCCCTATCGTACCAAGCCGGCGACCGCGATCGAGGAGATCGACCGGGTCATCGCTGCCGGGGTGCGGTTCGGCTGTGTGCTCGCGGATGCCGGATACGGCCTCTCAGCCCCTTTCCGTCAGGCGCTCAGCGCCAGGGACCTGCGCTGGGCGGTCGGGATCCCCCGGCACCAGAAGGTGTATCCCGCCGACGTGCAACTGATCTTCCCTGTGGCGGGACGCGGACGCCCCCGGCGGCACCATGTTCCGGACACCCCATCGCGTGCCGCCCACGCCATGCTCGAGGGCGTAAAATGGCGACAGGTCAGTTGGCGCCGAGGAACGAAGGGGCGCCTGAGCGCGCGCTTTGCCGCCATGCGCGTGCGCATCGCCGACGGACCGCCGCAACGCATCGGCGCTTCGGGCGCGCAGCACATGCCCGGGGAAGAAGCATGGCTGGTCGGCGAGCATCGCTCCAGCGGCGAGCGCAAATATTATCTCTCGAACCTGCCCGCAGATACGCCGGTCAAGGATATCGCCGGCGCCATCAAGGCGCGCTGGATCTGCGAACAGGCGCACCAGCAACTCAAGGAAGAGCTTGGCCTCGACCATTTTGAAGGCCGATCCTGGACAGGTCTCCATCGCCATGCCCTCATGACAATGATCGCCTATGCCTTCCTGCAATCCCGCCGCCTCGCTCAGGCGGGACGGAAAAAAAAGAATCGCAGGTCCGCCGCCACAGCCCAGCCTGCCAGCGGTCCGGCAGGCCATCCTTGATTACCTCTCACGACCCCCACCGACACATTGCCCTCATTGCAGAACACCGCTGGAAAACATGCCAATCAAGCTTCTGCCAAAGTAGTGCTAGCTGTGAGCGTCGGCGTGTTTCTGATCGAAACTATCAGCATCTATGGGGCCGAAAATTAAGGAACTGCAGCCCCTCTGGACCAGATTGAAACCCATAGAGAGTATTTGCAGCAATAAAGAGCGATGTACCTCGCTTGAGAGTTCGATTTCCTACAATCATCTCTCCCGCGAGAATATAGATGATTTCATCTTCTTCATGTGAGTGGACAGCCGCAACCGCATTGGGAAGCATCTGTGTTTCGAAAAGCTGCGGAGCTAAATCACTCCCTTCATGGAAGATCCTCATCTTGGTTGCGAGCGCTTCCTCGGAGAATTTGGAGAGATCGAAGTTCTCTCCAAATCTCTCGATCGCAAACTCCGCCGCAGTCATCATTTTGCAGCTCTCTTCTTCCCTTATCATAATCTTTGTCATCGGTTTGCTCCCTTTCCTTGCGTGGCATTAACGGGTCTTCGAATCGATAAGCCCATGTAGTTTGATTAGATATCCCCGGCAAAAATATGCCCGTCCTCATTTCAGGCCGATCAAATTGCCTATCTCAATCACTTCCGGTGCGAGCCAACCCGCTCCAGGTTCGCCGTCATGCCCAGCGACCGCTTCAAGCGATCCGTTCGGAAATATCTCGAGCACCTTGCAGCCGTCATTTCTGGTTGAGAGGGGACCGTACTTCACCTTCGCGCCAACCATTCGAACCGAGCCTTCCGGCTCTACCATTTCCCCGACATACAGCGTGCCGCTCAGAACAACTTCGATGTGCGCGACGGTGTGCCAATGTGCCGGTGCCTCGTACGCTGGCGGGTATTGCAGACAGACCAGAACCGGGCCGGCCGCATCCTGACCCGGAACAACGTCAAGAACGCATATCCTGATGCCGCGCAATATGTCGATGAACGGCAGCTGTTCCCAGCGACGGAGCAGATTGCCCGGATTGTTGACCGCCATCATTTCTAATCTCCACTTATGCTCTGAAGCAAATTCTTCGTTCGATCGTCAATGCCGTTGCTCGCAGCGTCGATCGCCCGCGGCACCATCTTCTGACCCGCTGCAAACAGCGCAATGGCAGGCAACAGCACGCACAGCAGAGAGATGATCAGTGAAACGCCGACCAGCCGGTCGTTACTCAGAATTTCCGTAGTGAGGAAGCCTACCAGTGACGGTCCACCGGCAATCGCGATCAGACCGATCGTCAGCACGTAAAGCGCGGATACGCGTCCGCGCAACCGTGATGGCGTGACGATTTGAGTGACGGCGGCACCTAGGCTCGCCGTCGAAAGAATTAAAGCCATGTATAAGCCATAGAAGAACACGGCTACCCATGCGTCTGTGACGAGATATGCCGCCGTCCCACAAGGCAGCGCTATCGAGACAGTGATCAAGCACCAAAGCAGGTGCGCGTCTTGGCGACCGCGCCGGAACACCATATCCACGATCCATCCGTGAACCGGCATGAAGGCCGCAGCGACAATATTGGTGATGCCCAGAACGATGCCAATCTTGGCGGGATCCCACCCATAGACCCTGCCGAAATAAGTCGGTGTCCAAAGTTGCGAGCCAATCATGCCAGCATAGGTCAGTCCAAAGCCGATGAAGATTGCGGTGAATAGAGTGCGATTGGATCGCAAATAGACCCGCACTTCGCAGAAATCCGTTGCAACGAGCCTGGTATCCCGATTGCCAGCATGGCCCTGTCGAGGTGGCTCGCGGAACAGGAATGCCAAGAATGCGAGCACGAGGCCGGGGGCAGCTGTCAGGATGAAAACTTTCTGCCAGGGCTGAATCACACCGAGGATTGGCCACACAGTGGGGCCTCCCTTCAGGACCGCAGCGACGATAGGGCCACCGATGAGAAAAACGATTCCGGCTCCCATAACCCCGCCCATTATCAACACAGACATTGCGAGCGAGACCCGATGAGCAGGGAAGCTATCGCCGATTATAGAATAGCTGCCTGTGCTTAAGCCCGATTCGCCGGCGCCTACTGCGGCCCGCGAAGCCAATAGCGCGCCGAAAGAGGTCCCCACGCCGCAGGACGCCGCCGCCAGACTCCAAAGGATGACAGAGAAGAACAGCACCCATCTTCGGCTGAACCGGTCGAGCGCCATACCGACGGGAATAGCGCACAGGCAGTAGGCGATTCCGAAGGCGGTGCCCTGTAGCAGGCTGATCTGAAAATCGCTGATGTGTAGATCCGCCTTGATGGCGTCCACCATCAGCGCCATCACATTGCGGTCGATCAGCGATAGTATGTAAAGAACGAACAGTATCGCCACAGTGAGCCAACCCATCGCCGGAGAGGGATAGTCCGATGGATCGGGGAGGCACGGATCGGATCCTTTGGCGGATACTCCTGTGCCGATTGTCACAGCGCACTCCTCTCCAGAGACCTCGAACCAGCGAAAGCCGGGCCAGGCGAAGTATATTTGGTGACAGCGGAGGTTCTTCTCGACGTGGACTGTAGCTCGAAATCACGGGGCAACAGCAGGTCGTCTTGAGACACGTCCGCTATCGAATCTTGGCCTAGTCGCACTAGTGTGTCGTCAATACCTGCTCGAAGAATCTGTAGCACCTCGCCCACGCCGCCGCGCTCACCATCGGCGGCGAGGCCGAATATCCACAGTCGCCCGACGAGCACAGCCCGAGCGCCAAGCGTCAGCGCCTTGACAATATCTCCACCGCGGCGAACACCGCCGTCGAAAAGAACCTCCGCGTCTCCGCCGACGGGGCGCGCGATTGTCGGCAACGCCCGCAGTGCGGCGGGCGTGGTATCGAGATTGTTGCCACCGTAGTTCGAAACCGAGATTGCGCTGGCACCACTGTCGACATCGCGACGCGCATCGTCTGGATGGAAAATTGCTTTCACCATCAGGGGACCGCCCCACAATCTGCGCAGCCACGCGACGCCCTCCCACGCCGGACGCGGTGTTTGCACCCAGCGCATTACGCCCTCGAACATCGCGGGGACACCGTCCTTCGCGGTCGACAGGTTGGGAACCTTGAGGTCTGGAAACCTGTCGCTGAGCGGAAAGCGCAACAGCCATTGGGGACGCGAGAGCGCGACCGGGAAGAAGCGCATTGCGTTCATCAAATCGATGCGTTCCGGGACCGAGGGAGAGCCCCAATCCCTGCTCGCATAGGCGGTCGCATCCAGCGTGAGAATGAGTGCTTTCACACCCAGCTGTTTGGCGCGCTCCACCCTGTACGCGATGTCGTCGCGGCTTCCAGACCAGTAAAGCTGGAAGAATGTGGCAGGATTGGCTAGGACGATCTCTTCCAACGGAGACCCCGCGAAATTGCTCACGGCCATCGCAATGCCGGCGCCCGCAGCGGCTCTGGCAACGGCAGGTCGCCGTGGGGCCACACCGCCTGGATGCCTGCGGGCGCGATGATGACGGGCATCTTGCGTCGCTGGGTCAAAACCATCGTGTCCAGATCACGGGCCGACGCAAGCGCCATTCCGACGCGAGGAAAAAAGCCGACATCGTCGAATACCGCCACATTCCGGTTAAGCGTCAGCGGCATGGTCGCGCCTGTCAGCAGCGCATCAATAGGGATTGAAGTTGAGTGCCAGTCCGGGCTCCGGCCATCGTGCTCGAGCGATCCGTCCGGTTTTGGACAGCGTAACATAGGCCGTTCGCCGATCCGCGCCGCCAAAGCAGATGTTGGTGCACAAGACGTCCGGGAAGGCATCGTGTCGGCTAGTGCCGTCAGGAAAGATCGTCGAGATGCCGCCATCGAGCAGCGTTCCCACACAGACGTTACCGGCTTCGGTAACGGCAAGACTGTCGATTAGGACATTGCCCGGCACGGTCGCGGCTAGGCGCGCCGGAACGATGCCCCCCAGAAGCAGCGGATTGTCTCTCTCGTCCGTTGGTCGCTGTACGACGCCGGGCGCTTCAAGGTCATAAGCCCAAAGGCGCGCGCTCATCGTGTCGGCCACATAGACTGTGCTTTCGTCGGGCGACAGGCCTACGCCGTTCAGCGAAAGCTCGCCGTCAACTACGCACTCGATCTTCGAGCCGTCGCAGTGTGCATAGAAAAGGCCGGAAAGATCGCGCGTGTCGTGCGTGTGTTTTCCATAGTCGGAGAACCAGATACCCCCGCTTTTGTCGATGACCAGGTCATTTGGACCCTTCAGCATGCGGTCACCACAATGTGTATATATCCGTTCGAACTTTCCCGTCGAAAGATCCACACGCTCGATGCGGCCGCCCTGATAGTCGGAGGTTTTGGTGCCAATGATCACAAGCTTCCCCTGCGCGTCACGTTCCCACGTGAAACCGCCGTTGTTGCAGACGTAAAGCGCCCCATCCGGCCCCAACGCCGCGCCATTTGGCCCGCCGCCGAGTGTTGCGACGACTTCGGAACGGCCATCGCCCCAAAGTCGGGTCAGTCTTCCGCCGGCAATCTCGACGAAAACCACCGAGTCATCTGGAAAAGCGACAGGGCCTTCAGGCACCATAAAACCCTCGCCCACTATTTCGAAATCCATTGCGTTACCTTTCGAAAGACGTTCAAAAGCTGGATGGCGCTTTCTCGGATTGCGCCGAAATGGCTAGAAATGGGCTCCCAATTCCACACCATAGGTGCGCGGCGCGCCAGGCGCTTCCAGATAGCCGAAGGCCGATATTTGACCTTGGTCCGCATAGCGATCCTTCAGGAGATTGCGCCCCCATATGCGGAAACTAAGGCCGGAATCGAGTTCGAGTTCGACGGAGGCGTTTAATATATCGCGCGGCGCGGCCTCAAACGAATTTTCAAAGTCCCAATAAAATTTACTTTGATGGCTGTACTGCGTACTCAGAACAAATTTTCCTGTAGCCATTATAAATTCGTAGTCAGCACCAACATTGAAACCAAACTTAGGAGTATTGATGATATTGTTTCCGGCAGCATCACCGACCCTCTGAATCGTGCCACCGCCCGGGAGGGGGGCATAAAAGGTCGCTGTAGGAAATGATTTATATTTCGCATCAGTATATGCGAGGCCTGCTCGAATATTTAGATTTTCTATCGGAACAGCAGTAAAATCTATATCAATTCCATTGATCTTGGCTTTCGCCGCATTAATAAGCTGGACGATACCTGTCGCACCGGCGCTGTAGACCTGAGCCTGAATATTGTTGTAATCATAATGATAAGCCGAGATGTCGAGCCGAATACGCCCGTCTGGCAATGACATCTTTGTACCAATTTCATAGGCCTTGAGAAGCTCTGGCTTCACCGATGGCGCGCCGAAATCGACAAGGTTGAACGTACCAGCCTTGAATCCTGTGCTGTGCGTTCCGTAAATCATCAGATCATCGCTGAACCTATGGTCCAGCGTAAATTTATAAGTAAATTTGTTGAACGTGCCTTCCTGGTGATTTTCGGCCAACGGTAGAAGCGGAAACTTATAAATCGTCTGGTTGTCGAGTATCCTTTTGTCGCTCGTATAACGAACACCGCCGGTCAAATGCGTGTTTGGCAGGACCGTTATCGTTGTCTGACCAAATCCAGAATAGGAGTTCGTTCTAAGTACTCCAGTGATCGCAACTGGAGCGAAGGCACCATAATTTGTACCTGTCAGAATAATAGCTGGATTGGGTACATACCCAGCGTAGGTATGAAGGTAATAAAATCCGGCAATCCAGGTGATAGGAAAGCCGAATATGCTGGAGTCTGGATTAGATTGAATCTGCAATTCTTCCGAATATCCCTTGTTGAGGGTGCTCTGCCTATCGAGGCTAGCAAAATCGAACGGGCTTGCATCGGGATCGGCCGGCGTTTGGGCATCAACATAGCTATAGCCAAAAATATTGATTAATGTCGCCCATCCTATGTCATGTTTTGCATTTAGGCTGAAATCATAGCCTTTCCGTTTAACGAAGGCTGGTGAGTTGGAATTGATATTATAAAATCCCGGAAAGCCGTTGCCGCCGAGGGTCGACGTACCCTGCGCCGGCCGGACCGCGCGATTTTCCTCAAAATTATCGAAATAGCTCCCAGCCAAGGTGATCTCTGTGGAACTCCCCGGCGTCCAGGCCCATTGATTTCTTACTATAAAGCTGTTTCGCTGGAAAATATCTTTGCCGTTGAAGATGTTGGTGCCCCAGCCCTTGTCTTGATCGAGACTATGGAAAGCAATGTCCGTGGCAAGGTTGGGGGTGACCCCTATCGTTCCATAGGCGCCCGCTTCAATCGTTCCGAAGTTTCCGTAGCTGAGCGAGATGTCCGCTGCGGGAATCTGACTCGGAGCCTTTGTTGTCACGCTGACGACTCCGCCAGTTGAATTTCGTCCGAACAGCGTACCTTGCGGACCCTTCAGGACTTCGACCCGTTCGATGTTGCTCAATGAAAATAACGCTGCTTCCGCGCTCTGCTGAAGGACGCCATTAACGTATATCGAGACGGAATTTTCCTGGCCTTCCGAGATGATCGACGACCCTACACCTCGGATACGAAGGCTCGCAGCCCCGCCAAACCGGGTGATATTGAGTGAGGGCGCCACGGTGCCCAAGTCCTGCACGTCGGTGACGCCGGCACGCTCCAGTTGCTCGCTTCCGACAACGGTAATCGCGATTGGAACATCCTGCAGGCGCTCGGAGCGGCGTTGTGCCGTTACGACGATCTCTTCTGGACCAGCCTGGGTGTCGTCCGCTGCGACTGACGCCTGTTGCGCGAGCGCAGGCACAGAAAAAACCGCATAACCCGTGGTGGCAAAGAACACCGCATAGGCAGCCGATGGCCTTTTCAAATTCATCTTCCCTCTCCCTTGGAGCGCCGCTAGCTTCATCAGGCACCTCCCTGGTGCCCGCGAGCCCGCTATTCTGTCGCTTCCGCGGGAGAATTTAATTGAACGTTGGTTCGTGTCCAATATCGAATGACGCTGCGTTGATACGCAGATCAAATCGCTTATGTGGATTTATGCCCGGTGAGGGAAGGGTGGGGCGCTTAAGTTGGCCTCCTTGAAGGACCGCACACCAGCAATTGGGTGTCAGTGCCTTGCCCAAATCGTCTGGCCATTGCGAAGAGTTTGGCAGAATAATGCTCGAAGTTGTCCGCAGTGGATATTTGAATGGCCAAAATTTGCGCCTTGACGGCACTGTTGTATGCCAGCGAAATAGGAGTCGGATTTTGAACGCGCCCCAGCAATTTCGCATTGCCCGCCAGTCGGCTGGCCCCGCACCGCTGCGCCGACCGGGATCGGTCCGCCGCACCACCTCGATTGATTCCGAATGGCCGACCGGCTTTGGCGAATCCTGGCGGTTGATCGGAAGGGGGCGCGATCTGTTGACCCCTTTGTCTGGCGATCCGGTCGAACTGGCGACGGGTGAGATTCACATTCTCGCTTCGTCGAAGCGCGAGATTCTCGAGCTTTCGGCGATACCCGATCACCCGCACTTGGCTGAAATGATCGGGGTTCGCGCTGGCGGGGCGAGCCGTCATGCGCTTGTGGCAGCGCTTGGTGACATGCGCGGCTCGCTGACCTTTCAGTTACTCGACGACTTTGCGGGCGCCAGCCTTGTTGCGAGCTGGATATGGTCGCGCTGGACCGGCGATTGGCAACATATGTTGCGCCGCACGGGCATGCAATCGACCGTCGGCAACAAGGGCAAGATGATTGATATCTGCACCGGCTTTGCGAAAGGAGCGAGCTCACTGACCGACGATGGTCGCGTTGATCATGAAGGTCAGTCGGCGACCGAAGTCGGTTCCCTGGTAAACCCTGGGGATCTTGCCGGTTGGCACGCCATGCCGGTTCAGGAACGTAGGCCACAGGCGCGCCGGGCGCGGCGGATCGACCTTTGGCGTGTAAAGGATGTTCTCAAGGTCGATGCGGGCTTTCAGGATAGCGGACCCAATCCGCAGGGCAAGCGCACTGCCATTCACGAATATCGCGTCCACGCCGACATCGACGAAGCTAGCGGGACACTGTTGTCGCTTCAGGTCTGGCCGCATATCCTGCCGTTCCGTGAGTGCCCCGGAGCCGCGACAAACGCCGCCCGCATGGTTGGGCTGAACGTCAATCAATTCCGGCAGAGTGTGCTCGACACGTTGGCGGGAACGCATGGCTGTACGCATCTCAACGACGTCCTGCGGTCGTTTGCCGATCTGCCCTCGCTCGCAAAACTTTTGCCAAAAGAGGATGATTGATTGCATTTCGCGGGGAATGCGGGGGCGGCTTGGATCGGGCAATGGATCCCCGCGTGCGCCAAATTATATCCGGAGCAGGTCAGTCATTTTTCTTTCGAACGCCCGGCAGGATCGATAGATTTTGCTATGATGGATTTCCCCAATTCTGCTCGATGCAGATACTGCGAAATTGACTCCCAAGGAGGCGCAACCCATCCATGGGATACGCCAACGCAAGTCCCGTAGGAATAGCGGTACCCCGGAAATATACATTCGCTATTGCCACGCGATCATGAGCAAATAATCGCGCGACCGACGGAACGAAAGCCAAGCCTAAACCGCTTTCGACCAACGCAATCATGGTGTGGAGATGCGCTACCTCTTCAACGACCGTGGGAGTGATGCCGAGCGCGCTGAAATTCAGATCGATCAGTGTTCGCAAGCTGGACGTTCCACTGCGGCTATACAGGATCAGAGGTTCATCTTTCAGATCTTCCATTTCGACGCGGGTCTGCGAAGCAAAGGGATGATCCTTTGGAATCGCGAGAACCATATTGTCGGCGGTCAACGGGATAAGTTCGACGCCCGGGCGCACCGATAGAGGTGTGCGGATGATACCAATATCAAGCTCGCCATTGAGCAGGCTGCGAGTGATTTCGACGTGCGTCGTTTCGCGAAGTCGCAGCTTCACATCGGGAAATCGCTTGCGAAATATCGCAACAATCGACGGGATGAGGCTGAACGTTGCCGATGCGACGAAACCGATCGCCAATCGCCCCCGCACTCCTTGCGACACTTGCGATGCAAAAGCGCGGACCTCATCAGCGCGTCGCAGGATATCTTGAGCCTGGGTGGCCGTCACTTCGCCTTCCGGTGTGAGTGTTACCCCGCGCGAATGGCGTATCACCAATTGAACACCCAATTCCTCTTCGAACTTGCGAATCGATACCGACAGCGCCGGTTGGGCAAGATTCAGGTTTGCCGCCGCGCGGTGAAAATTTTTGGCGTGCGCGAGGGCGACAAAATGGCGCAGGTGGCGCAGTTCCATGATAAATTTTTCCTATCGATAGACGGTTTAACGATATTGGACCGAAGCAAGGGGATATAGCAATGTCTGCGTCCTAGAACGAGGCGCGCTAAACCCGCCTGCTGCAGGGAGGGGCCAGTCAATGAGTGCAATAGCAAGTGACTATCCGGAAGAAATTATTGCGCTTCGTGAAAGCCTGACTGCATTCCTGAAAAAAGTTGTGCTCCCGGCACACGACAAATATGCACATATCCTCGACGATTCTCGACGTCGTTACACGGCAGAAGGCCGTACATCGCCCGAAGTCTGGTCGATTATAAGAGATATCCGTCAGCAATCGGCCGAATTGGGTTTTTATACGATGTGCGTGCCTGAGGCCTTGGGCGGCGCTGGGATGGGCTATTTGGCCTATTTCGCGGCTTGGGAACGTGTATTCCACATATGTTCGGCGCGCTATTGGCTTGGCCACGGCGTGATCGCCCACTGGTCGCGCGGCCCCAGCCCGCTTCTGGCGCGACTGCGGCCGCCGTTTCGGGACGCGGTACTTCCCGATCTCATGAGCGGAAAGAAAAGCTTGTGCTTTGCTTTGTCGGAGCCCGGCGCGGGCTCCGATGCGACTATGATAAAAACCCAGGCGACCGTTGATGGGGATGGCTGGCGGCTCACCGGATCCAAGATCTGGATTACAAATGCACCCTATGCTGATCATGCGATCGTATTCGCAGTCACGTCGCCTGAGTTGGCACAAGCGCGGCGCGGCGGAATTAGCGCATTCATAGTTTCGACGGATGCGCCCGGATTTGAGGTCGAAAGCCTGATCAAAATGTGGGGAGCGAGCGGTTCTGACGAGGGGCAGCTGCGATTCGATGCGGTCCGGATAGAGCCTGAGCAACTGTTGGGCGAGCTTCATCGCGGCTTTGAATTGGCCATGCTGGGTGTCGGACTCGGTCGAATTTATAACGCTGCGCGCGCGGTCGGAACGGCGCGCTGGGCCTTGGAAACCGGAATTGACTATGCCGGGACCCGTGAAACATTCGGCGCTCCGATCAAGTCTCACCAAGGCGTTTCATTCCCGCTGGCTGAATCGGCGATGCAAGTACATGCGGCGCATCTCGTCGCCCGCAATGCTGCTGAGCTGTTGGACCAAGGGAAGCGTGCGCAAAAGGAAGTCGCTATGGCGAAAACCCTTGCTGTCGAAGCCGGTCGATTGGCCGTCGATCGAGTTATGCAAATCCATGGTGCAATGGGATTCGCCAACGACATGCATCTCACGAGTGCATATATATCGCTGCGCAAGGTGATGGTCGCTGATGGGTCTTCTGAAATCCTTCGACGACAAATCGCGAACAATCTTTTTGCGGGCGATTTCGATCTCTGACGGACTGGTGTCGCCGGTGATCGAATTGCGGTTTTCCTTGTCGCGACGCGAAGGAAGGTGGATTGCCAAAGTCGTTTCCGATCCTGCGCAATGCCGTGCCGCGGCTCCCATCGCTGACCGATAGTTCAAGCGTATCGCTGATCGCAGACACGATATTGGATTTGCCATCCGAGAGGCGGATAGGTGAAGGGACGATTGGGGATCCACATGCAAGTTCCCCGATTTTCGCATGAGCAGGTCTGGGCCGCCTTTTCGAAGATTGCCTTCGCAATAGTTTGGTGTTGCTGCTGATTTGCAGATTAACTATAACACATATGGAGAGGATCGTGACAGAATTCCCTGCTACTCGAATCCAGGTTCTGGGTGACATGCTGCGAGATGCGGCGGCTAAATATGCTGATCAAGATTATATTCTATGCGACGGAGAATGGCTTTCTTACGGACAGGTCGATGATCAGAGTGATCGCCTTGCTGCGAGTCTGCAATCGCTGGGCGTTCGCAAGGGCGACCGCGTAGCCATAATGCTTCCCAATTGTGATGAGTATGTTTTCGCGATCTTCGCGATAGCGAAAATCGGGGCGATTCAGGTGCCCATCAATACTTATCTCAAGGGCGAGTTTCTCCGCCATCAGATGGCGGAGTCGGGCGCGGCGGTGGTGCTGGTGGATGTGCTGGGAGCACGACAGATAGCGTCGGTGGCGGATATGCTCCCCGATCTGCGGGTCGCCATCGGACTGGATGACTGCGATGCCATAAAGGGCGCGTTGATTGGGACAGAGCTTGATATCCACTCCTATGAAACGTGCGTGGCGTCTGCTTCCGCGCCAATGGCTGTGGAGTTGGCTGGCCATGACCTTTGCGTAATCCTGTACACTTCGGGAACGACGGGTCCGTCTAAGGGGTGCATGATCAGCCACGGCTATTACACTTGGATACCGGAGATTTTGCGGCGAGCTGGCTGGCATGAAGGTGCCGACACACTGATGACTGCAACGCCGCTGTTCCACACCAACGCACAGATCTGGGTGCTGGCATCCGCTCTGTCCTGCGGAGGCAGGGCAATCATAGAACCGGTTTTTCATGCTTCTACGTTTATTGATCGAGCCGGAGAGTTGGGAGCCACGGTGATCCGGATCATGGGATCGATGGTCAATATGATCCTGGCTCAATCGCCAAAGGAATCCGACAAAAGCCATGGCATCCGCCTCGCGACATGCGTCCCCACTACCCCCGAGACATGGAAGCTTTTTTTTGAGCGGTTCGCTATCCCGATCAATTCGGAAGTCTACGGCCAGACCGAGTGCAATCCTGCAACCATTACCCCAGCCGGAATCGACCTTACCCCGGGCGGGGCCGGCAAGGTCGCGCCTCACGTCGAACTCAAGATATTGGACGAGGGCGATAACGAAGTCGTGACCGGCGAGGTTGGAGAGATTGTCGTCCGGCCATTGCTGCCCAATGTCATGTTTTCTGGATATTGGAATAACCCGGACGCGACGGCTAAAGCCTGGCGCAACCTGTGGCACCACACTGGCGATTATGGTCGTCTCGATGAAGAGGGCACTTTGTTCTTTGCCGACCGCAAATCAGATTCCCTGCGTCGTCGGGGCGAGAACATCTCATCGACCGAACTGGAAGAGGCGCTGCTTCAGCATGCCTCCATTGCCGCGGCGGCGGTTCATGGCGTGCCATCGCCGGTCGGCGAGGACGACATCAAAGCTTGCGTCGTCTTGACAGGCGGCTCCAAGATTACCCCGGAAGAGCTTTTTGAATTCTTCAAAGGCGCACTGCCATATTATGCCGTACCGCGATATGTCGAAGTGATGGATGAGTTCCCCAAATCCGTGGTCAACCGTGTTCAGAAGTTCAAGCTGAGAGAGCGGGGTATCACCGACTCGACATGGGATTTCGAGGCAATGGGTCTGGTTATAGGGCGTGACGAACGGCGCCGTTGATTCACACTTTTTGCGCGATCAGGTGACTGTTATGACACAATGGGACGCAAACGAGGTGCCGACTGAGCGGGCACGTGTTTATGGCAGTCTCCTCGCTGCGGTGCGTGATTTTCTCGATCAACTGTCAGACGCTTCGCCCGATGTCGGTGTCGGCCAGCGGATCGAGGCAGATATTCGGAAGCACACCCGGATCCTGGCGAAGACGCAGGCCACCTCTACCGATATCGCCGAGCGGCAGTTGCTGCCGGGGCGCGGTCTTTTGATGTTGCCGCCGTTTGTCGTTTCGCGGCGAGATACGCGTTCAGTTTCAGGGAAGGTTGTTTTCGGTAGGCATTTTCGCGGCGGAAGTGGCGCAGTTCACGGCGGGATCGTCGCGCTTCTGTTCGACGAAGTGCTAGGCGTCCTTGTCAATTCAACCGCGCGGCCGACGTCCCCCACGGCGCGTCTCGCCGTTGATTTTCGTTCGATCACACCTGTCGAAGAGGAACTGGACGTGACAGGTTGGTACGGGAAGGAAGCGGGGCGCAAACGTATTTTGAAAGGCGAGATACGCTGTCGGGGTGTATTGTGCGCAGAGGCAGAAGGCCTTTTCGTGGAATCGCGAGCAAACCAGCCGCATTCCAAATCGTCATGAGGCGGCAAAGCATTGCCGCCGGGAGGGCAAGTATGAGCAAAATTGGACTCCAGAACCTAAAGCGGTTCGAGGTCGGGGTCGAGGAAGGGGTTGCGCTCGTCACCATCACCCATCCACCTGTCAACGCTCAGGATCATGTGCTGCGCGTCGAACTGGTGCGGGTGTTTGACATCCTGGGTGAAACCGATGCCGTGCGGTCGATCGTTTTTACGGGAGCAGGCACTGTCTTTTCAGCCGGCGCCGATCTGTCGGAACGAAACGCACTGGAAGGTGCTCCCGGCGGCTATGCTCGCCACAACCGGCTGGTTCGCTCGATGCTCGATTCCCTGGCGGAATGTCCAAAGCCGGTCATCGCGGCAATGAACGGGGCTGCGGTCGGCGGCGGCGCGGTGCTTGCTCTGTTATGCGACATCCTGATCGTCGCCGAAGAATCCTTTCTGGCAATGACCGAGATCGATCATGGTATGTCAGGAGGCGTTCGCCACCTCATAAGGTCGTTCGGGGCATCGGATGCGCGTCTGGCGATCTTCACGGGCGAGCGGATCACCGGATTGGAATTGCTTCGCATGAATGTGGCGTCGGCATGTGTTCCGCGGACGCAGCTGCTGGATTATGCCCGTGAAATTGCTGCGACGATTGCCCGCAAGCCGCCGCTCGCGGTCGAAGCGGCAAAACGTTCTTTTGGCTTGACGGAGGATATGACCCTCCGCGACGGTTATCGCTATGAACAGTCTCAGACGGCCTCGCTTGCGCGCACAGAGGACACGCGCGAGGCCGCTCTCGCGCGCGCCGAAAAGCGAAATCCAAAATTCAACGGGCGTTAAATAGGCGCCGACCATCGAGGGTGGGCAGCCCATCTGGGTCTTGGATCAATGGGCACATATATCGCGGCACACCGCTCGGCCGCGGGATGCCTGTTGCCGCCCGCGAGGTTAAGAAATAGCAGGAATCCATCATGGTCAACGAATGGATTTTGCTGGGCAAAGACCAAGAGCTTATTTCTGCTTCTTCGCCGCTCCATCTGACTCTGAAGGCCTGACGGGATCTGGGAG
Source organism: Sphingopyxis macrogoltabida (assembly GCF_001314325.1). Lineage (NCBI taxonomy): Bacteria > Pseudomonadati > Pseudomonadota > Alphaproteobacteria > Sphingomonadales > Sphingopyxidaceae > Sphingopyxis > Sphingopyxis macrogoltabida. The sequence goes on from NZ_CP009430.1 coordinate 151,220, forward strand.
AAGCCCAGACTTCTCCACCGCCAACGTGGAAGTTGCCGAACGCCTTCGGTGATCCTCGCCCCTCGAGTCCTTCGCTTTTGAACAAGAAGGACTTGATCGAACGGTTCGTGGCGTCCGTTTCTACTCAATCCAAGGTCGACGTGCAGTGCCAGGCGTTCCTGGCGACGCGAAAGGCCGAGGACTCGAGGAGCTAGCACTACTTTGGCAGAAGCTTGATTGGCATGTTTTCCAGCGGTGTTCTGCAATGAGGGCAATACGTCGGTGGGGGTCGTGAGAGGTAATCAAGGATGGCCTGCCGGACCGCTGGCAGGCTGGGCTGTGGCGGCGGACCTGCGATTCTTTTTTTTCCGTCCCGCCTGAGCGAGGCGGCGGGATTGCAGGAAGGCATAGGCGATCATTGTCATGAGGGTGTCAGTGGGCGTGTAATTCTCCGCAAAAGTGGGCTTTGAAAATTCCCCGATTGTTGGACCTGGTTCCCCAATGAGCCGGGGTTAACCCCGGCTCATTGGGGAACGCCAAAATCGGCGCGAGAAGGTCTCCTGATGGGAGGCGGCGCCGATGATCCGACTTGGAGAAGCGATGATGATATTGGAGTTGCATCGGCAGGGGCTGTCGGTGACGGCGATTGCCCGCCGGACGGGCCGCGATCCCAAGACCGTTCGCAAATATATCGAGCGCGGCGTGGAAGCGCCGGCCTATGGTCCGCGAAAGATCGGACGGCCGTGCAAGATCGCGCCTTACATGGAGTTCCTGCGCGAGCGCATCATGACGTTCCCGGACCTGACGGCGTCGCGCCTGACCCGCGAGATCAGGGAAATGGGCTACTCGGGCGCCTACACGGCGGTGAAGCGTTACCTGGCGGCGATCCGTCCCGATCACGATCCCAAGCCTTACGAGGTCCGCTTTGAAACCAGGGCGGGCGTACAGGGCCAGGTCGACTTCGCGCGCTTCGTCGTCGAATTTACCGATGATCCTGGCATGGCGCGCATTGTCTGGCTGTTCAGCATGGTGCTGGGCTACTCGCGCTTCCTCTTCGCTCGCTTTGTGCTGCACCAGGATCTCCAGACGCTGCTGCGTTGCCATATGCAGGCGTTCGAGGCGATGGACGGCGTACCGATCGAAATCCTCTACGACCGGATGAAGACGGCGGTCACGGGTGAGGACGATCAGGGCCACATCGTTTACAACAGCTCGCTGCTGGCGCTGGCGAAGCACTATCGCTTCCAGCCGAGGGCGTGTCGACCCTATCGTGCGAAGACGAAAGGGAAAGTCGAGCGGCCGTTCCGTTACATCCGCGAGGACTTCTTCCTGGGACGCTCCTTCCGCAACATGGAGGACCTCAATGCCCAGCTTATCGTCTGGCTCGACACGGTCGCCAACGTGCGGGTCCATGGCACGACCCAGCGCGTGGTCACCGAAGCCTTTGCCGAAGAGCAGGGCGAGCTGCAGCGCCTGCCTGAGCACCGCTTCAATGCGGTCCTGAAGCTCGAGAGGCGGGTGACCCATGACGGCTTCGTATCGGTTGGCGGCAACTTCTATAGCGTGCCCGACCGGGCGCGCCGGATCGTCGAGATCGAGCAACTGCCGGACCTGATCCGTATCATCGACCGGGGCATCGTTGTTGCCGAGCACTCCGTGCTCGAAGGGCGCCGGCAATATCGTATCGATCGGCGCCATCGCACCGGACGGCCGCAGCCGCGGACGCCGGATCGGCCGACAATGACGATCGGTCGGATCGGGGATCACGTGCCGCTGCGCTCGCTGGCGATTTATGAAGCGATCGGCGCGGGCCTGGCAACGGAGAGACGGCCATGAACGGCGCGGCTCCTTCTGCGCGCGTAGACTCGATCCGCCGGAGCCTCGTCAGCCTCAAGATGCCCAGGGCCCTCGAAATCCTGGATGCGACCCTCAGGCGCATCGAGCAGGGCCAGATCGACGGCATCGAGGCGCTCGACGAGTTGCTCGGCGAAGAGCTGTCGCTGCGCGAGAACCGGCGCATCAAGGCGGCCCTGCGCATGGCTCGGCTGCCGGTGGTCAAGACGCTCGCCGGCTACGACTTCTCGTTCCAGCCCTCGCTCGACAAGAACCGCATCCTGGCGCTGGCCGGCCTCGACTTCATCGAGCGCGCCGAGGTGGTCCACCTGCTCGGACCTCCTGGCACCGGCAAGAGCCACATTGCCACGGCGCTTGCCGTCGAAGCTGTCCGTGCTGGCAAAGCGGTCTACTTCATCCCGCTCGCCGACCTGATCGCCCAGCTCGCCAAGGCCGAGCGCGAGGGCACGCTTCGAGAGAAGATCCGCTTCCTCACCAGGGCATCGCTGCTCGTCGTTGACGAAATCGGATACCTGCCGGTCACGCCGGGCGGCGCGAACCTGTTCTTCCAGCTCGTCAACGCCCGATACGAAAAGGGCGCCATGATCCTTACCTCCAACCGCGGCTTCGCCGAGTGGGGTGAGGTCTTCGGCGATCCCGTCGTCGCGACCGCACTGCTCGACAGGCTCCTCCATCACGCCGTCGTCATCCAGATCGAGGGATCCAGCTATCGCATGCGAGAGCACGCCGCTCTCGTGCCCGAAAACCTGCGCAGCGCCGCCTCGTTCAATCCGCCAGCGCCGAAGCGCCGCGGCCGACCACCAATGAAAGGAAATCAAGATCCCGAGCACGGCTGATCACCGCCCCCCCAACCACCGACATCGGGAATTTTAACTGCCCACATCTGCGGAAACTTCAGGGCCCATTGACAGAGGGCATGGCGATGGAGACCTGTCCAGGATCGGCCTTCAAAATGGTCGAGGCCAAGCTCTTCCTTGAGTTGCTGGTGCGCCTGTTCGCAGATCCAGCGCGCCTTGATGGCGCCGGCGATATCCTTGACCGGCGTATCTGCGGGCAGGTTCGAGAGATAATATTTGCGCTCGCCGCTGGAGCGATGCTCGCCGACCAGCCATGCTTCTTCCCCGGGCATGTGCTGCGCGCCCGAAGCGCCGATGCGTTGCGGCGGTCCGTCGGCGATGCGCACGCGCATGGCGGCAAAGCGCGCGCTCAGGCGCCCCTTCGTTCCTCGGCGCCAACTGACCTGTCGCCATTTTACGCCCTCGAGCATGGCGTGGGCGGCACGCGATGGGGTGTCCGGAACATGGTGCCGCCGGGGGCGTCCGCGTCCCGCCACAGGGAAGATCAGTTGCACGTCGGCGGGATACACCTTCTGGTGCCGGGGGATCCCGACCGCCCAGCGCAGGTCCCTGGCGCTGAGCGCCTGACGGAAAGGGGCTGAGAGGCCGTATCCGGCATCCGCGAGCACACAGCCGAACCGCACCCCGGCAGCGATGACCCGGTCGATCTCCTCGATCGCGGTCGCCGGCTTGGTACGATAGGGGCGAAAGGGCTCGGGCACACCGGCCTTGACCATGCGCGCCTCGTCATTCGCCCAACTCTCTGGCAGAAACAGGCGCAAGCTCAGCATGATCGGCACCTCTCGCGATGCCAGCGTCACCGATACGAGCGTCTGGCAGTTCGCATTCTTGCCCAGCGCCGATGCATATTGCGGCGCCACGCCGACGGATGCCGTCCCCTTCTTCGGCAGCGCAGTATCGTCGATGATCAGCCATGCCTTGCCGCCGCCGACCAGCGTATCGGCCTGGTCCCACAATGTCGCCTCCAGCGGTGCGCTATCCCACAGACCCGCGCCGATGAAGTGATGCAGGCGATCGTATCCCACTTCGCTCGACCGCGCCGCCATCGGCTGGATGCTCTTGCGATCCCCCGGGCCGATCAGGCCGGCAACATAGGCCGGCAACATAGGCCGGGCACATCCGCTGCCGGGCCTTATGGCCAAGACCCTTCAGATAGGGCGCCAGCCAACGCTCCAACTCATCCCGCCAATCACCATCCATCGCCGACACCCTTCCAACGTCGGCTCCCTATGAATCACTCGTCAACCCAAATGGGAATCCCAAAAATCAAGCTTCTGCCAAAGTAGTGCTAGGTCGTCCGGCTGTTCAAGCCGTGCTTTAGCATATCATTGACAACGGCCGAAACACGATCCGGGGCTTCGTCGGCGGCCCAGACGCCGTAGCGTAACGCTAACATCACATTTATGCCGATGATCGCCCAGGCGTGAATTTCACCAACATCGGGACGAATTTCACCACTTAGCGCTCCATCTCGCAGTCGGTTGCCCACCCGTTCGACGAGGGCCTCATAAAGCGCACGGTGGCCCTCGGGATAAATAAATTCGGCTTCGGTAACGATCCGGTATATCCCCTTGTGCTGGCGAACGAAGTTGATCCCGGTCTCCAATACTCGCTTTTCCGCGGTCATCTCATCTGCTGCGGTACGCACCTGGGCAGCAATCTGGTCGCGAAATTGCACATTGATGTCCGTCACCAGCGCCCGGAATATCTCGTCCTTGGAGTCGAAATAATTGTAAATGCCACCCGGCGCGAGGTTGGCGCGTCGACTTATCTCGCTGATCGATCCTTCGTGGAAACCCTTTTCGCCGAACTCCTGAAGAGCGGCCTCCATTATCGTGACCAGAGTCTCTCGGCCCCGTCGAGTGCGAGGAACCTTGCGCATAGGTGGATCCACTGAAACGTTTTGGCGTGCGTCCGTTTTCACGCGAAGGCAATCCCGCAATTAAACCTTGAATTGTGAATCATAAATGATAATTGAACATAGAAAAATGAATCATAATTCATAACTCGCCATTGTGTCTTGCAATGGTGGGACACGGGAGGGGAAGAGTCAAATGAATCGCAATTTATTGACCGCACGCTGGGCCTCTGGCGTTCTGCTCGTGGCGACCATCATACAGCCAGCCATGGCGCAGGATGGACCGCAAGAAGGGCAGGGCGCAGCCGTAGAGTCTGCTGGAGATATCGTTGTAACGGCGCGTCGGCGCGCGGAGAATTTGCTCGACGTGCCCGTGGCTGTCACTGCATATTCCGGATCCGAACTCGAAGCTCGAGGCGCAATCGACATCACCGACATTGCCGCGACGACGCCGAACGTTACGCTAGAAAATTCGCGCGGTACCAATTCGACCCTCACGGCGTTCATTCGCGGGACAGGACAGCAGGATCCGGTGTCGGGTTTCGAGGGAGGGGTCGGCATCTATATCGACGATGTTTACCTCAACCGCCCGCAGGCCGCGATTCTCGACATTTACGACGTGGAACGAATCGAAGTTTTGCGCGGCCCGCAAGGAACATTATATGGTCGGAACTCCATCGGTGGGGCGGTGAAGTATGTTACCAGGCGATTGCCGGATCAATTCGAGCTGAAGCTGCGCGCCGCTTATGGCAGCTACGATCAAGCGGACGGAATTGTCACGGTCAGCGCTCCTATCGGCAACCAGCTTAGGGTGGGCGGTTCGGTTGCTCGGCTGTCGCGCGGCGGCTTTGGACACAATCTGACCAACGGTCTCGAAAACTATAACAAGGATATCTGGGCCGGACGCGGCACCGTGGAGTTCGCTTCGCCGGATGACCATATGCTGATCCGCATTTCCGGCGATTATACACGGGATAAGTCGGACCCGCGCAATGGGCACCGGGTCATTCCGGGCGTGTTCTCTGGCACTCCAGTGCTGAGCGATGTCTATGATACGCGGGCTGGCGCGAATAACCCGCGCCAAAACCTCACGGCTTATGGCCTAACCATGACTGCTTCTGCAGAACTCACGGACGCCGTCACCATAAGGAGCATCTCGGCTTGGCGTAAGGATAGCAGTACGTCGCCTATCGACTTCGACGCGCTGCCGGCCATCGACGCTGACGGGCCAATCGCTTACCGCAACGAGCAGGTCAGCCAAGAATTCCAGCTATTGTACGACACCAGCAGGCTGCACGGACTCATCGGCTTCTATTACCTCGATGCTGACAGCGAAACATTCCTGGATCTGCTGGTGTTCACAACGCTGCCCAATCTCAACTCGGCTACGGAATCGTTGGCCAAGACCAGGACATGGTCGGTGTTCGGCGATTTCACCTTCGATTTGTCGGACCAGTTCGCACTATCCTTGGGCGGGCGATATACTTCGGACCACCGCGTCGGCCAGAATCTCCGCCAGAATCGGCTGGGGACGTCGGCGATATTCGGCGGCAATCCGATCGTGCTTTCTACATCCTCGAACTTCCGCGGCGAACGAACCTTCAGGAAATTTACACCGCGGGCGTCGCTGACCTACAAACCGACCCCCGACCATACCCTTTATGTGTCCTACGCCAAGGGCTTTAAGGGTGGCGGGTTCGATCCACGCGGCGCTTCGACTGCCGCGCGTGATTTCAACGACAACGGCGTGGTCGACGCCGAGGACGTCTTCGAATTTATGTCCTTCGACCCTGAAACCGTGGACAGCTATGAAGTGGGTTGGAAAGCTTCGCTGTTCGATCGCCGAATGCGGTTCGCGCTCGCCGGGTTTTATGCAGATTACAAGGACGTCCAGATTCCAGGGGCGGTCGGATTTGATTCTGACGGCGATGGCAGCAACGAAACGTTCATCGGCATTACGACAAACGCGGCCCAGGCAAGATTCAAGGGTCTGGAATTCGAGACGTCGGCGCTTTTGGCGCGCGATTTCGCAGGCAGCGGCTCGGCCGTCAACGTCTCGGGAAGTCTCGGCTATATCGATGCAAAGTTTCTTCGATTCATCGATGCCCGAGGTGTGGATGTCGCAGAGTTGCGGCGATTCCAGAATACGCCGAAGTGGACGTTGTCCGGTCAGCTCGGGATAGATTTACCGGTAGCTTCTGGAATGCTGCATGGCTCAACGACTGTTTCCTACCGGAGCAAGACCACTCAGCTGGAGACGCCGAGTCCCTTATTGGATCAGCCAAAATACGGGCTACTAGATGCCAGTCTTGTCTGGTCATCGAAAAATGACCGCTATTCCATTGGTTTACATGCCAAAAATATTACCGACAAGCGGTATATAACGTCGGGCTATCAGATTCTGTTCACGGCACCAGACGGTACCCCGCTGCGCGATGCCCAAGGACGCCTGCGTCCGCAAGTCGGGCGAGAGGGCGTAGCGACGGCATTCTACGGCAACCCACGCCAGATTTTGGTTACTTTTGGCGCGAAATTCTGACATGGCTTTGGACGATGATCATCACGCAGGGGAAGGCAATACTCTCGTACTGGGCGGCGGCGGTGTCGCCGGAATCGCTTGGATGACTGGATTGATCTTCGGGTTAAGCGAACGCGGTCTTGACCCGCATCGCTTCAACCGGATTATTGGAACGTCGGCGGGCGCGGTGGTCGCCGTCATGATTGCGGCAAGCCTTACGCTAGAAGAGCACTATCAACGTCAAGTTCTGACTGCCTTGCAAGTGCGTGAAGTTGAGCCGCCGCCGGATGCTGTCAGCCGTCTACTGCAGGTTTTTGGGGAGTTCGTGGGTGATGTCGACTCACCTGTCGAGCGCGCGCGCAGGTTGGCGGCCATGGCGCCTGTCGGAGGAGAGGCGGAGCGTCTCGATGTGATCGCCAATCGATTGCCTAGCCGCGATTGGCCTGTCCGTCCAATCACATTGGTGGCGGTGGACGCTGACAGCGGAGAACCAAGACTGTTTGATCGGAATAGCGGTGTCGATTTGATTGATGCTGTTGCGGCAAGTTGCGCAGTTCCCGGTATATGGCCGCCGGTGAAGATCGATGGGCGGCGCTATATCGATGGCGGTGTTCGATCTTCTGACAATGCTGACTTGGCGGAAGGCGCTGCACATGTCCTCATCATATCGCCGGTCGGTCTGGACGGGCCCGCAACGTTCGGTCGCGACCTTTCGGATCAGCGGCGTAAACTCGAGGAGAACGACACAAAAGTCAGGATTATTTGTCCGAGTGAGTCATCGCGATTGGCTATGGGTTCCAACCCTCTCGCGACCGGCACGCGGACGGCGGCTGCCGAAGCTGGGCGCAGCCAGGCGCTTCAACTACGCGACTGTTCAGTTTTGCAATTTGATGCGCTGCATTGAATTCAGCAATTTGCTGGGATCAGGGACGTTACGGTACAGCAATAGGCGCGCTGTTCGCACAGGATAGAAAGGCCCATTTCTACGCCGCGCGGCGCATGGTCGAAGTGAGGATAAGACGGCGGATCCACTGGTCGTGCGCGACCTTCAGATATCCTCGGGGACATTCGTTTTGAAACCGGGGGCATCACCCAATCGGCGTCGTCTCCGTGTTACGTATCACCTCTCATATGGCGCCGGATAGAAAGATCCAAAAATCGGCGCGATGCCTCTCGTGCGCCCCGCCTTGCGTAAACCCTCTACGGCTCGGCGCGCGTCAAGAAACTCCGGTCAAGGCCTGCCAGTGAAGAGACGCCCAGCAATGCCATGTTGCGATCAATTTCGGCTTTGATGAGGCTGATCGCTTGCGCGGCACCCGCTTCGCCCCAGGCGGCGGCGGCAAACAGGAAAGGGCGGCCAATGAAGACCATTCGTGCTCCCAGCGCGATCGCCTTCAGCACGTCCCCCCCGCGGCGAAAACCGCTGTCGATCATGACCGGCATCGCGCCGACAGCATCCACAATGGCAGGAAGGACCGTTAACGGGGCGGCTGCGCCATCGAGTTGGCGACCGCCATGGTTCGATACAATAACCCCGTCGATTCCCATATCCTTCGCGATCCGGGCATCGTCGGCCGACAATATGCCCTTGAGAATGAGCCGGCCGTCCCAGCGCTTCCGGATCAAGCGTGCATGCTCCCATGAAAATGCTTCACGTGCACCGAAATCGCGCTCTGCCGTCCGAGCGAAAATCGGCGCGCCTTGGGTCGCTGAACTATTCTCGAAATGCGGCATGCCGCGGACCGCGAATGTACGCGCGAGAGTTCCGATCAGCCATCGAGGGTGGGTCAACCCGTCCCAGGCAAGTCGGATCGAGGGCCGCAGAGGGGTCGAGAATCGCGCCCGGACGAGATTTTCGCGATTGGCGGAAACACAGACATCGACTGTCAAGATCAGGGTCTCGATGCCGGCGGCGGCAATACGATCGATCATTGGTTCGATGCGCGCCGCCTCGCCTGGAAGATACGCCTGAAACCAGATACCCGGCACATGCCGAACGACTTCTTCCAGCGGGATGAGCGACGTTCCGCTCAATATCATGGGTATCTTTGCGTTCGCCGCCGCCCGTGCCAGCAGATTGTCGCCTTCAAACGCCATCAAGGCGGACAGGCCCATCGGCGCGATGCCGATAGGCGCTGAGTAGCCGGTGCCGAACAATTCGGTTTGCATGGTCCGGCCGCTCACATCGCGAAGCGTTCTCGGAACGAAATTCCAGCTGCGCATTGCCGTTCGGTTGTCGCCTAGGCTCAAATTGTCCTCTGCGGCTCCTGCAATATAGGCGTACAACGGGTGCGGCAGCCTTCGGCGAGCCGCCCGGTCAAAATCTTCCAGCGAGAGGGATTTCGTCATTGCTCGGCCATGCATGGTTGCCTTCAAAAGCACCCGGAACGATGCCTCTCCTCAATGCTTGATTCAAGGACGCCGGGCAAGTAGGATTGTCGGACAATGGGATTTTGGAGGTCAGGATGGTCGGGGTTGGTTTTGAGCCGCTGTCGCGGCGGATAGGTGTCGAAGTGAAGGAGCTGAACCCCGGCGCTCCGATCGCCGAGGAAAATGCGGCGATACTGCGGCAGCTGCTCGACGAATATGGCCTGCTCTTGTTCCGCGACGTACATGTGGATGCCGACGCGCATGTCGCGCTAATGTCGATCTTTGGTCCCGTCTGCTCGGAATTCGCTGACGGAAGGCTCCACACACAGATGTCGACGGTCGAAGCCGAGACTGACTGGACCGTTCACCGGCTTCCCTTTCATCAGGATGGAGCCAATACGCCGCATCAGCATGTGGTCAATTCGCTCTACGCTCTCGACATCGACACGACGGCAGCGGTCCCGACGCACTTCGCGAGTTGCAAGGGGGCGGTCGACGATCTGGAAGCGGAGGAGCGAGATTATCTTGCCGGACTGACGGCTGTTCACGCACAAAGTCTGGAAGCGCGGCTGAAGGAGGACAACCAGCGAGCGAGGCTGGACCTGATGGCCGAAGAGCCCTCCATCGAAAGCTTCCCTCGGACTCGTCACCCCGTGCTGAAGCGGCACCCTCGAACGGGCAAGCCACTGCTGTTCGTAACCGAACTTCAGACCAGCCATGTCGAAGGCGTGTCTATCGACGAGAGCGAAAGGATCATCCAGCGCGCCTATCGGCTTCTATTCGCTCCGGAAAACTGCCATGTCCATCACTGGCGTCCGCGCGACCTCCTCGTCTGGGACAATTTCATGCTCCAGCATGCTCGGGCGCGGCCTATCCCCGGTTCGCGGCGAACCTTGCGAAGAGTGATCGTCAATCCCGTGCACGGTTCGGTCCCCTCTACCAAAGGGCAAGCGGCTGTCGTAGGCGCGATACCGTCCAAGGAAGCTGTCCTATGACCACATCCGAGATTTCGCGCGTCGGCTTCGTCGGGCTCGGGAACATCGGCAAGCCGATGGCGGAAAGGATAGCGATCTCACCCTTCGCTTTGACGGTCTTTGACCATGTCCCGGAGCCGATGCGCGACCTGCAGGCACTGGGTGCGCACGCCGCAAATTCTCTGGGCGACCTCGCGGAAAGGTCCGATCTTGTGGCGATCGTCGTTCAGACGACGGAGCAGGTCCGATCGGTGGTTCTCGGCGAGGGCGGACTGCTGGGGTCGATGCGGCCCGGCTCGATCATCGCGATTCACAGCACAATGAGTTTGTCAGCGATCAAGGAAATCGGCGCTCGATGTGCCGCGCGCGGGGTGGATGTTCTCGATGCTGCCGTAAGCGGCGGCGACGTCGGTGCGCGCGCCGGTAAGCTAACTTTCATGATCGGCGGCGACGATGCCGTTCTCGAACGGTGCCGGACGCTCTTCGGCCACATGGCGGCGAATATCTTCCTGCTTGGCGATTTGGGGGCGGGTCAGGCCGGCAAGCTGGCGAATAATTTGCTTTATAATGCCGGGGTCGTCGCTGCAGTCGAGAGCATGCGGTTGGCAGTTGCGGCAGGCATTCCCGAGAATGTGGCGGTGAGCCTGCTCTCGGTCAGCACAGGCACGAACTTCACGATCGCGAACTGGAACAGGCTCATGGGCGAGCGTCAAGCTCCCGAAGACCGTGAGCGGATCGCTGCCCTGCGCCACAAGGACGTTGCTCTGGCAATCGGCATGGCGAAGGAACTGGGAGAAGAGGTGGCATTGGGACAAGCAGTGCTTGACCGCATCGACTGGGCCATCGCGCACTCGAGGCCGGGCGAAGCCGGGGCATAGGAGGAGGCTCTCCCCAGGCCGGGCTTTGGGGACTCCGATTCCGAGATTGGGGCGGTTTCAGATCGACAGGACGGGAACGAGCGATCCCGCCGGTTGGGCAGGGGCATTGGCGGCGCGTCGAACGATCGCGTTTGTCGAAGCGAGCGCCGCTTGGGCGGATGCCTCTTGTCGGTCGAATATTTCGACCGCACCCTTGCTGCAGGTCGCGCAGAGGAAAGCTTCGCGGGACCCATTGGATTGAAGGGGCTTCGACGTGGGTTGCAGTCGCCAGTCCAGCGCCGTTGCCGGATCGCCGCCCGACAAGCCGGCGATAAGCGGGACCAGAAACAGGCGGGCAACAGTGAGCGCCGCAGTTGGGCTACCGGGAATGCCGAGAATGTGCGTCTTTCCGATATGGCCGTACCAGACAGGTTTTCCCGGTTTTATCGAAACGCCGGCGAATGCGATATGCAGGCCGAGCGGCATGAGCGCGGATTGGCTGAAGTCTCGGTCGCCGTGCGATGCGCCGCCGATGATGACGACGACATCTGCCGGCGAGCCGCTGAGCGCGCTGCGGATCAGAGCGGGTGCGTCGACAAGGCGTTTCTCAGACAATAGGACCCCACCTGCTAGGCGACATTGAAGCGCGATGGACGCGCTGAGGCTGTCCGGAATCGATCGCTCACTGAGATAGGCAGATCCAGGTGCAGCAATCTCGTCACCAGTCGCGATCAGCAGGACGCGCGGCTGCCGCACCACGGCCACTTTAGCGTGGTCGGCCGCGGCCGCGGCCGCCAAAGCCGTCGGAGTCAGCATGCGGCCGGCCGGCAGCAGGATCTGCCCAGCGGTAAAATCTGAACCGCGGCGTCGGATGTGCGATTTCCCCAGCGGTGGATCGTTGAGAACGATGGTGCCGGAATCGACAAGGCAATCTTCGATCATGACGATCCGGTCTGCACCAAGCGGCACATTCGCACCCGTCATCACGCGCATCGCTTCACCCGGACCAATGCAATTCGCTTTGCCCGCGCCGGCATACCGGGTCCCGATGTCGCGCAGTACTGACGCACCGCCATCAAGGTCAGCATCACGTACGGCATAGCCGTCCATCGCCGCACAATCCCATCGCGGTGCATCGAGGCAAGCCAACACCGGCTCCGCCAGCCATCGCCCGCCAGCATCGTCGATACCGACGACTTCTACGTCCAGCCGACGTATATGGTCCGCTAGAATCTCTTGTGCACTATCAAAGCTATTCTTCGCGACGCAAATCGTATCGGCCGTGGATTCTGCCGTAGATTTCATACTCTTCTCCAACGGCGAAGGTCGGACGCGCTTAGCCAATTCAACGCAGGGGCCGATTCTTCAACCTTTCGGCGCCGCAGCGGACACGGCAAACGGGATAGCATAAATCGCGGACCAACCTCTTGTCTTTTCGCGGACTATGCCTTTTCCAGGCGGTTTCCGATCGGCTCATAGAGCATCGCAAATCGCGTCGATGAAATGGCATCGCTCCTAGGCATTTCATCGGTTCCAGATCGACGCATGATTTCATCCACCACGAGTCCAGGCTCCGGACTCTCGATATCGAATATGGCGAGGTAACGAAATGATCCCACACCCGACTTCGTGCCCGCTCCGCCCCTGAACCGTTGGGCTCCTACGACACCGGGAACTCTCATGATGTCGGGCACGTGCTGTTGATCGTACCATTTGTTGAATTCATCCTCTTTGCCCTCAACCGGGTTTGACAGAACAATCAGCTTTGAGACGATCACGACGGTCCCCCTTTCGTTCGGCAATACTTAATTGGCATATATAACAGCCTACCTCGGCATTAGGGCGGAACGATGCCGTCGCGGCAAATGAATTCGATTTCTCCAAGAATAATAAGCGAACTTCAACATGTCGCGGGCTGCATGCAGATCGGGGTGATTTGGCGGTTGAAAATCGGCTTTTCGGAATGGTCCCGCATTTGCCAGAATATGTGATGGTTCCTATGCCGGTTTCATCAATCTCTCGTTGCTGATTTGCATGAGAAATCCGTCGCTTTGGTGCCCCGTTGCGTTTCTCTTCTGCAGGCACGGCTATGCCGATGCGTGTCAATCGGCGCGCAAAAGGGACCCCCTTTTCGGTTATGATGTAGGTTTGTCGAGGATGGCCGCACGCAGCGCAAGATAGATCTTTGAAGGCGCCGAAGGTGGCGGTCGGCTGCCGTTTTTGGAGCGCCAGCTATCGTTGCCGGTCTCGACGATATCGCAGTGGCGGATGACGCGGTCGAGCACCACCAGGTCGAGCCGCGACAGCTGCGCCGCCAGGGTCCCGCCCTTGCCGATCCGGGTCTCCTCTTCGAGGCGTGTCACCATTCTCAACGAGACCTGCCGGCGATCGGCCATTCCGAATTCGCACCGCTACGCCAGTGCGGTCTTGGTCGAGAGAAGTATCGGCTGACGATCAAGGGCCAGAAAAGCAGGGTCAACATCCGTATCGAACGAGCCGCTTTCTCCCGTAATCGCTTGTGCGATAAGCGAACCAATCGAGGGCGCCAGCTTGAAGCCGTGGCCGCTGCAGCCTTTGGCGACATAGAGACCGCCGACCGGGGTCGGTCCGACGACGGGGTGCACGTCGCTGCGATTGATTGTATAGAGGCCGCTGTAACCGTGGACGGCAGCGGCATAAGACAGACCGGGAAGGCGGTGTTGCAGCGCGTGCAGTTTCAGGCGCGCGAAATCGTCATCGACATAGGCTGGCAAATGGTCGGGATCGACCGTTTCTCTTTCATCCTCCGCCAGCACCGATCCGACGAGAATCTGTTGTCCGCGATTTTGTGATCGAAAGTAAACGCCGCTGATCGGATCGGCGCATATCAGAATGTCGCCGACAATGCTCGCGGGCCTGTCGATATGAACGATCTGGATACGCGTCGGCTCGAGCGGCCATCGTTCATCGAGGCCGACATCGCGGAGCAGCGCATTACACCAGGGGTCGGTCGGCGGCAATCGATCCGCTCGCCGTCAGCGAGTGTCACGCCCGCTATTCTTCCGCCTTCGGTCCGGACACTGGAAACATGCGACCGAAACCGGACCTTTACGTGACGACGTCGCGCTGCGTCACGGTCCTTGGCGGCTTGGGCTGCGAACTCCAAATCCGCCGACCCGACCCGACCCGACCCGACGTGATCGTCATCGCGAGCCAGCGCGCATGAATGCCAGCATTCTCGATCGCCTTATCGTCTGGTCGGATCAGAGCATTGCCGGCGAACTGACGGTCGATCGCGGCGGAGCAATGCACTTCAACTATTCACCCGATTGGCTGGCGGATTCAGACGCCCGCCCACTCTCGCATGCCCTGCCCAAACGGGGGGAGCGGTTTGGGGACGCGCTGTGCAAGGCCGTTTTGACGCACATGTGGCCCGAGCTGTCCGCGACGCTTGCAATGCGATTTGGGCGGGCGCCAACCCTCGAGGACGTGGATGCTGACAGTTTCGAGCGCTTCGCCAACGACGGCGGCTTCGGCCTGCCTTCCCTTCGACGACGGGCCGCGGCGCTCGGAGCCAGCGTCCAGAGCGCTATCGCCGATGGCGTTGCGGTGCCCGGTCTTTGGGAGCCAGCAGACCTCGGAGATCTCCCAGCCATTGTGTCCGACCGAGCCGGACGGTTGGCACTAAAGGCCCTGCAGATCGCGCGTCAGGGAGCTTGATCAGCCTTGCGCAACTGGTGCGGACAAAGCTGATTCTTACGGATTTTGACGGACGTTTTCCGGCAATCCGTCTGGACTTGAGATCGCGCTAACCCGTTTGACCGGCGTCCCAACGTGGCATGATACGCAATTCGTGCCATATTAGGCAACCCGTTGCTGAAAGTAAAAATTGAGGCTATATTGTGCTAGTGGGCATAGGATGTGATGGGAGTGTCAGATGACAATTCAGGTCAATATAACGCCGCAGGGACGATTGAGCCTGCCAGCTGACATCCGGAAACGATTGGGACTGAGCGACGGCGGTGCCGTCTTCCTTGAAGAGACGGAAGACGGAGTAGTCCTGCGCACTGCAGCCCAAGCTGTCGCGCGCGCGCAGGCCATTGCGAGGCGATTTGCCGAAGGCGGGCGCGATGTGTCGGTCGAGAGGTTTCTGGCCCACCGCAGGGAGGATAGCGGCGAGTGAGCGAGTTTATACTTGATGCATCGGCCCTGATCGCAATGATCCGTTCTGAACCCGGCGCCGACAAGGTTTCGGCAGCAATTTCGGATGCCCGAATGAGCGTGATCAACTATAGCGAGGTCGTGAGCTATTTCGTTCACGCAGGTATGAATAGCCGCGACATAGATGCAATGCTTGATCCGCTACCGATTGAATGGATTCCGGCAGACAAGGAACTCGCAAACCTCGCAGGCCGCCTTCGCAAATCAACGGCCTCGGCAGGCCTGTCGCTTGGCGATCGGTTCTGCATGGCCTTGGCGAAGCGTGACGGTCTGGCAGCCTGGACGGCCGACAAGGGTTGGAAAGCGATCGAATCGGATGTCGAGGTCGAGGTCGTGATTATCCGTTGAGCGATCAAAAATTCGACCGTCGAGATCGCTCTCGAATGCCAATTTCTAATGTTCGATAATAAGGATTATGTTAAATATTAACAGCTTAAGGGACCTATTGGTTACATGTTTACGCCCGAATCCGTGCTCGCGGCAGCCTTCGAACAAGGTGCAGCGTTGCGGGCCGGGGCGTGCCGCAATCACCGCAGCGAAACGAAGGTCCAAGCGGCGCGCCGGGACCCTTTGCGGGTTGATTGAAGGAGGTCCGGCTTCGGCCAAGGGATCAGCGGCTCATCGAGAGCGGGAATGGTTTCGCTTCCCGGCGAAAGACGTGCCCTATCCTACCGCCTCGATCCCGATAAAAAGCGGCGCGGCGGTGATGACCGCCGCGCCGGAGGAGCGCATCTGTGAGAGGTTCTCAGGGCGCCGGAGTACGGTTGGCGATCGCGTCCTCGATGAGGTCCTGCATGACCTGCTCAAGTTCGACGCCCTTGCGGTCGCCGCCGGTCGCGATCTGGGTTGCGATGAGGGCGTAGTAACCGGTCTCGCGGTCGATCCATCCGGTCCAGCCATAGGCGCCGGGCGATGAGTTGATCTTCGATGTCGCGCATGCCGCGGGCGTGTCGCATTCGACGAAGGAGCCGAGGGCATATTCCCAATTCGTCGCGCCCGCCGGCACGAAGACGCGCGGCAGCCCCGCGGTTCGTTGCTGGGTGAAGGCGGCCATGTCGCTTATGAAGCTGCCGCCGAGAAAGGCACGCAGCAGCTTCGCATAGTCGCGCGGGGTAGAGAAAGCGCCGCCGGCGACCCACGGATTGGTGGGTGCGCTCCCCGCCGGCTCGTACCAGGTCGTGCTCGTCATCCCGAGCGGAGTCGTCACATGCTGCGCAAAAAGCTCGTGAAAGTTACGCTCGCGCGTCGGCGAGGTGCCGGGCGCTATGCTGGTATCCTTCGCCTCGAGATAGGCGCCGGCAACCTGGATACCGTGCGGTCCATAGCTATATTGCGCACCCGGTGCGTTGCCGGGGCGCAAAATGTCATAGCGCAGGTCGTGGATGCTCTTGGCGCAATTATAGAGGGTCTGGCCGGGAAGCAGTTGGCAACCGCCGACAAGCGGGCTCGCGTTGAAGCCCGATGTCATCGACAGCGTGTGTTTGAGCTTCACGTCCTTCTTGGTGCCGCTCGTCGTCCAGAAGGCAAGCGGTGGTCGCATCGGATCCTCGAGCGTGACGATCCCGGCCTGCGCCATCCGCATGCCGAGTGCGCCGGCAAACCATTTGGAAGCCGAGGCCAGCGGGGTAACCCGGTCGATGCCGAAGCTGCCCTTTTCATAGGCGAAGAGATAGGCGGGATCGGACGCGTTGCCGACGATGAAATAGCCGTTCGCAACCTCGGTATCGGCATCGATCGCGGCCTGTAGCGCAGTCCAGTCGTAGCTATAGCCTCCGACGGTCGTCGTGAGGCTGGCCGGCACCGTCGCGGGCGCCGCCAAAGGCGAGACCTTGGCCGAGGGCACCGCCGGCGGCAGTTGCACCATATAGTGCCCCTCCCCGCCGTCACCGCTACCGAAATTCGCCTGCGCGGCAAACGCCGCGGCGCCGGCCATTGCCGTACCGGCGGCAATCCACATCAGTCTTTTTCTTCCAGCCATTTTCTCTCTCCAATCTTCGTTGCACATTTTCGAACCGGAGGGGCTATGCGGCCGAACGGGCTAGGGCCCGGGTTGGCCGCTCCCGAAATGAACCTTCAGCAGATGGTCCAGCTGCGGCTTGCGAAATCCGTCGACGACGCTCGAACGCGGCGCAAAATGGGCAAGGCGGTCGTCGGCTTCGGAATAGCGCGGCCAATCGGGAACCAGCGCGCAGCGCGGGACGCCCGTTTTGGCAAAGGCGATCCAGCAAGCGGAAACACCTTCTCCAAAGCGGCGATCTTCTTCGTCGACCGGCCCGGCAAGCGCGGCGAAATAGTCGAGTGTCCCGAACAGATATGGAATCTCGGAGCCATGCGCGGCCCCCTTCGCGCGGTCGCGGCGGGCAGCCGCAACATAGCCGAAATGATAGAGGTAAGAGGGCGCGCCGCGCGCCGTACGCGCCGCGAGCCAGCGCGCGGGTGCGACGAACCAGGCGTCGCCGAGTATCTGGCGGGCGAGCTCGTCGTCGGCAAGTCCCGCCCCATAGGCCGCGCGGCCGGCGGCCGGGTCGGGACCGAGATAGTCGAGCGCCGCTGCCGGCGGGACGCCCATGGCTAGGATGACGCTCGCTTCATTGCTGTTGGCGCCGACGAGTAGCGGGACATCGACGGGTTCGGCGCGCGACAAGGTGCGCCAGGGCGCTTCGCGTATCAGTTTGCCGTCAAGGATCGGGCCGGTCATGGCGCCTGCGGTGCGGACATCTCCCGCCGCGACGAGCGCAGCGGCGGGAAGCGCGCGCAATTCGGCGGGCGATGCGTCGATCCGAGCGCCGGCACGCAGCGCCAGCGCGGCGCCGAGCGCTTCCTGCTCGGCGAGCGGACGCGGATCGAGCAACCCAACGCCGGACTGCACGATCGCGCGCGCGAAGAGCCCCTTCGCCTCGGGCAGCGCCAGGATCGTCGTCACCCCGATCGCGCCCGCAGACTCGCCGAACAGCGTCACCTGGTGGGGATCGCCGCCAAAGGCTGCGATATTCTTCCGGACCCAGCGCAGTGCGGCAAGCTGGTCCATCAGCCCATAATTGGCGATCGCCTCGCCGCGCGGCGCGCCCTTGGAGAGCGACGGATGCGCGAAATAGCCAAGGGACCCCAGGCGATAATTGATCGTCACGAGAATGACGCCCTGCCGCGCGAAGGCGGTGCCGTCGAACGCCGGGAAGGTGCCCGAGCCGATGACATGCGCGCCGCCGTGAATCCAGACCATCACGGGAAGCTTTCTCGCGCCCTTGGGACGCCAGATGTTGAGCTGGAGGCAATCTTCGGACTGACGATCGGCGACCCCGCCGGCGACGAGCGCGGGCCGAACCGTCTGCGGGCAAGCGGGACCCAAGTTCGAGGCACCGCGCACGCCCGTCCAGCGCGGCGCCGCTTGCGGCGCGCGCCAGCGCAGCGGGCCGACCGGAGCCGCGGCGAAGGGGATGTCGAAAAATCGCTCGATGCCAGCCTCGCTCGTTCCGGCTAGGCGCCCCTGCGCCAGCTTCACCGCCGGCGCGACATCCGCCGCGAGAGCGGCCGGAGCCGGCGCGAGCAGCGCCGCGGCTGCAAGCACCCCGATCGCCACCCAATGCCGCACGCCGGCTTCCTTCCCCTTCCGGCCAGCGGCGAGGGGCACTAGAATGAGATGCGTCCTTCGACCCCGATGACGCGGGGCTGGCTGTAGCGATTGATCGTCGGCGCCTGCGCAACATAGTAGATTTTGTCGAAGAGGTTGTTCGCAAAGGCGCTGATGCTGACCTTCCCGACCTCGACCCCGACGCGAAGATTGACGAGGACATAGTCGTCGAGATCGACCGAGCTCGCCGTGAGCTCCTGCTTGCCGCCCCATTGGCCACTGACAAGAACGTTGCTGGTGAGCGATATGTCGTTCGTGACCGGGTAGCGCAGGTTGAGGTTGGCCGAGGCGAGCCAGTCGGGGACCTGCGCGAGCTCGAGGCCGTCATAACGGCCGCTCTTGACCTTGCCACCTTGGCGCGATCCGCTGAGCGCGAGACGCCCGCTCCCCTCACCGAGATCGAATCCCTGGCTATACTCGGCCTCGACGCCCCAGCTCTTCGCATCGCCCGCGTTGGTGAGATAGGCGACCGCCGCGACCGGACACGCCGGATTGGTGAGCGCACAACCGTCGTCGACCTGAGCGATCAGATCTTCAAGCTCGGTATAATAGCCGGCGATCGCGAAATAGCCGCGGCGCACCGGGCTTCCTTTGAAACCCGCTTCGTAGGAGGTGCTGTTCTCGTTGCCGAAAAGGACCTGCACCGGGCTCGGGGCTCGCGGGTCGGAGAGACGCGTGTTGAAGCCGCCGGCGCGATAGCTGCTCCCGACCTTGGCATAGGCAAGGACGTCACGCGTGAGCTTATAGGAGAGTGTCGCATTATAGGAGAGATTGTCGGCGTTGATGCTGTCGTCGATGACCCGCGAGGGGCCGCCGGTCGGCAGGCCGGTGCCAAGATCATAGAGCCGCGCGCTAATGCTGCGGCTGTCGCGGGTGTAGCGCAACTCGCCGGTCAGGTTGAGACTTTCGGTGATGTCGTAACCGAGCGAGCCATATGCCGCATAGCTTTCGAAATGGAGCCGCGCGGGGGCGATATTGCCCGGCGATGGATTGGCGAGTGTCGGCGTGCGCGTCGTCGTCACCGAGAAATCGCTGTCGAGCAGCAGCATCTCGGCGCCGACCAGCCAGGCCAGCGGGCCGTTCGAGCCGGTGACATGGATGTCTTGCGAGAAATTGTCGGTCGTATCGACGACATAGGAGGCGGTGTTCGGATCGAGCGGGGTCAGCGCCCCGACCTCTCCCGCAGCGCGAGCGCGCGCCAGTTCTGCGGGGCTAATAGCATCATTGTCGAGATCATATTCGGAATGGCGCTTGCGAAACGAGGTCGTCGAGGTGAGGTCGGCGCCGCCGAGATCGACGCGAACGATCGCCTGCAGCCCGTCGACGTCCTGACTCGCGCGCGGCGCGGTGTTCCATGGATAGCGGAAGCGGTCCTGGATATAGCCGCCCGGGAAGCCGGGCGTGCCCGCTGGAATAAAAATCTGATAATGGATGGCGGGCGTCGTCAGCCGCTGCGTCTCGGCAATGATGATCGCATCGACGGGCCCGCGCTTAAGGCGCAGCTGGCCGCGAAGGCCATGCCCCTTCTGCCGGTCGAAATAAACGTCATTGTCCGGGTTGTAGAAGAAGCCCTTGTCCTGCTCGACAAGATCGCCGCTCAGGCGAAGAGCGAGGCCGTCGGCGAGCGGGACATTGACCGCGCCCTGCATCTGGAAGCTGTTGTTTTCGAAACCATAGCGTGCGCTCGCCCAGCCCGAGAGGTCGAATTGGGGCTCGGCCGAGATGATGTTGATCGCGCCTCCGACCGCATTGCGGCCGTAAAGCGCACCCTGCGTGCCGCGCAGCACCTCAACGCGGCCGATGTCGAGCAAGTCGAGCCGGGTGAAGTTGCGTCCGCCGACCGGACCGCCCGCGATATAGGCGCCATTGCGGTAGAGCCCGACGCTGGGATCGCCATTGGTCGCGCGCGCGGTCGAGGAGGCACGGATCGAGATTTCGGAAGTGACCGATGAATTGAGATTGTTGAAACGCACGCTCGGCTGGTCGGCAAGGAGTTCGCCGCTTCCCGTCGCCCCGCCGCGGTCGGTGAGCGAAGTGATATCGATGACCGAAGCTGCGGTCGGCACGTCGGCGAGCCGCTCTTCGCGGCGCCGCGCCGTGACAACAATCGCGCCATCGTCGGCTGCCTCGGCGGCCGGAAGGGCCTCGGGACTCTCTTCCTGACCGAAGGCGGGCGTGGCTGACGCAGCCGCCCAAATGGCAGCCGTGCAGAAAAGAAGATGCGCCTGGCGTCCCATAAGTCTCTCCCCATCGTCTTATTACAATTATTATCGATAATTTTGTGCATAAGGACGAATGAGTCAAGCCGGAAAACGGCACCCGTCCGGGGCCGCCCTCAGCGGGGATTGGGGACTATCGCGCTCAGGAGGTCGCAAAAGCCACGCGCCGTAGCGGCAAGCGGCTCGGGTACGACGGTCGATAATATGTCGGTCGCGGCATGATGGTGGCGGTGCGCCCCGAAAATGCCGGCGTGGCGCGTGTAGCCCGCCTTGATCACTTCAGAGAGCTCGCCCGCAGCTCCCTCGGAGGACGGATAGGCCATCTCGATGCCGGGCTGACCGTCGAAAATTTGCCGGGCACGTTCGACGAGCTCGGGTGAGGTCATAAGGAAGCGATAGGGATCAGCGCTCGGCAGCGGGAGCAATCGTCCCGGCATTTCCTGATAGTCGCGCGCCGCGGCATTGGCGCCGAGATGCAGCCAGAAGGCGGTTTCGGACGGCGGCGGGCCAATGTCCTTGACGATGTGGCTCGCGCCGAGGTTCTCATATTCGTGCCCGCTGTTACACACGAACAAGAGGCTGTGCTGCGCGAAGACGCGCGGCATCCAGTCGGCGAGCGCGAGCCAAATCGCGATGCCTGGCCCGCGTTCGCCGGCACAATCGGTCCAACCCGAGCGCGGCGTCGAGACGACCAACCAGGGTCGCCCGGCGCGGACGCGGCGTCCGATGATATTCTCGGCCTTGCGTGTCCCGTTGCGTCCAAGCAGGGTGAGCCTTGCCGGGCGGCTGTGGCGCGCCGCCTCGATGACGGGCGTAGCAAGGCGCGGCGCAAGCAACGCGAGCGGCATGTCCGATGCGGGTCGATCCGCGGGCGTGTTGAGGAGGAGAGCCTCGCCTGTCGGACCCGTCGTCACGAGGATCACGGCGCTCGCGCCGCGCGCGAGTGCATCGGCGAGCGGCTCGCGCGCGGCGCGATCGGTGAGGCTCGACCAGCGGCGATAAGGCAGCCGCACGATGGCAATTGCCCCGTCGAGGCGCTCGAACGTCTCGGCGAGCCGCAGCGGCGCATCGAGGCCGGCCTCGCCGGTTTCGACGGCGAGTGGCTGCGCGACGAGCGGGACCTTCAGATCCTCGAGCGCCAGTTCGGAGAGCGTGGCCTCGAACCAGGGCACGTCGAACCCCTGCCGCTCGACCGCAAAGCCGGCGGCCGCCAAGCGTTTTGCGGCCCAGTCGGCGGTCCAGCGGTCGCCCGCGCCGCCCGACTGCTTGTTGCCCGCCTCGGCGTAGGATTTAAGGTCAGCGAAGAGTCGCTCGGGCTCGAACATCGCCATATCCCCGGAAACGGCAGCCGCGGAGCTCGCCTGAATTGCGATCGGCGCGGCAAGCCCGGCCTTGAGCAAGGTACGCCGATCGGTGGAATGGGGATTCATGTCGCTTTCGCCCGGCGGCGGCCGGATTTCGGCTTTGCGTGGCGGGCCTTATACTCCTCGAGTGCGCGGCCGAAGCTTTCCTGCGTCACCCCGATCAGGTCGCGCGCCGCGAAATCGGCGGCATCGCCGTCGCGCGCGATGATGTGCCGGCAGAGCTCCTCATAGAGAACTGCCGATCGCCGTCCCGCTTCGTTGCCGTGCGTTTCGATATAGCTGTCGGTGTAGACATTGTGCTGCCAGCGAGCGAGCAGCGCGACCCGGTCGAGCAGCTCCAATGCAAGCGGCGCATTGCTGCGCTTGGCGATGAAGCGACCGATGCGGTTCGAGACCTTGATATGCTCGAACGTATTTTCGGTCCGCTGGGTGACGTCCTTATATTCGACGAGCCGGTGCATCAGCTCGCGGCCGTCGCGGTCGGTCATTTCGCTCGCCGCGAGGCGGCATACGACGCCGAAGAGCGATTTCCAGAGTTCGTAGACCTCAATCGCCGCATGTTCGTCGATATCGATGACATAGGTGCCGCGCCACGGCACAACCTTGACGAGGCCGATGCGCGCGAGATGGCGAAAGGCCTCGCGCACCGGCGCATGGCTCACCCCGAAGCGCGCGGCGATTTCGCGCTCGCGCAGCCAGGAACCCGGTGGGATCCGCCATTCGACGATATCGTCGGTCAGCAAGCGCGCGATAACGCGGTCCTGGGTCGGCGCGTTGCCGTCCTCCATCTTCGTCGCGGCCATTTCTCTCCGTTCGGCTTTTCTCGCTCACAGCGCCCATCCTAGTCGGGCGGGGCCGCCGAGCAATCGATGATTGCGAATGAAATTATTATCGATAATATCAACAATGACAAGCATCAGAAATGGGAGCCGGATTTTGAAGCGCGCCATCCTCCTTCTTGCCGCCGCGACTGCGATGGCCGCTGCCGCAGCGGCCGAGCCGTCTCCCCTTCCCGGCTGCACTGCAGCCCTTGCCTATTCCGAGGCGCATGAGGGCGTCGCGCTGTTAATACTTGAGGACGGCAAGGTCCGCTGCCGTTCGGCGGATATCACCAAGCCTCAAGAGCTCTGGTCGGGAACGAAGAGCCTCGTAGGGCTGATGGCCGCGGCCGCCGTGCAAGACGGGCTGCTGACGCTCGATGAACGGGCATCGGACACGCTCGCCGAATGGAGAAGCGATCCCGCGAAGGCGCAGGTCACGCTTCGCCAGCTGCTGTCGATGACGAGCGGGCAGGCTTCCACCGTCGGCAGACCGCAGGGGTATCTCGACTCGGTGAAGGCGCCGCTCGCCGCGCCGCCGGGCAGCAAATTCCAATATGGCCCGGCTCCGATGCAGATCTTCGGCGAGATTATACGCCGCAAGCTGGTCGCCCAAGGCGAGGACGGCAATCCGCGTCATTATGTCGAGCGGCGCATTCTGACACCTCTGGGTGTGAGGGTCGGCGATTGGCGGAGCGGCCCCGATGGCGCTCCGCTCATGCCGCAGGGGCTTGTACTGGCCGCCGCCGAATGGGCAAAGATCGGCGAATTCGTCCGTGCGGGCGGAGTGCATGACGGCAATGCGCTTGTCGATGCGACCGCCTTCGCCGATCTTTTCAAGGGCAGCGGCGCCAACCCGGCCTATGGGCTGACCTGGTGGTTGCCGCGCGCATCGCCCGCATCCGATCCTGTCACCCGCTCGACCGACATCACGGTTCACGCCGCCGAACTGCCTGCCGACATGGTGGTCGCCGCCGGCGCGGGCGACCAGCGCCTTTATGTCATTCCATCGAGGCGGCTCACGATCGTGCGCCAGGCCAAGCTCGATCTGATGGCGCTTGCAGCTGGCAGAAAGAGCGACTGGTCCGACAGCGACTTCCTTGCCCTGCTGCTGGCTAGATAGGTAAAAGGCCGGCAGCTCGGCGGGTTCTAGATTTGGTCGCAGCCAAAGCCGTGCGCGGACACCATCGCGGGCTGCGCCTATCTACCAATATCCGCGCCGCGCCGCTGATATGTGGAACCTGCAGCGTCGCTTCGACTGGAGTGCCAGCAACAGCCCGACGCACCGCGCCAGCCTTTCCTCACGGGCGCGCTTTCCGACGATCTTCAAGCGCTTCAACGCGGCGATTCCGAACCCCGCACTCCGTCCCGAACGCGCGACCAATGCCCGAGATCGGCGGCAGCTGGGCGTTGGTTGGCGTACGCCTCGACGGCGCACCCTTCTATAGCTGGATCGACGATGCGATATTCGCCATGGTTGGCCGAGCCATAACTGAGTGAATTGACCGCTTTCGGGCCGTAAGCTTGCACGAGCGGTCAGGATAGCCACTACCTAATCCAGGGCATTGGACAGAAAGCTAGTGGCGATGGTGGCGGATGTCCCCCGTACTGGCAGTGATAATTGATCAATGTCTCGTTGCGGCCGGCAAAATCTCACGGTCAGCGCCTACATGCAACCATTGGCATTTCGTATGCAACATGGAGGCTAATATAAGCAACAATTTACCAATTTATGCGATGAACTGGTATTGCAATGCAACAACGCATGTCGTATTGATTGACTGGCGAACCGCCGCTGAAAACTAGGAATCCTGATGTCATCCATGGACCATTTCCCCATTATCCAAGCGCTGTGCCGTGCCGCCGTGCCGAACGCGTCGCCGGCCGTGCGGAAGCAAATTGAACGACTAAGGGACGCGCTCAAGAACGGCGGAGATTCCAAGCAGGCGGCTGCTCTGACCACAATTCTCAACAATGCGGAGAGGAGCCGCGAGATTGCACCGAGCCGCATAGAGCGCTCCAAGGCGCTTGTGTCAGGCGAAGACCTCTCCAGGAATACTCCATTGCCGGTTGATCGGGAGACCGCGGCTCCGCTGGCTGAAATTATTTTCCCGGACGCAACAGACGAGAATGCACCGATTTTCGACGAGCGAATTTCGAATGCCATTGAATCAGTGGTCGACGAGTGGTCGAATATTGAGGCCCTGTTTGAAGTCGGCGTCCATCCGTCCTTGACCTGCCTAATTTATGGGGCTCCCGGAACCGGTAAGACCCGGCTGGCGCTGTGGATGGCCCGCCGCTTAGACCTACCTGTCGTCCTAGTTCGGCTCGACGGGTTGGTTTCCTCATTCCTGGGGACAACTGCACGAAATATCGGCAATCTGTTCACGTTCGCCAATAGGTTCAAGTGCATGCTTCTACTCGATGAATTCGATGCGATAGCGAAGCTTCGCGACGATCCACAAGAGGTTGGCGAGATCAAACGTGTCGTAAATGCACTTCTGCAGAATCTTGACTCCCGGCGGGGCGTCGGACTGACGATCGGCATAACAAATCATCCCAACCTGCTGGATCCCGCTGTCTGGCGGCGTTTTGAAGTCCAACTCGAAATTCCACGCCCGGAATTCGACGTGAGGAAGGCTATTGCAGAATCCTTTTCCGCGCCCGTGATCATTCCCGACAGTCATCTCAGGCTGATCGCTTGGTTTACAGAAGGCGCCACCGGAGCGGAAATCGAGACCCTTGTCCGCACATACAAGAAGGCAACCGCAGTAAGAGACGGTCAGGCGCGGGAACTTCTGGATACCCTGCGCCAGTTTGCCACTCTAAATGCTGCGCGCGTTCATAGTGAGCGTAGGGAGTTGCTTTTCGGAGGCACGGGCAGATTATTCCGCGCGTTGCGCGACGACCGCTCAGTGAACCTTTCGATGTCAGACATCGGTGAGATCGCTGGCAAGGACAAATCAACTGTGAGCCGCCAAATCGGAAAGATTGAAGAGGATCAGGAGGACGACAGCATCAATGGCTAGCCCGATCCAGATAGTTCTAAACCCCGACAACTTCCAAGAAGCTCGCGAAAAGGGCGGTGGCGGCGGTCACAAGGACTTTTTTGCTCATCGCGATAAAGAGTTTGCAGCTCATAAGACATCCCTCCTGCAGCAGATCGAGACAATATCTGTTGAGTTAGCGGCCCAGGCTACGGGTTCCGTGGGATATGCAAAGGTCATTCTTCGACGCGAAGCATGGGCGAAAAGCCACCGCCCGATGACAGCCCTATTCCGCCCAGATCGGACGCGTCTCGTTGGCGGGGCTGACCTTGGCGTCATGATTGTCGAAGCCCGGCCGCGTTCGCTAGCCGAAGTCGCCAAGCAGATCGAGGAAGCGGAAACCGAGACGATACTGCGATTTGACGAGACCAAAAATAAGGATGTTCCCTACCCCTCCGCCCGAAAAAGCGAAGTTGGTGCTATTGATCGGATCGAACTGTTCCGTGCCTCGGACAAGCGTAATTTCTCGGTCGAGGAAGCAGTAGCCTGGCTATCGAACCCCATGACGGGAGGCAGTTATCAGGTCGAGCTATTTACGCCCCCAGCGCCTCGTGCCGATTGGGATAGGCTCGACGAGGCCAATCGGACGTTGCTCGAGACTTTCGTGGCGGGGTTCTCAACCTTGGGCCAAGGTGTTAGCGTCGCGCGGATGTCAAGCGGCAGCGGCAGTCAGCCGCTCTTGTCTGTCAGACTCGATGAGACCTCTACACCCGTCCTGCGAATGAATGACACGCCATCGAATGAGCGCAAACGTGCCTTGGCGCCGTTCGCCCACGACATCGAGAGCCACATTCGCCTTCTCGAATTTCTAGATAATCACCCATTGGTCCGTCGTATCGAACTGCCAGGCATCGTTGTGCGGGCCAACGCTGCAACGGAAAATCGAACGCGCCCGTCTGCAGCCACCATTAACGCCCGGGATCTTCGGAGGAGCTACCCAAAACTTGGAGTTGTCGATGGCGGCATAAGTCCCGCGCTGGACGAGTGGATCATTGACCGTTGGACGGTGCTTGCCGACGAAGACAGTAATCATGCTCACGGCACCTTTATCGGTGGTCTCGCGACGATCGGAGCGTCTCTCAACGGACCAGAGATTTGCTCCGAGGCCGATGGCGCCGAGCTTGTCGACATTGCAATTTTTCCCAGCCCCGAGAAGGCAGGAGCGTTTGCATCCTATTACCCCGATGGCGTACCGCAATTTTTCGACGAGATGGAAGCGGCTGTTGCCGATGCACATGCAAGACATGGCGTGCGCGTGTTCAATATGAGCCTCAATATCTTGCAGCCAGCAGTGGCAGACCGGTATTCTGCTCATGCCGTACGATTGGATGGCATTGCCGAGGCCAACAACGCAGTCATTTTCGTGTCCGCTGGTAACACGCAGCCCCAAGACCTTCGACCTGAGTGGCCTGCAGATGCTTCAAGGGCGTTGGCAGACCTTGCGCTCGCGCGCAACGACGGCCTCCTCACACCTGCTGAAAGCGCGCGAAATGTAACAATTGCCGCGCTCAATCCAACAGGTCATGATGGATGCGTCCCTTATGCACCTACTCGCTATTCTCGCCGAGGGCCGGGCCTGCGCGGCAGCATGAAGCCCGACCTTGCGCATGTCGGTGGTGCCGGCACCCAACACACTACCTTGGGTCACGGCCTGTTTTCGATCCTTCCCGATGGCGCAATAGTGGATGGCTGCGGCACCAGCTACGCGGCCCCTATCGCAGCTAAGACAGCGGCGGTGATCGAGCATCTTATTGAGGGGGAGGTCTCCCGAGAGACCATTATCGGAATGCTCGTTCACCACGCGAGGCTGCCCGAGCCGCTGCGTGATAAGACCCTTTCGCCTGTCGCGCGGCACTTGGTCGGATTTGGGATGCCGCCGTCCGCCGAGACAATCTTGGAAACCGGAGATCACTCGATCACGTTGGTCTTTGCATCGCGCATAAAGCCTGGTGAACAAATCAACTTCGGGTTTTCCTGGCCGGCGTCTCTCGTCGAAACGGGTGGAAAGTGCCGAGGCGCAGCCAAGCTGACACTTGTATCGACTCCGCCTCTCGATGCCCGCTTTGGCGCAGAATATGTTCGGGTGAACATCAACGCGGTTTTGCAGCAAGAGCAAGCGCCCGACAAGTGGAAGGGGCGCCTGGAGCCAGTGTACCTACCCGATAAGCGCGACCGCCATGCCATTGAGGCCGAACTGATCGAGCACGACCTCAAGTGGAGTCCTGTGAAAGTCCACGCAAAAAATTTCCCGAAGGGGGTCGGCCCTTCCTCGAACTGGCGCCTCTTCGTCGAGTATCTTACGCGCGCCGGGGAAGAAATGCCGGAGGAAGGCGTTCCTTTCACGGCGGTTCTAACAATCAGCGATCCGACAGATGATAAGCCGGTCTTCAACGAGATGAGACAAAATCTGCAGGCTATTGGCGCTCAGATCACAGACATAAGGACCGCGGCCCGCATCACCCCACGCGTTTAATGTTCGTTTCAAGTCATAGTCAGGGATAGGGTAAACGACCAACATTGGTCGCTTTGCTGAATCCTGTTCCGACCCGCCTTAACGGCAGGTTTTAGGCATTCGTTCGGCGACCGGCTATGGCTGAAATCTGGCGCAAAGCTACCAGAGAAATCGCATGTTTGGTGACTACGGACGGAGCAGCTTCACAGCAGCGACATGCCGATCCGCTCGGCGAGTCGTCGAGGCGGAGGGTCGCGACCGACGCAGAAGGCCTCGGGAATGCAGGAGCAGGAATGTTCCGGCTATAGAGTCGGGCGAGGTTAGACGCACATCGACGCATGTGGACGCCATCCCGGCAACGCCGCCCGAAATCGCCGGCAACAACGCAAGGCTGCCGCAGCACGAGCAAACTGAGGAGAAAACGGCCGTCCGTGATCAGGATATCGGTACCTGAGCCAGCGCGTAGCTGAGCCCGCCGGCGCGAACGGGCGCGGGATCGATCGCCACGCGAGCGCGGTCTGCAATGGACCTCCCTGAACAAGCGCGCCGATCAGTATGCCGGGAGCCGCCAGGGGACGAACATGATCTCGATATTCAGGGACCAACGAACGATATTTCATCAATTATTCGAACGATAGAACCGGATTGAGGCCGTTTCGCCTCTCAGGAAGGGCAATCGTTGAAGCGACCTCCAGCAGTTGGGAGCTTGACATATTGTTCGTTCGAACGAATTATTCAACAAATGAGCAGTACGGATTCTCGCTTGCTCGACGTTGCGATCGAGCATTTCGGACGAAGAGGTCTTGAAGGCGCAAGCACGCGTGCGATTGCTGCGGATGCCGACACACCGATGTCTTCGATCACCTATCATTTCAGCGGCAAGAATGGCCTCTATCTCGCGGCGGCTGAACATATTTCGGCAAGCCTTGGCGAACGCTTACGGCCTGCGATCGAGCAAGTGGCCGTAATTTGTGCTGACGGGATCGATGTCGCTGCCGCCCGAGCTTCGCTGCACGCGATTTTTGGCCGGATGGTGGAGGTCATGGTAAGCGAAGATACGGCCGCATTCGCCCGGTTCATCGTACGCGAGCAAGCCGAACCGACCGAGGCGTTCGATCGCATCTATGCCGGCGCCATGGGCCAGATACTTGCCCGCGTCGCGGCGATGTTGCGCGTGATTGCAGGCAACGCGCTTGATGAAATCGAAGCGCGAATCCGCGCGATGACGCTGGTTGGGCAGATTCTGGTGTTTCGCGTCGCCCGCGCGACCGTTCTAGCAGAAACTGGCTGGAACAATATGGCAGCGCCCGAGACCGCGATCATCAAGGCCACGGTCCTAGACAATCTCGACGCGATTTTCGACCGGCTCGAACGACGGAGCAGCTTATGAACCGACGTCGCATCATCGGCATCGCCGCGCTCGTCGCGCTTGCCATCGCCCTGATTGTCACGCGGGGCTTCGGCCTGTTCGCCGACAAGCAGGACGCGTCACTCGCACTTTACGGCAATGTCGATATTCGCGAAGTGGAAATGGCCTTCCGCGTCGGCGGTAGGATCGAGACGATCGCGGTCGACGAAGGTGCCAGGGTGAAAGCCGGGCAAGTGCTCGCAACGCTCGACACCGCGACGGTCGATGCGCGCATGAACGAGGCCAATGCACAGGTTGCGCAGGCCGAGGCTGCTCTTGCCAAGCTCAGGAACGGCAATCGGGCCCAGGACATCGCGCAGGCCCGTGCGCGGGTCGCGGCAGCGATGGCAACCGCCGTGAATGCACAGCGCGACTATACGCGCCGTCAGCCGCTGGTCACGCCCGGCGCGATCAGCCGCGATATATGGGAGCAGACCGTCGCCGACCGGGACCGGGCGAACGCGCAGCTGGCGGAGGCACGCCAAGCGCTGTCGCTGATCGAGGCCGGGGCGCGCCGCGAAGATATCGCTGGCGCCCAAGCCCAGTTGCGCGCCGCCGAGGCAACGCGGCGCAGCGCAACGACCGATCGCGACGACGCACGCCTGATCGCCGCAACCAACGCTATCGTTGTAACCCGCGCACAGGAGCCGGGCGCGATCGTGCAGGGAGGTCAGACGGTGCTCTCGCTCTCGATCGACCGTCCGATGCGGGTTCGCGCCTATATCGCCGAGCCCGATCTCAGCCGGATCAGCCCTGGAATGACGGTTGAGGTGACCGCGAACGGCAACCCGAAGACCTATCGCGGAACGATCGGCTATATCTCACCGCGCAGCGAGTTCACCCCGAAGTCGGTCGAGACCGAAGAGCTTCGAACCGATCTTGTCTATCGGCTGCGGATCATCGTCAACAATCCCGACGACGCGCTGCGACAGGGCCAGCCAGTCAGTGTTCGTGTTCCCGGCGCCCGGCCAGCGCACAAGGATTGACGCGATGGTTTCCTCCGCCGCTGTCGCCGAGGGACTGGTCAAGCGCTTCGGCGAGATTGTCGCTCTCGACGACGTGCGCATCGCAGTATCGCCGGGGCAAATCACCGGGCTGGTCGGCCCCGATGGTGCGGGCAAAACGACGCTGATCCGTATCCTCGCCGGCCTGATGGCGCCGAGCGAAGGCAAGGTGACGGTGCTTGGCAAGGCCCCGGGCGAAGCGCTCGACGACCTGGGTTACATGCCGCAGCGCTTCGGGCTCTATGAAGATCTGACGGTTCGCGAGAATCTGACGCTTTATGCCGAAGTTCGCGGCCTCGACCGCGCCGAGCGCGATGCGGCGTTCGACAGACTGCTCGATTTCACCGACCTCAAGCGTTTCCAGGACCGGCTGGCGGGCAAGCTTTCGGGCGGCATGAAGCAAAAACTCGGGCTGGCCTGCGCGCTCGTCAAAACACCGAAGCTGCTATTGCTCGACGAGCCCGGCGTCGGCGTCGATCCGATCTCGCGGCGCGAGTTATGGGCAATGGTCGGCGAACTGACTGGCGAAGGAATCGGCGTGCTGTGGTCGACCGCCTATCTCGACGAAGCCGAGAAGTGCGATCATGTCTATCTGCTCAATGAGGGCCGGCTGCTGTTCGATGGGCCGCCTCGCACATTGACCGAGCGTATCGCCGGCAGGGTGATCCGCGTGACCGGGTTTGCCGAACGCCGCCGCCGGTTCCTGACCAAGGCGCTCGACGATGAAGCGGTCATCGACGGCACCATCCAGGGGCGTGCGGTCCGGCTTCTGCTGAAGGCGGGGGCCGGCGTGCCCGACTTCGGCGGTGCAAGGGTCGAGAAGGCGGCGCCGCGCTTCGAGGATGGCTTTATCGACATCCTGGGTGGCGGACCCCGCGGTTCCAACCCGCTGGCCGCGCGCTATCGCACCATTCCCGAGACTGGGGAAGCCGCGATCGAGGCCAAGGGCCTGACCAAGCGTTTTGGCGACTTCACTGCCGCAAGCGACATGCAGTTCACGATTCCCCGCGGCGAAATCTTCGGGCTGCTGGGGCCCAACGGTGCGGGCAAGTCGACCACGTTCAAGACGCTGTGCGGATTGCTGACCCCGACCTCGGGAACCGGCGCGGTCGTGGGCCATGACCTGCGCCATGCGGCTACCGATGCGCGCGCGTCGCTGGGCTATATGGCGCAGAAATTCTCGCTGTACGGCGATCTGTCGGTCCGGCAGAATCTCGACTTCTTCGCCGGTGCCTATGATCTCGATCGCGAGACCGCGCGGCGCGCCATCGATGCGATGGCCGATGTCTTCCAGCTCGGATCGCGGATGGAGGTCAACGCGGGAACATTGCCGCTCGGCTTCAAGCAGCGCCTCGCGCTCGCCGCGGCGCTGATGCACGAGCCGCCTGTTCTGTTCCTCGACGAGCCGACATCGGGTGTCGATCCCGTCTCGCGGCGAGAATTCTGGTCGTTGATTAACGGCTTGGTTGAAAAGGGCGTGACTGTCCTCGTCACCACGCATTTCATGGACGAAGCCGAATATTGCGACCGCGTCACGCTCATCTACCGCGCCGAGCAGATCGCGACGGGGACGCCCGACGAGTTGAAGGCGAAAGCGGCCGAACTCGCCGGCCTCGGCGATCCGACGATGGAGGATGCATTCATCGCGCTGATCGAGGATTTCGACCGGGTGCGCGCGGCGGACGCCGAGGCCGCATGAGCCGCATCGACCCCCGGCGGCTCGCCGCCCTGGTAACCAAGGAAGGCAAGCAGATCGTCCGCGATCCTTCGACCTTTTTGATCGCCTTCGTGCTACCGATGATCCTGCTGTTTTTGTTCGGTTATGCGGTCTCGCTCGATACGTCGCGCACGCGTATCGCCGTCGTCATCCAGGATTCGAGCGCGCCGGCGCTGGATCTGGCCCAGTCCTACGCCCACTCGCCCTATTTCGACGTCACCTTCACCCGCGCGGTCGCGGCGGCAAGGCCGATGATCGTCGATGGCCGCGTACGGGGGATCATCGTCATCCCCGCCGATTTCGGGATCGGCGTGAAGCAGGGCCGGGCGCCTGCGGTACAGGTCATCACCGACGGTTCACAGCCCAACACCGCAAATTTCGTCGCGGCCTATGCGGAAGGGGTCCGTGCCGCCTGGGCCAGCGGCGATGCGGGCGCCGGTCCACAGGTGAACCTGTCGGCGCGCTATTGGTATAATCCCGGCCTTCGGAGCCGCTATTTTCTCGTTCCCGGATCGATCGCAATCGTGATGACGATGATCGGTACGTTGCTGACGGCGCTCGTCGTCGCCCGCGAATGGGAGCGCGGGACGATGGAAGCGATGATGGCGACCCCGATCAGCATGGCCGAATTCATCGTCAGCAAGGTCCTGCCATATTTCCTGCTCGCACTGATATCGATGAGCCTTTGCACGATCCTCGCCGTGTTCGTCTTCGGCGTGCCCTTTCGGGGCAGCGTCCTCGCGCTGTTGGCGATCGCGAGCGCGTTCCTGATGCCGGCGCTCGGCCTAGGGCTGTTCATCTCGGCAGCGACGAAGAACCAGTTCGTCGCCAGCCAGATCGCGCTGCTTTCGGCATTCCTGCCGACGTTCCTGCTATCGGGCTTCATCTTCGAAATCAGCTCGATGCCCTGGCCGATCCAGGCAATCACCTATGCGGTACCGGCGCGTTACCTGATCCCGTCGCTGCAGACGGTCTTCCTCGCCGGCGACCTCTGGGGGCTGATCCTGCCCAATATTGCAATCATGCTGGCGTTCGGGCTGGGTTTCTTCCTGCTCGCATTTCGCGCCACACGCCGGAGTCTCGATTGATGCGCCGGATGCGAGCGATGATCGTCAAGGAGATGTGGGCGCTGCTGCGCGACCCGAAATCGCGGCTCATCCTGGTGGTACCGCCGCTGCTCCAGCTATTCATCTTCACCTTCGCGACGACGCTCGACGTGCGCAATGTCGATATCGGCGTGGTCAACCATTCGGCGGGGGTGCATTCGGCCGAGATCCTTTCGCGCATCGCCGGCAGCCCGCGCTTTCGTCAAATCGTCTATCTGAACTCGCCGGGCGAGCTCGCCGCGGCGATCGACGACCAGACGGTGATCGCCGCGCTGGTGATCGACGAGGATTTCGACCGCGCAATCGATGCCGGCCGGCCGGCGACGCTGGGTGTGGTGCTCGACGGGCGCAGGTCCAACGCAGCACAAATCGTTGCAGGCTATCTGGGCCAGATCGCCGGCGGCGTGGGCGCCGACCTGCAGCCCCGCGCGCCGCCGGGCGCGAGCGCGGTAACCAACTGGTTCAACCCCTCGCTCGACTATATCTGGTTTACCTTGCCTTCGCTCATCGCGATCGTCGTGTCGGTGTCGGGCCTTGCCGTCACCTCGCAATCGATCGCGCGCGAGCGCGAGCTCGGCACCTTCGATCAGTTGATGGTTTCGCCGCTGCGCGTTCACGAAATATTGATCGGCAAGATGGTGCCGCCCTTTCTGGTCGGGACGCTCAACGCCACCATCTATCTGATTCTCGCGCCACTGGTGTTCGGGGTCCCCTTTCTCGGCTCGCTGCTGCTCTTCTATCTGTCGCTCTCAATCTACCAGCTCGCGCTGATCGGTGTCGGCATGCTGGTGTCGGCGGCATCGCGGACCCAGCAGCAGGCCTTTTTGGGCTCGTTCCTGGCAACGACACCGCTGATCCTGCTATCGGGCTATGCCAGCCCGATCGACAATATGCCGGACTGGATGCAGGTCGTCACCTACGCCAATCCGGCCCGATATTTCCTCGATATCGTCCAGGGGGTGTTTCTGAAGGCGATGCCGGCAGAGGCCGTTTTCCAGCAGCTCTGGCCGCTGGCGATAATCGCCTGCGTGACGCTCGCCGCGTCGGCCTGGCTGTTCCGCGCGCGAATGGAGTGAGAGAAATGCGCAGCCTTCCGCTTTTGGGAATCCTTTTGGCGGCATCGGCCTGCACGGTCGGCCCCGATCATGTCCGCCCGGTCCGGAACGTCGCGCCCGAGTGGGTCGAGCCTGGCACACCCGGGCCCGTCGATGCTCGCTGGTGGGAGCAATTTGGCGACGCCCAGCTGACCGCGCTGGTCGAGCGGGCGTTGAAAGACAGCCCCGATCTCGCCGAGGCGACAGCGCGCCTCGCCGAAGCGCGGGCCGATCGTGACGCCGCGGCGGGAGGTCGGCTGCCCAGCATCGATGCTGCCGGTTCCGCCACCCGGAATCGGCTGAGCGAGAACGAACAGTTGCCGGTGGGACAAATTCCCGGAATCGAGCGCAATTTTTCATTGTTCGATTTGGGTTTCGACGCGAGCTGGGAAATCGACCTGTGGGGCCGCCGCACGCGCCAGGTGGAGGCGACCGAGGCACGTGCCGCAGCCGCGCTCGCCGGGCGCCAGGATGCCATGGTCGCCCTGATTGCGGAGATCGCGCGCAATTATACCGATCTCAGGCTCGCGCAGGCGGATGCCGGATCGCTGACCGCAATGGCCGGCGCCGACGCCGAGACCGCACGGCTCACCAGCCTGCGTTTCGCGGCCGGAGAAGCGTCGCGGCTCGAGCACGAAACCGCTGAAGCGGCCGCCCGCGCCAGCGCCGCCGCGGTTCCCGAGGCGCGCGCGCGCGCAGCGGCTGCAACCTATCGTATCGCGACGCTGGTTGGCGCCGCGCCCGAAGAGGTTGCCTCCGAACTCAGCGCATCCAGGCCGCTTCCCGAAAGTCCCGACACGATCCTGACCGGGCTGCGTTCCGAATTGCTCGAGCGTCGCCCCGACGTCCGCCGTGCCGAGCGCGAGCTGGCCGCCGCCACCGCGGATGTCGGCGTCGCAACAGCCGACCTGTTCCCGCGGTTCAGCCTGCTCGGCGGCATCGGACAGCAAGCCCGTTCGGCCGGTGATCTCGCCTCGGGTGGCAGCACGCGGTTCCAGATCGGTCCCAGCTTTTCATGGCCGATCTTCTCCGGTGGGACCATCCGTGCGCAAATCCGGGCCGCCGACGCTCGGGCCGACGCGGCAGCCGCGCGCTACGAGAAGGCCGTCATCGGAGCGCTTGCCGACAGTGAAACGGCGATCAACCGCTTCCTCAATGCGCGCGCCTCGACCTTTGATGCTGACGGAGCATTGGCGAACGAGCGGCGAGCTTATGCGCTTGCCGAGGCCCGGGAGCGCAGGGGCGAGGACGATCGACTGGCGCTGATGCGTGCGAAGAAGGCGCTGATCGCCGCCGAGAAGCGTGCGTCCGATACGGCAGCGACCGAGCTTCAAGCCGCCATTGCACTGTTCAAGGCGCTTGGCGGAGGCTGGTCCTGAAAGCCCCGTTCGAGGGTGGTCGAAAGCTGACCGGCAGCTTCTGGCAAGGACCAGTGAAAGCTTACGCAGCGTGATGTATTAGCTTGAGGCCGCAACTCCGAATTCCATTTCATGCGTCGACGGGGCCGAGGATCTGGAGGTAATTTTCATAGATCATGCGCAGCCCCGATGCCTCGATCGGATGGCCGAAGCATTTCAAACCGCCATCGATCTGGCACGGGACCTGTCCATCAGCGTCGAAAAAACCCGTCGAGCACGTCGCGCCAGCCCTGACCTTCCTTCGAGATATGCAAATCCTCCATCGTCACCAGTTCGGTGACAGAAGAGCAGTCGTGGGCCTCGATCAGGCTTAGCTGTTCGCGCGGCTTGGCGATCCCCTGCCTGTCATACACCTTGGTCGCCGCGACGCGGGTGATGTGGAAATAACTGCCGTTCCAGCCCGACACCACGTCCTGCGCCGGTCACCGCAACGACACGTTCGCAAAGCAAGCCCATTATCAGATTCTCCTTTCATAACGACTTGGATCAACCGGTAACCGATTGGATGGAAGACCGGCCTGCGTATCAATGCCGTTTGATGATGACGGGCCACCGCTCCTCTGTTCCACCATCCCGGCGACCTGTGGTCACCGATCATTTCCAGAGATAGCTGTCGCTGGCCGGATGAAGGTGGGCAAATCTCGTCTCTACTTCTTCGAGCGACAAGACCTCCGCCACCCCTCCAGTCTGACTCGGATTCCGCTCATGCTGGCGGTTAAGCTCAAGGCGCGCGATTTGATTGCGATGGACCTCATCAGGCCCATCCGCGAGCCGCAGCAAGCGGGCATTTGCGAAAGCTGCGGTAAGGAAATGGTCGCTGCTTGTCCCCCCACCACCAAATAGCTGAATCGCCCAATCGACGATCGTGCAAGCGGCGCTGGGCGCCGCAACCTTGATCATCGCGATTTCAGCCTTGGCCTCCTTGTTGCCCACGGTGTCCATGAGATAGGCCGCGCGCAATGTCAGGAGCCGCGTCTGCTCGATCAGAATGCGGGCATCGGCGATCCTTTCGAGCGTGACACCTTGCTGGGCTAGAGCTTTGCCGAACGGTGTCCGAAAGTCCGCGCGGCGGCACATGCGTTCCAATATGCGTTCGCACATCCCGATCAGGCGCATGCAGTGATGGATCCGGCCGGGACCGAGCCGGCCCTGCGCGATTTCGAACCCACGCCCTTCGCCGAGCAGAATATTGTCCGCCGGCACGCGAACATTGTCGAAGAGAACTTCGGCGGCACGGTCCGGCACGCCGTAGAAGCCGAAGACCGGCAAGGGGCGGACAACCTGCACACCGGGCGTCGATTTGGGAACCAGGATCATCGATTGCTGACGATGGCGATCGGCATCGGCCGGATCGGTTTTGCCCATGAAGATGATAATCTCGCAGCGCGGATCAGTGGCTCCCGTCGTGTACCACTTGCGTCCGTTGATCACATAGTCGTCACCATCGCGGACGATCGAACTGGAGATATTGGTGGCATCCGAAGACGCAACCGCGGGTTCGGTCATCGCGAAGGAAGACCGAATTTCTCCCTCCATCAGGGGCTTCAGCCACCGCTCCTTCTGAGCATCGGTCCCGTAGCGGAGGATCGTTTCCATGTTTCCCGTATCGGGCGCGGAGCAATTGAAAACCTCCGGTGCCATGAGCGACCGCCCCATGATTTCACACAGGGACGCATATTCGAGATTGCTGAGCGGGGCGCTGCTTTCGCCCGCGGTGTGCCAGAGATTCCACAGGCCCTGGCGCCGCGCCTCGACCTTCAGTTCCTCGATGATTGGGAACACCGCCCAAGGGCCGAGTATTTCGGCCTGCCGATAGAACTCGTCCTCGCCCGGATAGATGTGGGCGGCCATGAAATCCTCCAGTTCGGATTTCAGCCGGCGGACCCGATCAGACAATTCGTACATCAAGATTCCCCGGAAGCGGTATGACTAAACGGAAAAAAGGGGTGGCTGCCAGTAGCCAGCCACCCCCATGCAAGCCCCCTGGCTTAACTTTTATTTGCCGCCGAACGCGATCCGCACTTCAACCCCGACAGTCCGCGGCTCGCCGAGAAAGGCGAGATTGTATCCAAGGCTGGCATCGAAATCGAGCGCATTGGTCCGATAGGTTTTGTCGAGTAGGTTCTTGCCCCACAATGCAATCTCGACATTGGGTTCGCTGTTCAGCGAGTAGGCAATGCGTCCCTCGAGAAGGCCGTACGCCTTCTGGCTGGTCGATGCCTGGTCGAGCGCCTGACCACGAAAGAACACGTCGTCCTGCCAACGCCACGCCGCATAGATGCTGAGATCGCCATTGCCGACGGGCGTGCTATATTTACCGCTTACCGTATACTGCCACTCCGGGACCGGGAAGGGTTCATTGCTGCGGTCGTTGCCATTCGCTTCGACGAAACGCGTGTAGGCCGTATGCGTCCATGCCCCGCTCGCATTGAATGTAAGTTCGGGGATTGGTTGCCACGTCAGTTCCGCTTCACCGCCATAGATCTTGCCTTTGGCGGCATTGTTGATGACGGTAACGATCGTATTGTTGACGACGATCAGACTGCTCTTCTGGATGTCGCTGTAGTCGGTGTAGTAGCCCGCCAGATTCAACCGCACCTTGCGGTCGAACAGATCGCCCTTGAAGCCGATTTCATAGTCGGTCGCAATTTCCGGGTCGAACGGAAGATAGGGATTGGCACCGCCGCTGCTGCCGCCGCGCACATTGAAACCACCACCACGAAAGCTGCTCGACGTCTTGGCATAGAGAAGAATGTCGGGCGTTGCCTGCCAATCGAGGCTGACAAGATACGATGGCTTCTTCGCGCTCAGATGGAACGGCGCTGAGCAGACCGCCGGATCTGGCCGGACGATGATCGGGACCACACATCCAAGCGCGCTTTCGCTACGGATGTCGGCATCTTGAGTGACCTTCGTGTAGCGGAAGCCGCCGGTGACTTTCAACGTGTCGGTCAGCGCGTAATTGGCCTGCGCAAAGCCGGCGTAGCTTTCGTTCGTGATATAATAGTTGGCAAAGCTGGGGCTTGTGGCGCTGATCAGGCCAAGCTGCTTCGTCTGGCTGCCCTCCCAACCATGTTCGTGGCTGTAAAAGCCGCCGGCGATAAGCTCGAGATCGCCGATGCTGGCAAGCAGTTGCACCTCTTGGGTGAACTGGTCGGAATAGACGAAGTTGCGCGGACGCACGATTTGGAACCGCGACTGATCATAATCCTGCTGGTCGTTGCGCGCCGTGTTCCGATAGCCGGTGATCGACCGCAGCGTGACATCGCCGAGGTCGAGGCTGATATCGCCCGAGAAGCCGTAAATTTCCAGAAAGGCGAACACCCGTTCGACGCCCTCCGTGTCGAAACGGCTCCCGGCAGGAAACATATCGGACTTGAGAAGATTATAGGCCGTTGTGTAGTTCGGAACGGTCCGCGTCAGGCCGAGCTGCGCAACGGCCTGATTGAGCGCCGAGGCAAGTCCGTTCAGCGGCGCACCGGTCGGGCTGAAGGCCAGTGGATTGAGCTTCGACACACGCGAAACCGACCCGTTCGACGTCAGCTTGCTATAGTCAGCGGTCAGAAAGAGGCTGAGATTTTCGGTCGGTTCCGCCAGTATCGACAGACGGGCCGAGCGATCATATTGGTCGCCAAGCTTCTGGCCGATCGCGTTGCGTCCATAGCCGTCCTTGGTTGCGATCTGGCCGGCTAAACGGATGCCAAGAACGCCGTCGATTACCGGAGCGCCCACCGCGCCGGTCAGCTGCAGCGTGCCGAGATTGCCCACCGTACCCTGAAAATAACCGCCCGCCTCTGACAAGTCCGGTCGCTTGGTGCGCAGCAGGAGCGCGCCGCCAGTGGTATTCTTGCCGAACAGTGTGCCCTGTGGCCCTTTCAGAACCTGTATCTGGTCGACATCGAGAAACGCGGAGCGCAGTCCGATCTGACGCGGCAGGTTGATTTCGTTGAGATAGACGGCAACCGAAGGATCGGTTACGAGGAGCGAATCCGCCTGCGCCTGCCCGCGTATCGCGATATTTGCCGTGCTGGGTCCGCCGTTTCCGGTCGTGATCGACATGGCGGGAGCGAGCCCCTGAAGATCCTTGATTCCGCGCACCGAAGAATCGGTCAACTGCTCGGTACCCACGACGGTGATCGCGAGCGGCACCTTCTGGACACTCTCCGAGACTCGCCGTGCGGTGACGACGATATCCTCGACCCCCCTGGCCTGCGGCTGATCTTCCGCTGCCGCATCCTGCGCCGCTGGCTCTTGCCCATCCGCCTGGAATGCGAATACGGGCGTAGAAACCGGCAACGCCGTGGCGGACGCCGCTAGCAGCAGCAATTTGGATCTTTTCATGGTCCTCTCCTCCCAGATGATATTATGTTCCGGGTTGCAGTTAAAAGCTTGCCGTCGGCGGTCTGTCCTTGGCGGGATACGCGCCTTGTAATGCGCCGCTGCTTCCCAGTCGCCGGGACTGCTCCCGGCACCAGCGTCATATATTGAATGGCCGTCACAATCACAAACACCGATCCAGTGCGATTTATGCGCTTCGTTCGGCGCCGATGCAGAGACCGCATTGATCTCTCTTTCGCCGGGCGCAACACGGCATTGATTGCGATTCCCTTTCACTTAGCATGGCACAGCCTATCGACAGGTGCGTCGAGCAAGCGCAGGCACCCCGGCTTCAGGCACCCGCGCCCACGGCGCCCCTCGCCGCCGCAGCGACCGCCCGGCCGAATACATCCTGCGGATCGAAGAAAAAAAGGAAGATGGAATGACAAAACATGTCTTCATGATCATTACCGAAGCCCCTTCGCCCGAGGAGGAAGAGGCGTTCGAGGCATGGTACGTCGGCCAGCATATGCCCGACGTCCTTGCAGTTCCAGGCTTCACGGCCGCGCAGCGCTACCGGCTGGCGCCGGATCCAGACCTGCCCGGCGCTCCGATGCGGTTCCTCACCATCTACGAAATGGAATGCGATGACCGCACGGCGGTAATGGCCGAGGTTCGCCGCCGCGCGGGAACGATGCAAATGCCCTTGTTTCCCGGTGATCGGAAGTCCGCACCGACGACGATATTCGCCGAAGCGGTTACCGACCGATTGCTGGCGCCGACGGGGGAGTGACCCCCGCGCCATCGCTTTGTGGAGACCGCGCGACGCCGGGCGGCAGGACGTTCAGGATCGGGCGAGAATGCTGATATGCAAGGCCCGCTCGCCGGGGATTTCACCCGCGAGCGTCTTGATCCCGCGCTCCAGTTCGTCGATCGGAAGGCTGTGCGTGTGCATCAGTTCCAACGGCAGGCGCCCGCTTTCGATGACACGGATCGCCTGCTGGGTGGCCCAATGGCCCGACGCGAGAACGCCGATCATCTTGATCTGCTTCATCATCAGCGCGTCGAGGGGAAATCCATCCATCAAGCGCGAATCCTTGAGTCCGCTCAGGACGATCCGGCCCTTGTTGCGTACCGCCTTGATCGC
Source organism: Sphingopyxis macrogoltabida (assembly GCF_001314325.1). NCBI lineage: Bacteria > Pseudomonadati > Pseudomonadota > Alphaproteobacteria > Sphingomonadales > Sphingopyxidaceae > Sphingopyxis > Sphingopyxis macrogoltabida. The sequence goes on from NZ_CP009430.1 coordinate 193,426, forward strand.
GTCATGTACCGGTTCGAAAACATAAGGCGTCGTGTCGCAGACGAGATCGACACCGCGCCCGTTGGTAAGCTCTGCAACCCGTGCCGGTACGTCTTCATCCTCGACGATGAGCGTCGTGGTCGCGCCCAGCTGGCGCGCGATATCGAGCTTGAAGGCATCCGATCGCAAACCCGTGACGATGATTTGTGCGGCGCCCGCCTCGACCGCGGCGACAACGCAAGCTAGCCCGCGCTGCCCGCCGCCCAGAATCAGCACCGTCTCCCCCACCTGCAGCTCGCCATGCGCGAGCAACCAGTCATAGCCGGCCGCCAGCGGGTTGAAGAGCAGCGCATCCTCGATCGATAGCCGGTCCGACACCGGGTATAATTTCGTGCGCGGCACGATCTCCATATATTGCGCGAAACCGCCCCATAGGCCGCTACGTTCATGAAGCGAGCGAAAGCCGTAATAGAAGCTGTCGACGCATTTTGAATCGGACATGCAGCCGACGCACGTCCCGCACGGCGCAATGCCGTGAACCGCGACACGGTCGCCTTCCTTCAATCCCCAGCGACGCGCGCCTTCGGCATCGATCTTCGCGATGCGGCCCACCGTTTCATGCCCAGGAATGACCGGATAGGACATGATGCCCGCGCGCGCGGTCCCACCATGATATTGCTTGATGTCGCTACCGCACATCCCGCAACCCTCGACCGCGAGCAGCGCACCGCCGGGCGGCGGGTCGCCAGGCACGTCGAGTTCGCGAATTTCGATGTCGTTGTCGCCGACAAGTACGGCTGCTTTGGCCTTCAACGCATATCCCCCGCCTGCCGCGACATCGACCTCACCGTTTGGCGAGTTCGAAGCCAGCCTCTTCACGGTCCCACGTCGCCGGGGTCCGACCTTCGTCGCGGAGCTGATATTTGAGCACGCGCCCGACCGGGTTGCGCGGCAATTCGTCGCGAAACTCGATATATCGCGGCACCGCGAAATAGGGGACGCGGTCGGCGCACCAACCGCACATCTCTTCTTCGCTGACCTTGCTCTCGCCCTGCAGCACGATCGTTGCTTTCACATCGTCCTCGGCACTCTCCGAAAAGACCGAATGGATCGCAACATCGACGATATCGGGGTGGCCGCGAAAAGCGCGTTCGAGTTCGAAGCTCGAAATATTCTCGCCGCGCCGGCGCAGATAATCCTTTTTGCGGTCTACAAAGTAGAAATATCCGTCCTCGTCCAATTTGCCGATATCGCCGCTGTGAAGCCACAGATTCTTCATGATCCGCAGCGTTTCTTCGGGCCGCCCCCAATAGCCTTCGAACATGACGTGCGGATAGCGTGGGCGGATGACGACCTCGCCGGCAGTCCCGACCGGCACGTCATTATCGTCGTCGTCGACGATGCGCATCTCGAAGCTCGGATCGACTTTGCCCGACGAGCCGGGCTTCGCGAAATCATCGTCGTGGAGGCTCGTCACCGGACTGGCTTCGGTCAGCCCATAGACATTGCTTCCCGTCACCTTCACACCAAACCGCGTGCGCCATTTTTCGCGCACTTCGGGCGGAAAAGGCGATCCGCGTATGGCGCGCAATTGTCCGAAGCAACGCTTTTGCGCGTCATTGTCGGGCGCATCGGCGACGAACGCGAGCATCGAGCCCAGCAAATTGGCGAGGGTTGCGCCGCTGCGTTCGATCTCGGGCCAGAAATTGGTGACGGAGAAACGTGGGTAAAGGACCCCGCGGCTGAGCGTCATCGCCGAGGCGAGCACGGTCGCGGCGAGCGCGTTGAGGTGGAAGAGCGGCAGCGGCGACCAGCTGATGTCGTCCTTGGTGCGCTTGCCATTGGTGACGGAATTGCGCGACAGGTTGCACACATAATTATGGCTGACGATACAGCCCTTCGACGGGCCCGTCGTGCCCCCTGTATAGATCAGCATCGAGACGTCTGAATATTTGTTGGGATCGGCGATGGGATCGGTGTCGCCCAGAATATCTTCGAACCGCTTGAGGTTCAGCCCTCCGGCAACGAGCGGCGCATCGCCGCGCTGGACCACTGTATGGACCAGCGGCAACTCATCCTTGATAAGCGCAAGACGATCGGCATAATCCGGCTCGACGAACACGACCTCGACGCCCGCATCGGCAAACTGGTGGCGCAGATATTCCCCCTTGTAGGCAGCATTGACCGGGACGTAGATTGCGCCGATCTTGTTCGCCGCGAACCAGACGAGGACCGCCTCGACACTTGTGTCGAGCAGCGTTCCGACACGGTCGCCCTGCTTGACGCCGAGCGCCAGTAAGCCGTTGGCGAGGCGCGTCGAAGCTTCGTCGATCGCGGCATAGCTGTATTGCGTCCCGCTGAAATCGAGGAAGATGCTGTCGGGTGCCTCCTTGACGGCGTTGGCCAGAACACCCGTTACCGTCTGCTGGCGGGCCTTGATCGCGTTGGCGTCGGTCATTCTCTCTACTTATCCTCAGAGCTGGCGAAGGGGTCGCCCATGTCTAGCGACCACCCGCGCCCGGCGACATGGCGAGGGCGCAAGTTTTGCGACGATATTTCACATAAGTTACCGCGATCGGGATGGAGGAGAGCCATTCGGGCCAGTTTGCCCTTCCCCGATCGCGGCAGCCGGCGACCGCCGCGGAGTCAGACGGTCGACAACATTTTTTGCACATCGCCCGAAGTTATCGGTTTGCCGGGTTCCCATTTGGGCGCGAGCCCGCCGAGCGAAGCCTGCTCGGCCGTATCGACGCCCTTCGCGGCCGCCTGGGCCCGGAGCGCCCCGACCGTGCAATTTTCGCGGCCGAGCAGCGGAAAGGGATCGTAGCTGTAGAAACGCATCGCGTTGCCATGGGTGATCTTGTCGACTTCTTCCTTGGGCAGATCCTTGACGCCGCGCCATACCTCTTCGGGCGACAGCGGCCAAACGCAGTCCGAATGCGGATAGTCGCATTCCCACGCGATATTATCGATCCCGATCGAGTGCCTGTTCAGCAGCCCGAAATTGTCCTCGATGAAGCACGTCAGGAAGTGCCGCCGGAAAATCTCGGTGGGGGTCATCCCGCCGAGATTGAGATTGGTCCAGGCGCTGTGCTGGCGAACCGTGGTTTCGGCACGCTCGAGGAAATAGGGCACCCAGCCGATGCTGCCCTCCGACAGCGCGATCTTGAGATCGGGAAAGTCTTTCCAGAAGGAGGCAAAGAGCCAGTCGGCCGCGCTGTTGGCGATCGAGATCGGCATCGAGGTGATCCACGAGCTGATCGGCGAAAGGTCCGAAGCGTGAGCCGCGTGCGAACCCGTACCGATATGCGCCGAGAGGACGACCTTGTTGTCGTTGCACAGCTCCCAGAACGGCCGCCATTGCTCGTCGTGCAGGCTCGGAAGGCCGATCATCGCGGGATTGTCCGGAAAGCTGCACGAATGCACACCCAGCGCGATCATTCGCTTCATCTCGGCCATCGTCAGGTCGATATCCCAGAGCGGCAGCAGGGCCAGCGGGATCATGCGGCCGGGATAGGGCCCGCACCAGTCCTGGACGTGCCAGTCATTATATGCCTGGATCGTCGCAAGCGCGAGGCCCTTGTCGTTCTGCTTCAGAAACCGGACGCCGGCAAAGCCGGGAAATTGGGGAAAATTGATCGACCCCAGAACGCCATTGACATCCATGTCGTCGATTCGTGCATGAATGTCGTATGTGCCGGCGCGCAGATGGTCGAACGACATCGGCTCCATCCCATATTCTTCCTTGGGACGCCCGACGACGGCATTGAGCCCGAGTCCGGAGTTCTTCCTGCCTTCGATGACCCATGCCTGGCCGTGCTCGGTCGTCACGACCTGCGGCTCCTGCCCCTTATATTTGGGCGAGATGTGCCGGACGAACATGTCGGGCGGCTCACAGACATGGTCGTCCACGCTTACAAGAATCATATCGTCGATTTGCATCGGTGCCTCTCCATCCATTTGAAGCTGATCATAGCAGTTTTGTGACGGGTCGTCACTATGTAGAATCTCTCATAGTGGTCGACGACGCGGTGTCCGGCTCCCCGAAGGCGAGCCATTGCCCGTCGTCGGCGGTCAGCAGATCGGGCCGCTGCGAAAAATCGAGCGAAGTCCCCTTTTGGCGAAGCGCGAGCGATGCGCGTTCGGGCTGCTGCACCCAGCACCCGCCGCGCGGCGCCGCGTGCGGTACCCGGTCGAGCTCCTCGGTGCGGCCGCGGCCGTTCGAAATGAAGACCGCGCGGCGCAGGACCAGCGCCGCCTCCGCCAACTCCGCGCCGAGGCTGGTCCCTACCCAGGCCGTGAACCCGCGACCCAGCGCACGACCGGAATATCGGCCGGGCGCCTCGATCACACCGTCGAGAAATCGCCAGGACAATATTTCCAAGTCATCGCGCCGCAGGATCGCCCGTCGCGCGGCACCCACCTCTCCCTGGTCTTCGACGAAGGCATGATATTTGCGCACGCCCGTGCCGCGCGCGGCCATGGCGATCGCGAGCGTCGCCAGATCGAACTGATGCGTGCATTGCAGCAAGGCATCGCGATGCCTGAAGAACAGCGTCGTATCGTGAACCAGATGTTCGCCCACCAACGCTTCGAGCCGATTTCCGGCCGCGCCGCAGAGAGAGAAAGGCTGTCGAAGCGCGTCAGCCTCGACGCCCGTTACGCGGTCGCCATCGTGTTGGACGGAAACCCGGAAATGGTGAAAATCGTCCTCGATCGCGGCGCGGACTTCGCCCGCGCCCGCCCGCAATCTGATGACCCGGTTGAGTCCGGAGCCATCGCCTTCGGCCATCGCCGCCGCGGGACATGAATCGATGGAGCTACCGCCAGTCATTCTTGCTCAATAGGCGCTAGCGGGGGCACGATGAAGCCGCGCGGCGGGGGGATTGTCGCCCGGACGGGCATCGACAAAGCATAAGTGCAACGTGGCGGGGCCGGCGCAGAACCGACATATTGGCCGCGGCAAAAATGACGGAGGCAAGAGACGTTGAAATTCGCGGGCAAGGTAGCTGTCGTAACGGGCGGCGGACGCGGGATCGGATGGACCATAGCGCGCCATTTCGCATCGCGGGGAGCGGCCATCGCGATCGCCGACATCGACGGCGAAGTCGCGCGCCATGCGGCAAGGGAACTCGCGCGCGAGGGGACCGCTGCACTGGGAGTCGCCTGCGACGTCGCTGACGAGGCGATGGCGGCGTCCGCCATGGCGCAGATCTCGAGCATGCTCGGAGGCATCGATATGCTGATCAACAACGCCGGTCGGCACCTGCTGCGCTATGCCGTGCCCATCACCCAACTGCCGGTCGCCGAATGGCGCACCATGCTCGACGTCAATATCATCGGCATCGTCAATTGCTCGGCCGCCTGCCGCCCCTCGATGCGTGAGCGCGGCGGCGGCGTGATCGTCAACATGGGATCCATCGCGGGGATCGCCGCCACAAACTGCTACGGTGTCTCCAAGCTCGCCGTGCGCGGGCTGACGGTCGGACTGGCCAAGGAATTTGCAGGCGACGCTATCAGGGTTTGCGGCATCGCCCCCGGACTGGTCGATTCGCCCGCGGCAATGGCCGAGATGCCGGCCGAGCGAACCGCGTCCTTCGTCCGCGATCTGCAACTGGTCCGGCGTCAGGGCACGATGCAGGATGTCGCCCACCTCGCCGAATTTCTCTGCTCCGACGAAGCCTCGTTCATCACCGGCGAGACGATCAACGTCAGCGGCGGATTTCCGCTACGGCCGTAACCGGACTGGCCGGCCGGGCCATGCTAGGCCTTGCCCGTGCCGAGAACCTGGCAAATCAGGAAAACTTCGGCATCGATGAGCCGCTTGCGCGACATGTCGGGCGAGGCGTGGCGAAAACGGATGAACGAAGCCAGCCGCTCCATCGACCCCGACACGACCGACGCAACCGCGAGCGGCGGCGTGCGTGCCGTCAGGTCCCTGCCGCGAAGCTCCTCGATTTTCTCGGCCAGCGAAAAGAGAAGCGGGCCGAGCATTTTGCCGCGCGCGTCGCGAAAACGCGCCTCACCCTCGTCCGCTGCAAGATTTCGGATACGCAGCAAGGCATAATGCTTGTCCCAGAACGCGAGATATTCATGCACCAGATCGCGAACGCTCGTCTCCAGCCGATCCAGTGTGATGGCTCTGGCATAAGCGCCCAGATCGGGCATCTCCGCATTGGCCTCTTCGAGCAAGGCCAGCACGACCTCATCAACATCGGCAAAATAGATATAGAAAGTCGACGGCGCGACCCCCGCGAGTGTCGTCAGTTCCGATACCGTGATAAGGCGGAGCGACTTCTGCTCGATAAGGCGCGCGGCGGCGGCGCACAGGCGCGCACGCGTCACCTCCGACTTGGCCCGCTTCGAGCGTGCGGCATTCGCGCGGCGCACCGGTACGCCGTCGGGTTTGCGCGGTTTCTTTTCAATCAGGCTTTCGCTGGACACAATCTGTCTTCCCCGTTTCCCGCGCCGGTCCCTTTTCTTCGCAAGCCGCCCGCATGCGTTGCCGGACCCAAGCCCCACCGATGGATGATGAATAGACCGAAGTCATCCCCGTGGGTTCCTATTATATTATCCTCCGCAATGGCAAATCACACCGCGGTAGACCGAAAGACCATCGCGCCGGCGCCATGACCCCCGTCATGCACGGCGCCCGCCGCGATCAACTCTTCGGCTTCTTCCGCCGTCACCCCGATCTCGCTCATGACTGGCCGACTATGCTCACCGACGTCGGGCGGCGGCAAGTCGCCGATGGCCGGGCGCGGGCCAAAATGCAAAAACGCGCCGGGAAGTTCGAGCCGCCCCAGCCGCGCATGCCGATATATCTGAACAAGTCCCAGACGCCGGTTATCCGGATCGTCGAAAAAGGCGTTGCAGTGATCGCGATGCGCCACAACGGCGCATCCTCCCGCAGCCGCCGCCATCGCGATCACCGATTCCATGTCGACGTCCGCCAAGCTTTCCTCGAGACCGGCCACATGATCGGCGCCCGCCAGATCGCACAAACGGGAGAGCGCTCCATCCTGTTCCGCAACCAGCGCCACCCATCCGTCTTTCACCGCATAAAGCCGGCGTCCGGGGTCCACGCCCATCTGGCGGGAATCGAGCCGCGGAACGGGCGAGAGTGCACCGTCATCCAACATCACCATCTCGCTGACCGTCATCACGCTCGCGCCAAGCAAGGACCCCGCGGCGGCCTGTCGTTGCCCGGTCCGGTCGCGGTGATAAAGCGCCAGCAGCATTGAGAGCGCCGATGCCAGTCCCGCCTGATGGTCCATCATGCCGAAGCGATGCCACATTGGGGGATTGCCCTCGCCCGCCCCTTCATATTCCCAGCCCGACTGCGCCTGGAACAGCTGATCATAACCTGGCCAATCCTTGCGCGGCCCGACCGGTCCATAGGAGCTGACATGGCAAAAAATAACGTCGGGGCTGATCGCCATCACCTGATCGTTAGCGAGCCCGATGCGCCATGCGGCAGGCATGCGGATATTGTGGTGAACAATGTCCGCCCATCGGACGAGCCTTTCGACAACCTTGGCGGCCGCTGGCGACTTCAGATCGAGCGCAAGTGATCGCTTGCCTCGATGCGCCCCCAGAAACGCCCCTTCGACCCGGCGCATGACATCGCCGCCGGTCCCCTCGATCTTGATGACGTCCGCGCCAAGATCACCCAGGATCATCGGCGCGAGCGGCCCCGCGACGAAGGAACCGAAGTCCGCGATGCGGACGCCCGCCAGCGGAAGGGAATCATCGACCCACTTGCGATCCGGCGTAGGCGCGTCGTCCCACACCGTAATCGGCGTGGTTCCAAGTCCGGGCGCCGCCGAGCGGACGCGCATCGGCGGATCGACCGTACAGGGCACGCCGGGTTGCCGCGTCTTTCCCAGTTCCGGATCCTCGACATCGACGACATAGCCATTCGCCAGTGCCTGTTCATCGCGGTAGATTGCCCCCATCGGCACGTCCGCCTGCACCGGCACGTCCGCACCCCACAGGTCGGCCAGCCATTCGGCACTGGGACGCGTTTTGAAGATATGGGCATTGGCGCCCCAGTTGATGCACGTATGATTGCTCGGCCACCCCCGGTTGAGTTCGGCAATCCTGTTGGGCCCGAGCCCGGCGAGCGCGGCGCGCATAAGCGGCGCATCGTCGGGCGGTGCCTTGACGTGGATCCAGACGCCGTCGCCGCATTCGAACTGTGGCGAACGCATCTCCTTGTTCATGCTGTCAACCAGCGCCGAGGATGCAAATTCCGCCCGGCGCCAGAGCATCGCGGTCGGTAGCAGCGCCCCCTGCACGAGGCTGGTCGAAACCGGCCCCGCCCCGCCGCCCCTGCCGGCCTGGATCAGTCGCGACACGACGCCGATCGCCGCGAGATAGGCTGCGCCCCAGCTTCCGAGAGGAAAGCGCAGATAAATGGGTCCGTCCCGCACGCCCCGCTGCTCGTCCATCAGTCCCGACTCGGCGAGCACGATGGTGTCGTCGACCGGACGATTGGCGAGCCGATGGTTCGCCGGCCAGCCGCCGATCGCCGTATGTATGAGGTGCGGATACAGGTCCGCGAGCGACGCTTCGTCCAGCCTGGCGCGGTTCTGGCGGTCCGCCGGCCAGTCGGTCATCAGAACGTCGGCCGCACGCAGCAGGCGGTCAAGCGACGCGCGCCCACCAGCCGTCCCGATATCAAGGTGGACGCTCTTCTTGCTACGATTCCAGACGGCGAACGACGCGGCGCCCCGCGCGCCCCGATCCGCCTCGACCTTGATCACCTCGGCGCCGGCTTCCGCGAGCAACAAACCAGCGACCGAAAGCGCCTGCCCGCCGTCAATCTCGACCACGCGAACGCCGCTCAGAATTCCCTCACCCATTTGCACCCTTTCCGCATTGGTCTTGGCGAGTGCCATTATTATTGAATAGGTATCACAAATATAGGGATTCGGAAAAGCCCCTACCAGCGTCGATGCGGTCGGCGGGCAACCGGAGTGCCGTACCGGCCATAAAGGAAAGCGCGAGGAAACATGGCAAATGAGCTGTCGGGGCGACGCGGACTCATCACCGGATCGAGGCGCAAATTCTCAACACGATCGCGGCAAAGCCGTCGCAACCAGCTGCCCTCGCTTCGAAGGCAGCGCTCGACAATTTGCCGCGCGGATTCGCGCAGGCGCTTGCTTGAACCGACGGCGCCACGAACGGACGTTGTGGGCCAACCTGACATAGAAATGCGACAATTATTCGCAAATTATCGAGCGGTCGAAGCGGGCATAACCTACGAGCGATGGGCCATGGCGCGCCGACTGCGGCCATCTCACCGCGATTTCTTTACCGTGGCGCCATTGATGTGAGCCTCGGGCGCGCTGCAGCGCAGTTGGCCTAATAGTTGCGCGTGCGCTGGCGAGGCGGCGCGAGCATGGTAGCCGGCGTTGCCGATGATGAGGATGGCCGATGACCGCAGACGGATATGTGACCGGCAAAAACGTGCCCGAGACCGGCTACCGCACGGCCGAAGGCGATGCCGGCGGCTTGATCGCGGAGCTAATCACCTCACTTTCACTCGCCGGATCCGGAGCGGACAAGTTCCAGAGCGCGTTGCCTGCGAAGGCATGGCAGCGCCTCTTCGGCGGCGAAGTCTTCGCCCAGGCTCTGACGGCAGGATCGCATACGGTCGGTGCCGATCGCCTGCCCCATTCGATGCACGGCTATTTTCTGCGTGCGGGACGTCCCGACATGCCGATCGACTATCGCGTCGAGCGAGACCGGGATGGCGAGAGTTTTTCGTCTCGCCGCGTCTCCGCGTATCAGGGTGATACCCTGATCTTTACCATGGGGGCATCCTTTCACATCGCCGAACCAGGCTATGTCCATCAGGATCAAATGCCCGATGTCGCGCCTCCGGAAGGCCTGCGCAGCGAGGAAGATATCCGGCGTGATCAATCCGCTGCGATGATCGACAGGGTTCGCGATTTCGCGCTGCGACGGATGCCGATCGAGTTGCGGCCCGTGACGCCGCGGAATTTTATCGACCCGGCGCCGCGTCCGGCAATCCAGCATTTCTGGTTCAGGCCCGTGGCCCCCGTTCCCGACAACATGCTGCTCCACCGCGCCATACTCGCTTATGTCTCTGACATGATGCTGTTGAGTACGGCGTTGCTGCCGCACGGGGTCCATTGGTCGACGACGAAAATTCAAAATGCCAGCCTGGACCACAGCCTTTGGATCCACGCCCAGCCCCACTTCGGTGACTGGATGCTCTATTCTCTGGACAGCCCGTGGGCCGGTGGCGCCCGCGCGCTGTGCCGGGGACGGATATTCGATCGCACGGGGCGATTGATCGCAAGCGTCGCGCAGGAGGGGTTGCTGCGCCTCCACCAACATCAAGCTTCAGGGAGAACGAAATGACCAAGAAGACGACCGCAGGATTTATCGGCCTCGGCGACCAGGGCGCGCCGATCGCCCGCCGGATAGTCGACGCCGGATTTCCGCTCACGATCTGGGCACGGCGGGAGGCCAGTACCGTGGCCTTTTCCGACACGCCGGCGAAAGTCGCGACAACGCCTGCCGCGCTGGCGGCCGAATGCGATATTATCGGTATCTGCGTGGTGAATGACGGCGATGTGCGGGAGGTCACGATCGACTCCGGCCTTCTCGGCGCCATGCGTCCCGGGTCAGTCCTCGCAATCCATTCGACCCTCTTGCCCGAAACCGTAGTCGATATCGACGCCGCCGCCCGGGAACGCGGCGTTCATGTCCTCGATGCTCCGGTCAGCGGTGGACATAATGGCGCAAAAACCGGAACGATGACCGTCATGGTCGGCGGGACGGACGAGGCGCTTGATCTAGCACGACCGGTCTTCGACAGCTTCGCGCGTCTCGTTGCCCATTTGGGACCCGTCGGATCGGGACAGTTGATCAAGCTGCTGAACAACAATCTGGCTTATGCCAACGTCGTCGCCAGTATCGATGCACTCGATCTCGCCGAACAACTCGGGATGGATCGGCAGGTTGCCATTGAGGTCATGAAACTCAGTTCGGGCGCGAGCGGCGGCCTCGGAATCGTCGCCGACCCGCGAACGTTCCGCAAGATCAGCGGCCCGGGCAGCAATCTGCCAAAAGACGTCCACCATCTCGGCGAGGTGGCCGAAGCGAAAGGGTTGGGCGATTCCCCCCTTCTCGCCATGTCGCGTTCGGCGCAGGCGAAGATTGCCGATTTCGCAGGCCGGCTCGGCCAATCCTGAGGCGCAGTATCGACGGTACGGCTACGGTCCAAAAAGGGCCCTTCTTCGCCGTATTTCCCATTTAAATACGCCGGACTTTCACCGGCAAAAGGAGACACGATGGCTTTCAGGACACGCATCACCGAAATGCTCGAAATCGAGCATCCGATCGTCCAGGGCGGGATGCAGAGCGTCGGCTATGCCGAGCTTGCTGCGGCAGTGTCGAACGCCGGCGGGCTTGGCATATTGACTGCACTGACCCAGCCGACGCCCGTGGCGCTCAGCGCCGAGATCGAACGCTGCCGCGCGATGACCGACAAGCCGTTCGGGGTGAACATGACCGTCTTCCCGACGATTAACGCACCCGATTACAGGGCCTATGCACAGGCGATCATCGACGGCGGGGTCAAGATCGTCGAGACCGCGGGAACGCAGGCGGTGCGCGAAATCTGGGAGATGCTGAAACCGCATGGCGTCACCATCCTCCACAAATGCACCGCGGTGCGCCATGCGCTGTCGGCCGAGCGCGCGGGTTGTGACATCATCTCGATCGACGGGTTCGAATGCGCCGGCCATCCGGGCGAGGACGATATTCCGGGCCTGATCCTGATTCCAACCGCCGCCGACAAGGTGAAGATCCCGATGCTCGCGAGCGGCGGCTTCGGCGATGGCCGTGGCCTCGTCGCCGCGCTCGCTCTGGGTGCGGAGGGCATCAACATGGGCACGCGTTTCTGCGCCACCGTCGAGGCCCCGATCCATAACAATGTGAAGCAAGCCTATATCGACAATGACGAACGCGGCAGCTTCCTGATCTTCCGCAACTTCAAGAATACCGCACGCGTCGGCAAGAGCCCGGTCAGCGAGGAGGTGGTGCGCCGCCTGTCGCAGCCCGATGCGCAGTTCGGCGATGTCCAGAATCTGGTGGCAGGCGCGGCGGGCCGCGAATTGCTCCGGACCGGCGATCTGTCGAAAGGCGTGTTCTGGGCGGGCATGGTCCAGGGGCTGATCCACGACATCCCGACCTGCCAGCAATTGATCGACCGGATCATCGCCGAAGCCGATACGATCGTCGATCAGCGGCTCGCGTCGCTCCGGGGATAAAGCCCGTTTCCGCTGACGGTCGGCGTCATCGCCGACCGTCAGCCCTCACCCGCGCGCCTGCCCCTGAATCTGGGTCCATTGACGCGAAGGGGTGCGCTGCCATCCGGCGGCAGCGGCAGTGCCGCCGTCGACGGGCAGGTTGATGCCCGTGATATATCGCGCCATCGACGAGCATAAAAAGGCAACCGCATCGCCGCACTCGATATCGACGCCTTCACGGCCGAGCGGGATCAGCCGGTTCATCGCCTCCTGGGCCTCGGGACTGCGCTGGACCCAGGTTGAAGGATCGACGGGACCGCTGCGATTGCCGCGCCCGCCCGGGGTGACCGTGTGATCCGGCGACACGGTGTTGACGCGAATCGCGTCGTCCGACAATTCAAGCGCCATCGATTGCGTGAAATTGATCATCGCAGCCTTGCACGCAGCATAAACCGCATAGCCCGGTGCAGCCCGCGTGCCTTCGATCGAGGAAATGCCGACGATCGAACCCCCGCGTCCACCCTTCACCATGATCGGGATAACCGCCGAGGTGGCAGCAAGAAAGCTGACGAAGTTAATGTCGATGTGCCGCCGCCAGCTGCGCTCGCCCTGATCGGCAAACATCTTGTGTGCGACGCCGCCGACATTGTTGACAAGAATGTCGATACGACCGAACTCGCCCTCAGCCTTTGTGACCATCGCTGCGATCTGGGCCGTGTCCATCATGTCGGTCGCGACCCCCAGGGCCTTGCGGCCCCGCTCGCGGACGCGATCGCAGACTTCAGCGTTTCGCTCGGGGAAAATATCGGCGACGACGATGTCGGCACCGAAATCGGCAAGCCGGAGCGCGCAGGCGCGGCCAATCCCGCCGCCGCCGCCGGTGATGATCGCGACCTGTCCGCTTAGATCGAGCCCGGTCTCGCTCATGGCGTGGGAAGCCCTGTCAGCGGCAAGAAGGCTGGAAGCGGGCCAAAGCTTTGCGGCGGGCTCGGCAATTCCCAGCGCAGCGGCGCGTCGACCGTTCGCCGGGCGAAGCGCCAGCCGGCCGGCGTCCGCACTATCTCATCCTGATAGACGCCGAAGATCATTTCGAACGCGCCACCCGTCGGCCGCTTGATCTCGCTGAACCACCAGCGCGCGGTCGCGCGGTCGCCATCGAGCGCGACCACCCCCGAATGGGTGAGCTGCATCAGGAACTCGCGTTCGACCTCGACCAGCCGCTTGAAGCGCTTGCGCAGCTTTTCGATACCTTGGAGCGGTTCACCCGCGGCGGGTGAATGGAGGATGCCGTCCTCGGCATAAACCGCCGCCATCCCTTCGCCGTCACGCCGGTTGACCGCATCGGTATAGGCCGCGGCAAGACTGCGGATCGCCAGTTCGTCTTCGGCTGCGTTCACGGCCCATATCTCCTTTGATCACTCTATGATTGGTCTTCATTTTGCGGCGAACGCCGGGAATTTTCCATCGCTGCATTGAGGGGAAAGTCGTCGCCCTTTGCGCGACCCGCCCCTTTCCGGTCGACCGCGGGTGCGACGAATGTCCAACCAGGAAAAATGCAAATTCATGGGAGATTCGTGTGAGCAACGACAAGTTCGACTTGACGGGCAAGGTCGCCATCATCGTCGGCGGAACGCAGGGCATGGGCCTGAAGATCGCGGAGATGTTCGCGGCCAGCGGCGCGAAAATCATGATCAGCAGCCGGACCGCAGCCGACACAGAGGCCGTCGCCAAATCGCTTAACGAACGGTTCGGCAAAGGCGAGGAGATCGCTGCGGCCTGCGCAGCCGACATGACGATTAAGGACCAGCTTCAATCGGTCGTCGATGCCACGGTGGCCAAGTTCGGCAAAGTGACGACGCTGGTCGCATCACCCACCGTGCGCCCCTTCTTCGGATCGTCGCTCGATACACCCGACGAAGAACTCGACGCCCAGTATCTCTATGTATTCAAGAGTCGTTTCTGGATCGCAAGCATGTGTATTCGCGAAATGCAGAAGGCCGGAGAAGGGTCGATCATCTTCATCGGATCGGGCTCGGCGTTCGAGGCGACGTCCGAGCGATCAGTCTATTCGTGCATCCGCGCGGCGGAGGCCAAGCTGATCCAGAATTTCGCCGCGGAGTTTGGACAGGAAAATATCCGGGCGAATATCATCTCGCCCGGCCTCATCGATTCGAGCGGCGCGCAGGCGTTGTTCCAGGATCCCGCCGTCACCAAAACCTTCACCGAACGGCTGCCGATGAAACGTGCCGGCACGACCCGAGAAATCGCGTCGGTTGCGACCTTCCTGGCAAGCGAGGCGAGTTCCTTTACAACCGGCGCCATCGTGCCGGTCGACGGCGGCCGCAACCTGCATGCGCAGCCGAACAAGCTCACCGACAAATTCACACCCGACAAGGACGACCGCCACCGCAGTTGAGCGCGAATGCCGGGATAACAGCCGTTACGGGGCGGGCGCCAACGGCGCCCGCCCGATTACATAACGGCGTCGGCGCCAATGAACTGCCCTTTCTGGACGCGCTGATCGCCCCCGATAAAATCGATCAGATGGGCGCGCTTGACGAACAGATGCGCCTCGACCTCGGCGGTGAAGCCGATCGCACCATGGACCTGGATCCCCGTCGCGCCATTCTTGAGCGCAGCGTCGACCGCGACGATGCGCGCCGCGAGCGCATGAAATCGCGATTCCTCGCTGTCCTTCGCAAGGATTACCGAAGCAAACGAGACCTGACAGGAGGCGACTTCGGCGGCGATCGCCATGTCTGCGCATTTATGCTTGATCGCCTGGAAGGAGCCGATCGGCTTGCCGAACTGTTCGCGGACCTTCGCATAATCGACCGCCCCCGCAAGCGCCACTTCTGCAAGCCCGGTAGCATAGGCCGCGATCAGCAGATTGGCGCGCGCATGATCAATGCCGTCCTTGACCGAAGACCAGCGGAGCGCCTTGCTGTCGTCCAGCCGTGCGCGCATCAGCCGCATATGACTGTCCATGCTGAGCCGCTCGCTCCGGTCGGTAAAGTCCTCCTTGCGGAACAGGGCGATCGCTTCGCTGGTCAGCAGCAGCACAAATTCGGCCTCATCGGCCTCGATCAGATGGAACTCGCCCGAAAACCCGCCTTCGCTGTGCTCGACGGTCCCGCGCGGCGTCGCCAGCCCGACCGCTGTGCTTCCGCCCATGATCGCCACAGCAACATCGGGAGCATGGCGTGCGGCAAGATGGGCGCCGAGCGTCGCGCCGAGCACGCCGACGGAGACGAGCGCTCGCCCGAACTCGATGTACGTCAGCGCCTCTTCGACCGCAGACAGACCGAGACCGCCGCCGTCTTCGGGCACACCGAGGCCGAGGATGCCGAGTTCGGCCATCTTTGGCCAGAGCGCCGCATCGGGATTGCCGATCTGGCCGAACTTGTCGGGACGGAGACGATCGAGGGGCGCGTTGTCGGCAAGAAAGCCGCGCACCATGTCGACGATTTGCTGCTGTTCTTCGGTGGGAAGCAAATTCATGAAAAATAACCTTATCGCGGCAGGCCGAGCACGCGCTCGCCGATGATGTTACGCTGGATCTCCGACGTGCCCGCGGCAATCGTGTTGCTGTAGGTCCGCAAATAGGGGCGGATCCAGGGATCGTCGTCGGGTAGCTCGATCGAGTCCGGGCCGATGATGTCGAGCGCAATACGGCGGATCCGCTGCTGCAGCTGACTGAAAAAGGCGCGCGCGAGCGAGGCTTCGGAACCCGGCGGCGCGATCGCCGCGCGCGAAGCGATGCGGTAGGTCATGGCACGAACGGCAGTAACCTCGGCTCTAAGCTGCGCCAGCCTCTGGCCGATGTCGTCGTTCTCGAGCGCACCGGCGCCGAGCCGTTGACGCGCCATATCGACCAGCCGCTCCACGACCGCGCCATAGCGGATATTTTCGAGCATACCCGCGGTGCCACGCTCAAACCCGAGCGTCGACATGGCGACGTTCCAACCGTCGTTCACTTCGCCAACGACGTTCGACAGCGGAATCCGCACGTCGGTGTAGAAAACCTGGTTGAAATGATGATGGCCCGGCGCGGTCATGATCAGGATCGGGCGCAGCTCGATGCCCGGCGTTTGCATATCGCAGATGACCCAGCTGATCCCTTTATGCTTTGGCGCGGCCGGATCGGTGCGAACGAGCAGTTCCTGCCAGTCGGCCAAGTGCGCCGAGCTTGTCCAGATTTTCGACCCGTTGACGACAAGCTCGTCCCCGACGATCTCCGCCCGGCATTTCAGGCCGCCAAGATCCGACCCGTTATTGGGTTCCGAAAAGCCTTGGCACCAGGCGACTTCGCCACTCAGGATTTTCGGAAGATGATATGATTTCTGCTCTTCGGTGCCGCGTGCCATGATCGTCGGGGCGGCATGGTTGCAGCCGACGAACAGCAGCTCGGCGTTGGGTCCGCCAGCCTTGGCATATTCCTCGTACCAGATAAGCTGATGCGTGAGCGACAGTCCGCGCCCGCCATATTCTACCGGCCATGACACGCCGGCCCAGCCGCCTTCGAACTGCTTGCGCTGCCAGCCAAGATCGAAATCGCGCATGCCCGGCCCATCGGGAGGTCGGATCTCGCGCGGCACATTCGCATCGAGCCATTCGCGCGCTTCGGCCCGGAATAGTTCGTCCTCGGCCGTATAATCCAGATTCATCCTGCCTCTTCCCAAGCTGTCCGTGCGCCAGCGCACCCCATCTCCCTAACCCAAGTTCGCCCGGCCAATTATGCGAAGTTCGACCGGCGCGATGCAGCTTGGCAATAACCAGGCGCGCATCAGCCGTTATGCCAGCCAGCGAACGCGGATGAACAAGGAGTGCGCCATGGGTTTGCTGGATGGTAAGGTAGCGATTGTGACCGGAGCGGGCGGCGGGCTCGGGCGGGCCTATGCCATGCTGTTGGCGCGCGAAGGCGCGAAGGTCGTGGTCAACGATTATGGCGTTCCCTCCGCCGGCGGGGATCCGGTGTCGGACAGCGCGAACGAAGTGGTGCGGGAGATCGTCGCGGCAGGTGGCAGCGCCGTCGCGAATGCCGCCGATGTCGGCACTATGGCGGGCGGCCAGTCAATTTTCGAGACCGCGATTTCTGCTTTTGGCCGCGCCGACATCCTCGTCAACAACGCCGGGATCCTGCGTGACCGGACTCTCATCAAGATGGATGAAGCCGACTGGGATGATGTCATGCACGTCCATCTGAAAGGCACTTTCTGCGTAACGAAGCCGGTTTTTGCCTGGATGCGCGAAAACGGCGGCGGCGTCGTCGTGAACACGACGTCGACCTCGGGTCTCTCGGGCAAGTTCGGACAGGGAAATTATGGCGCGGCAAAGGGCGGTGTCTGGGGTTTTTCGAACACATTGACGCTCGAAGGCCAGAAATACGGCATCCGCGTCTGGACACTCGCGCCCGCCGCCAACACGCGGCTGACCGAGGCCGTCACCGACGACGCTTACAAAGCCGTCTACACGACCGACAGGGTTGCCGAAGTCGTGCTGTACATGGTCAGTTCGCTGTCGGGTGATCAGACGGGCAAGACGATCGTCGCAGGCGGCGGCATCGTACGCGAGGTACGGCTCGAGCGCGGACCGGCGCTCGTTCCCGATGCCGATTTCTCGGCACGTGCACTGGCCGAAGCGGTCGAGAAAGGCCTGGTCCTGTTGCCGCGCGACGAAGGCCCGCCCAGCCTGATGCGCGCCTGACCGGCCTAGGGCGACGCGACCTCGCGCAATTCGCGGCGCAGCTCGGCCTTCTTGATCTTTCCCGCCGGCGTCCGCGGCAAATCTTGCGCGAGGATGACCCGTTCGGGCGTCTTCTGCCGGGCTGCGCCAAAGCGCCGGAACGCGGCGTCGATGGCCGCCAGATCGAGGTCGAGGCGGGCGTCGACAATCAAATAGGCACAGATGCGCTCGCCAAGCCGCTCGTCGGGATAGCCCACGGCGGCGGCCTCGCGAACCCCGGGGATCCGGAGCAGCAATTCCTCGACCTCACGCGAAGAGATATTCTCGCCGCCGCGAATGATGATGTCCTTTTTGCGATCGGTGATGGCAAGGAGGCCTGCCTCGTCGAGACGTCCGATGTCGCCCGACAGAAACCAGCAGCCGGGCAGCCAGGCAGCGGCGTCGATCGCGGGGTCGCTGTAGCCGAGGAACATGTCGGGGCCGCGCGTCGCGACTTCGCCCTCTTGTCCCGTCTCGACGTCGTTGCCATGGTCGTCGACGATCCGGACCTCGACACCCGGCCGCAACCGGCCATCGGTCGTCATGCGGTCGTGCAGGGGATCGCCATCCGCGCCTTGCGTGACGGTCGGGTGCTCGCTCATCCCGTAGCGACGGAACATGTGGATTCCGGCGGCTTCGGCGCGCTCCACCAGCGACTCGGGGACGGTCGCGCCCCCGGTACCGCACGCGCGCAGCGACCCCATGTCGCAGCCAAGCGCGTCCGCGGCGTCGAGCAGGGCAAGATAGTGAAAGGGGGTTCCCGCAGTGTGGGTTATGCGCTCGGCGCCGACATAGCGGGCGGCCGCCTCGGCATCGAAGGTTTCGAACAATATCGTTCGCCGCGCCGCAGCTGCGTGCGCGAGCACGCCGAGCGCGCCCGCGACATGGCCCGCGGGATAGGGCGACATGACGCGGCTGCCGGGGTCCTGATCGGGATAGCTTTGCCACACCTCGGCCAGGAGCGTGTTGGCGCTGTGGAGCACGCCCTTTGGATTGGCGGTCGTCCCCGACGTATAGACCATGAAGGCCGGATCGTCCGCGCTGACGCCAGGCCAGATGCCTGCCCCTGCCCGCTGTTCGAAATCGCCCCAGGGCATATATTCGCCAGCATCGCCGTCACCGATGACGACGACCGCCTCGAGATCAGGCACGTTGCCGATGTCCCGGACGCGCTGGACGCAGTCGGTGTGTCGCCACCGGTCGGGCACGAACAGGATTCTCGCGCGCGCGTCGCGCAGCACGAAACCGAGCTCGTGCGGTCCGTAAATCGGAACGATCGGCAGGATGATACAGCCGAGCGCCGCCGCGGCCTGATAGACGAGCGCCGTCTCGATCGAATTGGGAAGCTGCATCGCCACGACGTCGCCGGCCGTCAGTCCGAGGCTGTGCAGCGCCCCCGCGAGCGCCTGCCCGCGCTCGCGCAAGTCCCCAAGCGAAATGGAGCGCGGATTTCCGGCGGCATGGATGGTCAGCAGAATGTCGGGATGGCGACCCGCAGCGGCTTCGAAGGCTTGATCGAGCGTCTGGTCTCGCCAATGGCCGTCGGCGCGCCATCGTGATTGCAAGTCTCTGTCCGCGCGCAATTGCATGATGCCTTGCTATCGGGAAACAACGACACCGACTATTGCCGAGATGTGCCCGGCGGGCGCGATTACGCATAGGATTATCGGCCCCTTCATTGGCAAGATCGCCTCATTGACACGCCGGCTCGCGGTTTCGGCCCGCTGCGGACGAGGCATGTCGCATGAGGGGACGGATGCCGGCATGATCTCCACCGAAATGATCGAACCGCTCAGGCAAGACCTGTTCCGGAGGATCTGGACGGCAAGCCTGCTGTCCAACACCGGACGGATGATCCAGGGCGTGGGCGCCGGCTGGGCGATGGTCGAGATGAACGGCACTCCCGAACAGGTCGCGCTGGTACAGACCGCGCTCACCCTCCCGATCACGCTTTTCGCCCTGCCTGCCGGCGCCATTGCCGATATATATGACCGGCGCCTCGTCATTCTCTTCTCGATCATCGCATCGCTTGTCGGTTCGGTCCTGTTATCGATTGCGGTGTTCGGGGGGCAGGTCGGCCCCGCAAGCCTTCTGATTTTCACCTTCCTTGTCGGCAGCGGAATGGCGCTGTTCGGTCCGTCGTGGCAGGCGTCGGTCGGCGAACAAGTCACTCCGGCGCTGCTTCCCAGCGCGATCGCGCTCAACAGCGTCAGTTTCAATGTCGCGCGCAGCTTCGGCCCGGCGATCGGCGGCGTCATCGTCGCGTGGGCCGGCGTCGCCGCGGCGTTCATCGCCGCCGCCGTCTGCTATCTGCCATTGATCGCGGTGATGATCCTGTGGAAGCGCGCGCGGGAAATCCCGCGACTGCCACCTGAAAGGCTGATCGAAGCCACCGTCGCCGGGCTCCGCTATGTCCTGCACTCGCCGCGCATCCGGACGCCGTTATGGCGGACATTTTCGGCGGCCTTTGCCGGAACCGCGATTGCCGCCCTACTGCCGCTGATCGCACGGGACATATTGCACGGCGATTCCCGGATCTTTGGCCTGCTGCTTGGCGCGTTCGGGATCGGGGCCGTCCTCGGCGGTCTGGCGCTGGCTTCGTTGCGCGCGAAATTCTCGACCGAAGCGATCATGCGGCTTTGCAGCCTCAGCCTTGCGACGATGGCTGTCGTGGTCGGCAGCAGCCATTCCCAGATCGTCACCTCGCTCGCACTCGCAGTGGCGGGCGCGTGCTGGCTCATATCGGTGGCAATCTGCAATAT
Source organism: Sphingopyxis macrogoltabida (assembly GCF_001314325.1). Taxonomy (NCBI): domain Bacteria; kingdom Pseudomonadati; phylum Pseudomonadota; class Alphaproteobacteria; order Sphingomonadales; family Sphingopyxidaceae; genus Sphingopyxis; species Sphingopyxis macrogoltabida. Next base: position 214,181 of record NZ_CP009430.1, read on the forward strand.
CAGCATCCAGTTGACGGCGCCGCGCTGGGTTGCCGGGCGAACCCTCGCGACGTTCCAGGCCGCGACGGCCGGCGGCATCGCACTCGGTGGCTGGGCGTGGGGTCGGGCGGCAACCGAAATCGGACTCGCGGGCGCGCTTTATGCATCGGCCGCGCTTCTGGTTCTGGTGGCTTTGATCCTCGGTCGATGGATGCCGATGCCGATCGTCAATGTCGAAGACAAGGAAATGTCGGCGCAGCGAAAGGAGCTGTCCGCGGCGCTCGCGCTGACCCCGCGCAGCGGGCCGATCGCGGTCGAGATCGACTATCGCATCGCGCCGGACCGGGCGCGCCAGTTCTACATTCTGGTCCAGGAACTGCAGCGGAGCCGGAAGCGCAACGGCGCGCGCTCCTGCTCGGTCGCCCGCGACATTCGCGATCCGTGGATCTGGCGCGAACGTTATGTCTGCGCGACATGGCTCGATTTCCTCCGCCAGCGCGATCGGCCAACTGTCAAGGAAGCGCAAATCCAGAAGGAAGTCGCCGCCCTGCATGCGGGTCCCGAGGCGATCCGCGCAACGATCATGCTCGAACGCCCGATGGGGTCGGTTCGCTGGAAGGAGGCGACGCCCGACCATGGCCTCCTGCCGATCGCGCCATCGGGCGTATCGACGCCCTGACGAACGAAGCCGGCGTCAGCCGCCCGGTCTTTTCCTGGCCCATTCGCGGACGGGGACGAAATCCGGCGCGCTCGATGCGCGGTGACGCAGCCAGTTCGCGCCGTCCACCACCAGCGTATGGCCCGTGATGTAGGAGGCATAGGGCGAACAAAGGAAGACAGCCGACCAGGCGAGTTCCTGCAACCGGCCGACGCGGCCCGCCGGCATCTGCTTCGCCCGCTTTTCCTCGCCCGACCAGTCGCCCTTCATATGGGCAGCGGTATCGTCATGCGGGAAATAGCCGGGCGCGATCGTGTTGATCCGCACCCCGTCGATCGCCCATTCGACGCCAAGCGTCTGGGTAAGATTGGTGACCGCGGCCTTCGCTGCCGCCGAATGCGCCGAGCCGGGGCCACCAGTCCATGCGAAAGTCGCGCCGATGTTCAGGATGGCACCGGTGCCGCCGGCGGCCACCCGGCGCCGGTGGAGTTCCTGCGAACAGAAAAACGTGCCATCGAGAACGATCTGGGTGACCGCGCGCCAACCATTGGGCGTGATGTCCTCGGCGGGCGCCATGAAGCGACCGGCGGCGTTGTTGATCAGGATCGTGACCGGCCCCAGCGCGGCTTCGATTTCGTCAAAGGCACGCTTCACCTGATCGGGGTCGCGAATGTCGAGCGCCACCCCGATGGCCACGCCGCCGAGCGCCTCGATCGCCGCGACCCCCGCCGCGCGATGCTCTTCCTTGCGGCTCGCAATCGCGATCCGGCCTCCATGGCGCGCAAACATCTGCGCCATCGCCTTACCGAGCCCGGTGCCGCCCCCCGTCACGAGGATAACATCGTCCTTGAACGTGTCGGCGGGCAGAAACGGATGATCGACGGCAAAGGGTTCGGCAAGCGCCATCGGGTCAAAGTCCTTTGAAAACGGGATCGCGCTTTTCCGCGCGCGCAGCGCGTGCTTCCTGCCGGTCCTCTGTCTTGTACAGCGCCGATATGGCAACGAGCTCCTCGCGAATGCCGCGGCGTATCTGGTCGCCGTGCACGCCGTCGATCAGCTGCTTGGCCATCGCGACATGGATCGGCGGGCGCGCGGCGATCTTGCTCGCGATTTCGAGCGCCCGCGCGTCGAGATCGCTATCCGCGACAACGAAATCGACCATGCCCCAGGCCAGCGCCTGCACCGCGTCGATGCGTTCGCCCGTCATCAGCAGATATTTGGCCCGCGATGCGCCGGCGACGGCGGCCGTAATCACCGAGCCGCCGCCATCGGTAATGATGCCATGATCGATTTCGGGGAGCGAGAATTTTGCCGTCTCGGATGCGACACGGATGTCGCACTGCAACGCCAGTTCGCACCCGCCTCCGATCGCATAGCCCCGGATCGCGGCAACGAACGGCTTCTGGCTGTCGAGAATCTGAAATTTGCGCTTCTGGCTCTTGCTGACATGCGCAAAATCGCTGACGCCCGGTGCACGGACGCCAAGCGCAGCGGTGTCGCGGCCGGTGCAAAAGGATTGGCCTTCGCCGCGCAGCAGAATGGCGCGAACCGCGGGATCGTCCTGCGCAGCCGAGATCGCTTCGCCAAAGGCCGCGCTCATCGCATTGTCCATCGCATTATGGCGATCGGGACGGTTGAGCGTGATGACCGCTACCGCCCCTGTGACGTCCATTCCTATGCTGTCAGTCATCGGCCGTCTTTCCTGAAGGGATCATCCCGTGATGCTTCGCATGATCGTGCTGATATCGCCAGCACTCCGCGGCTCGCTGTAGGTCGATGCGTCCGAGACCTTGTCCCAGTTGGCGAGGATCGTTTCGGCCGTGGCGTCTGGCGAGACCCAGCCCTCGGTAACGCCGATCATCACCCGCGAATACCAGCCGGCGCCCGCCATGTAGATCTCGCCGTTCGTCGGGCATTGGGCGTGCGCCAGCGCAACCGCGATGGGCGCCACCTTGCCCGGACCCTTGGGCGCATCGTCGTCAACCGGCGCGCCCGTCAGGCGGGTGCCGGCGATCGGCGCCAGCGCATTGACTTTGATTCCGGCCTTCTCGCCTTCGATCCGCAACGTCCGCATCAGGCCCACGAGGCCCATCTTCGCGGCGCCGTAGCTCGCTTGGCCGAAATTACCGAGCAGCCCGGAGGCAGAGGTCGTCAGAAGAATCCGGCCGCCCCGCCCGCTTTCCTTCATCGCCGCGAAGGCCGGCTGCGCGACGTAAAAGCCGCCGCCCCAAAAATGCACGTCGACGACCGACCGCGCTTCGTCCAGATCGAGCTTGGCGTAGCTGCGGTCGCGCAGGATGCCCGCGTTGGAGATCAGGGCGTCGAGCCGGCCCCATTTATCGATCGCTGCATCGACGATCGCCTTTCCGCCCGCGGGTGTCGCAACGCTGTCGAAGCTCGCCACCGCCTCGCCGCCCCCGGCCTCGATTTCGGCAACGACGCGCGACGCTGCCGACGCATCGGACCCCTTCCCGTCGGTCGATCCGCCAAGATCGTTGACGACCAGCTTCGCCCCGCGCGCAGCGAGTTCGAGGGCATAGGCGCGCCCGAGCCCGCTGCCCGCGCCCGTCACGATGACGACCTCGTCGTCGAACCGCAGCTTATCAACCATGTCCATACGTCCCCTTTGTCAGCCAGCCGCTTTGCGCGCGGCGGCCTCGGCCATCATATTCGCACCGCGGCGGACAAGATCGAGCGGCGCCTCGGGCAGGATGACCGCACCATATTCGCGCGAGGGAAGCAGGATTTTTGCCTTTCCGCGCGTGGTGATGTCGCCGCGCTGGTTCGTCGCTTCCAGCACGATCTCGACGGTCGGACGGCCGTTCTCGACCGACTTGCCCGTCACGCTGCCACCGATGATGTGGAAATCGCCCACGAAATTGAACTGGCGCAGTTCGACACCATAGCTTTCGATCCAGCCATCATCACCCATCCAGTTGGTGAGGAGATGCGTCAGCCAGGCAAAACGCATGATCGCATAATCATATCCGCCGGGCAGGCCGAGATCCTGCGCGCGGCTGTCGTCCCAGTGCACGCGCTGTTGCGGTTGCGGCACGCCCCAGGCGTCGGGCGTGTAAAAAGGCGCGATCTTGCCGCGTGCGCGCCAGCCATAGCGCAGCGGACCGATGTCATATCCGTCGGCCATCCCCGTCGCGATATGGCGGCAGATCAGGTCGACCATCGACAACGGCCCCTTCGCGACCGGGGTCAAGGCCTCGCCGACTTGGACGTCCTCGAAATGGCGGATCGTCGCGCCGCGCCGCTGTTCGGCCGCATAGACCTCGTCGATCCGCGCTATGTCGTCGGGCGTATAGGTGTGGCGGGCGAGGTCGGCATATTTGCCCTTTTCCTTCGACCCCTTGCGCTCGGCATTGACGAGCGAATGTTCGCGCGTTGCCAGCGGCGTGCCCGCGGCGTCGACGTAGAGCGAACGGTAGCTGTCGATGACCGAGCGGCCTCCCGAGAAGCTCGATTGCTTCACCTGGATGTCCGAAGTGACATATTCCTCATATGCGGCATCGCCGGGGAAGATCGGCTTGAAGAAGGTCCAGGTGGTCGAGGCCAGATATTTGCCGATCCCGCGGAACAGGCCGCGGAACAGCGCTTTGTGCTCGGGCGAATAGGGCGGGCATTCGTTGATTCCCATCGTCTGGATGAACAGGGGATGCGCCACGGGCCCGCGCCAGCGCGTATTCTTCGCATATTCGGGATCGTGCCAGAGCGGATTGTCGTCGCCGACCAGCCCGAAAGCGAAATGCCGCATGCCATCGGTCGTTGCGGTTTCGTTGAACGCCTTCACGAAGCGGCGCTGCGGAATGCCGATCTGTGCTGTGGCCCGTTCGATGTCCTCGTCGCTGATCGTCGAATCGATATCGCGCGGGGTATCGGCCTGCGGTTGCGTTGCCATAATGTCCCTTATCCAGATGCTGTGGGTGAAACCGTCCGTTTTCCGGGCGGCTAGAACTGATATTTATCCTTGAAGAGTGCGCGTAGTGCGGGCCGGTCGACCTTCATCGAGAGCGTTCGCGGTAAGGCATCGACCAGTTCGATCGCGGTCGGAACCATATAGGCCGGCATTTGCGAGCGGACGAAATCCTTGAGCTCCTGCTCGCTTGTCCGGGCCCCATCGACAATCTCGACCACCGCGATCGGCACTTGACCAAGTCGGCTATCTTTGGCCGCGAGGATGCCGGCCTCGCGCACAGCCTCGTGCAGCCGCAGCGTCTCGGCGACCTTCTCAGGCAGGATCTTGAACCCGCCGCGGTTGATCGCTTCGTCGGCCCGGCCGTGAATCCACAGAAAATCGTCGGTGTCGAACGATGCAAGATCTGTGGTCCTGATAAAATCGGGACCGATGCGCGGCGATTTGAGGTTGAGAATGCCGATCTGGCCGCGCTCCAGTTCTTCGCCCGTCGCGACGTCGGTGATCTTGACCTGCATGTCGGGGCGCAGCGTACCCGCGGCGCCGCGCTTGGACTCGCCATAGGCCTTGTGGTCTGCGAGCGACCATCCGGCGATGCCGCCCATGAATTCGGAAGCGCTATATTCGGTCAGGACCGGAATCCCATACGTCTCCTCGAACAAACGCTGCGTTTCGGGGTCGAGCGGTGCGGTTCCCGCGCGAATGACGAGCAGGCTCTTGATCTTTTCGGGCGCAACGCCCTGCTCGAGGACCATCGTGATCATCGACGGCACCAGATTCGCGGCCTTGACCTGGCCGCGCTCGACCGCATCGGCCCAGCGCTGGACGTCGAACTTGTCGAACAGTTCGACCGGACGCGCCTGGTTGAGCGCCAGAAGCGCGCCCCAGAGCCCCCCCGAATGCGAAAATGTCGTCAGCAAAATGCCCGGCGAGCGTTTGACCTTGAGAGGTTCGGCCTGCTTGTCCTTTTCCGAGCGGGCGCCGAGTTCCAGCGCCTTTTGAAAGGTTGCTGCCGGCACCTGAATGCGCTTGGGCTCGCCCGTCGTCCCGCTGGTCAGACGCTCGACGATCGCATCATCGAGTATTCGGAACGGTCCCGGGCCAACCACATCACCGGCTCCCAGCAGCTGCGCAGCAGGCGTCGCATGCGCGTCGATCACCACCCCGACTCCGCCGGTATCGGCAAGGGCTTCGCGCACTTCGGGATGGAAATCCTGCGCCACGCCGACGCTGGCTGCCATCTGGAGCGCCCGCAACTGCTCGGCGATCTTCGCCACCGGCTGATGCGGATTGACTGGCGATACCGTGTACCCGCCCTTGATCAGGCCGATCAGCGCCCCGAGTAGTGCGGGGTCGTTGCGGGCGATCCAGCCGATCGAGGACCCTTTGGGCACACCCGCGGTGTTGAGGCTCGCAAGGATGCCGTCACCCACCTGCCCCAGCTGGCCCCAGCTCGTCCGCGTGTCTCCATAGCGCACGGCGATGCTGTCGGGCTCGAGCGTCGGCAAGCTCGCGAAATGGGCCGCGATCTGATCCGCGATGGTCGTCATTAGATATTCCCTTCCTGTTTTGTCCAGGCTCGCTGACCGACCATGACAGGACCGCCTTCCTGCGACGGCGGCTTCGCCGCGAGCATGCGCTGTTTCTGATAGGTCGCATCGCCGCCGAAGCGGTCGAGCATATGCGCGCGCTTCACAAAGAGATGGGCGTGATGCTCGCCGGTGAAACCATAGGCGCCGTGATTCTGGATATTGATCGCGGCGTTTCTGAACGCCGCGTCGCTGGCCAGCAGTTTCGCGGCGATGACCTGGAAATCGGCATCCGGTCCTTCCGCAACATCCGTCAGCGCGGCAAAAATCGTGCTGTTCCACGCGATCGACGAACGGGCGAGCATATCCGCGCAGCGGTGCTTGATCGCCTGGAACCCGCCAATGGGCTGCTGAAATTGCTCGCGCACCTTCGCATATTCGACCGAATCGTCGAGCGCGGCTTCAGCGAGGCCCGTCAGATAGGCGCAAACCAGCAATTGGGCGCGGCGCCACAGGCCTTTGGCCGCCGCAACGCGCAAGTCGGGCATGAGAGTGTTGAACCGAACGCGCGCGAGCCAAAGCGTGCTGTCGATCGAAGCCACGGTCTTCAGGTCCGACCAGTCATCGACGCCCACGAGAGCAACGCCGGCTTCGCTCCACGCAAGTGCCCATTCGGCGCGATCACCGTCGACAAGATGATATTCGCCGGCAAAGTGATTCTTGGCTGCATTGAAAGCGAGTGCGGGGGCTACCGGCGTGTCGCCCTGCATCAGCCGTCTCGCAAGCTCCGGGTCGCCCGCCGCCTGCGCGACATGGACGCCGATCATCGTGGCGATCGCGGTGGGGGAAACGAGGAACCGGCCGAGCTCACGTGCAACAAGCACCTCTTCGACCATCGAATAGCCCACGCCGCCATCCGCTTCGGCAAGGCCCAGCCCGAAAACGCCAAGCGCGCCCAGTTTCGCGAATTGCGCGCAATCCTGATTCGGGACCGGCGTCGGACGCGGCACGAAACGCTCATAGGGCAGAACGTCGGTCAGAAAGGAGCGGATCGAATCGACGATCTGCTGTTGTTCCGAAGACATCTCCATGTCGATCATGGCCGCGGCCCTCGCGGCAAACCCAGCACGCGCTCGGCGACGATGTTACGTTGCACGTCGGATGTGCCGCCGCCGATCGACGCCGCGTGGGACCGCAAATAAGGCGTCGTGAGGCCAGCGTCCGACGATAGCTCGAGCGCTTCCGGACCGAGCAGGTCGACCCCGAGCCGGCGCAGCCGCTGGGATGCTTCCGAGAAGAACAGTTTCACCAGCGAGCCTTCGGGCCCCGGATTCGCGTTCGCCGCGCGCGAGACGGTGGCATAGGTCATGGCCCGGACGCCCGCCATTTCGGCCCGCGACATAGCAAGGCGCGACGCGAAATCTCCATCATCGATCGCGGCGGACAGGCCGTCGAGGCCGCGTCGCTCCCGCGCCATCGCGATCAGCCTTTCGACCAGCTCGCTGTTCTGGATCTGGTCGGCGACGAATCCGGTACCGCGCTCGAAACCCAGCGTCGCGTTGGCGACGCTCCAGCCGTCGTTGATCTGGCCGACGACATTGGCGAGCGGGATGCGGACGTCGTTGTAAAATACCTGACAGAAGTGGAAATCGTTCGGCCCGACCATCGTGAGGATCGGGCGCAGTTCGATCCCCGGCGTATCCATCGGGCAGATGACCCAGCTGATCCCGCCATGCTTCCGCCCGCCCGCTTCGGTCCGGCATAAAAGCTCCTGATAATCGGCAACCGATGCATAGCTGGTCCAGATTTTCGAGCCGTTGACGACGAGATGATCACCATCGATCTCGGCACGGGTGCTCAGCGCCGCGAGGTCCGACCCCGCGCCCGGCTCCGAAAACCCCTGACACCAGATCGTTTCGCCGCGAAGGATTCGCGGCAGGTGAAAGGCCTGTTGTTCAGGCGTGCCGCGGGCGATGAGCGTCGGCCCGGCGTGACTGAGACCGACGAAGCAGGATCCAGCCCGCGGCGCCCCGGCGCGGGCATATTCCTCGTGCCAGATAAGCTGCTCGATCAGGCTCGCTCCGCGGCCGCCATATTCGCTCGGCCACGAAATCCCCGCCCAGCCCGCGTCGAACTGCTTGCGCTGCCATTCGAGGTCGAACTCGCGAATATCCAAGTTGCGGTCGCTATGGATCGGCCGCTCGCCTGCGGGCACATTCGCCCGCAGCCAGCTGCGAACTTCGCTACGAAACGCCTGTTCCTGTCGGGTGAATTCAATCTGCATCTGGACGCGGGCCCTCATTATGCTCCGGACGATGGCCGAGAGTCGGTGGCGCGGACCAATGTCTATCGCGCCGCCGCATCTGCCGTTTTCCCATCAAGCTGACGAACAGGCCATTTCCGGGCGCAATCGCTGTCTGATTTCCTTTTATGTCATTCGGGTCATGCCGGTCGGCGACTTCATCTTGGACGCGGCCCCGAAGCTTCGACAACGCTGCGGACATATTTGCGGCTTCGCTAGGAAATTTGATGCTCACGCCCGATCAAGAAGAGATCAGCCACATACTGGGCCGCCTGCTCAGCACGCGCGACGCGGCCCGTCATGCGGCCGAAGGCGGCCCGCCGATCGACGGCGCGCTTTGGTCCAACCTCGCGGAACTCGGGTTCCTCGGCATCACGCTTCCCGGCACCCACGGCGGCGTCGACATGAGCCTTGCCGAAGAAGTCATCGCAGCCGAGGCGCTTGGGCGGATCGTCGCGCCGATCCCGATCACGACGGCCTTTGCCGCGGCCCATATTCTGGGATCGTCGGCGACGCCACATGCGACCCGACTTGGACAGGCGCTGGCGGCCGGCGAGATCGTTGTCGGCGCCGGGCTGTCGGCGGCGGAAGGGCCTGCCGTAGCGCTCTCCCTCGTGCCGGGCGATTCCGGCGATGACTGCCTGATCAGCGGAATCATCCCCGATATGGTCGACGGCGCGGCGATCGAAGTGGTGCTCGTTCCCGCAAGCGGCCGCTGGTGGAGCGTCGATCTTTCGCTCGGCGGAGTTACGCGAACCGAGATTCCCAGCCTCGACCCGACGCGTCGGCTGGCGCGAGTCGAGTTCGACGGTGCGCCCGCCAAAGGCGTTTCGGATTTCCCGATCCGGCGCCTGATGTCGATCGTGCAGACGCTGATCGCCGCCGAAGCGCTCGGCGTTGCCCAAGCCGCGCTCGACATGACGCGCGACTATGCGTTGCAGCGCGAGCAATTCGGCCAGCCGATCGGGCGTTTTCAGGCGGTGAAGCAAAAGCTCGCCGATTGCCTGATCGCCGTCGAAGGCGCGCGGTCGGCGCTGTGGGGGGCCGTCCGGTCGATCAACGACGGCGTCCCCGACCCCGATGCAGCCCGGCTTGCAAAAGCCCAGGCGAACCGCGCCGCGATGTGGGTGACGGGTGAGGCGGTGCAGATGCACGGGGCGATCGGCTGCACATGGGAACATGATCTTCATCTGCTGATGCGCCGCGCGAAACATTGCAACCTGACGCTGGGCAGCTTCACGCAGAATTTGCGCCTGCTGGGAGAGAATGCGCTGCAGGCAGCAAATTCGGGGGCGCGATCGCGCGCGGACCAGTTTGCCGGTATGGACCTCGGTTTCATCCCGTCGGGCGAAGACGAGGCATTCATCGAGCCCTTTCGCGCGTGGCTCGACGAGAATGTGACCGTCGAGCGGGCCAAAGCTCTCAAGCGAGCGGGAATGGCCGAACGCAGAGCCTGGCAAGGCGAACTGGCCGATGCCGGCTGGGCGGCCCTGCACTGGTCGAAGACGGCGGGGGGCCGCGAGGCAAGCTTCACCCAGCAAGTTCTCTATTATGCCGAAATGACGCGGCGCGGCCTGCCGCCGCTCCCGGGAAATCGCGGCCTGATGCTTGTTGGTCCGACGCTGATCGCGCACGGGTCCGAAAGGCAAAAGCAGCTGCTTGCCCCGACAAGGCGCGCCGACATCCTGTGGGCGGGCGGATTTTCCGAACGCGGCGCCGGGTCCGATCTTGCATCGCTGCGGACGCGCGGCGAGGTCGATGGCGACGAGCTGGTCATCAACGGCCACAAGATCTGGACGAGCCAGGCGCAGATGGCCGACTGGATGTACGCGCTGATCCGCACCGGCCCGCTGCATCCCAAGCATGCGGGCATCAGCGTGGTTCTGATCCCGATGGACAGCGATGGGCTCGAGGTGCGCCCCATTCGCCGGAACAACGGCGATTATCATTTCAACGAAGTGTTCTTCGACAATGTGCGCGTGCCGCTGGAAAATATCGTCGGACCGATGAACGACGGCTGGCGGATCAATCGCACGACGATGGTCGGCGAACATCTCACCAATTTTCTCGGCTCGCAGGCGGCGCAGGCCGAAACGGTCGCGCGAATAGCGCGTACGATTGCCGGGCGCGAGGCGCAGCACGGGATCGACCACGACCTGCGCGCACGCTTCGCCGACGCCTGGGCCACGACCCAGATCGTCAAGCTGCACGGTCTGCGCAACGTGGCGCGCTTCACCGCGGGTGACAATCCCGGCGCCGAGGGCTCGATCTCGAAGCTCGTCGGGCAAGAGAATGAGAAGGAATTGTTCGAACTGATGGTCGATGCCCAAGGCGCGGCCGGGCTGGAAGAAACGCGCTGGACGCGCGCCTGGCTTTCGACGCGTGCGTCGACGATCGGCGGCGGAACGAGTGAGATCCATCGCAACAAGCTCGCCGAACGCGTGCTTGGCATGCCGCGCGATCCTTGGGCCGACGACGAAACCCCCGCCCCCCGGACCACCGACACGCTTGGCAATCTTCGCCCGGCAAGTGCCACCTAATTGGCAAATGGAGCTTTGACATGACCGACACGCCCGCCTCTCCGCCGCTCCCCGCGGCCTCCTATATCCATCTCGACGGGCCGGAGCCGCGCCTGTCCTTTCTCAAATGCAAATCCTGCGGCACGATGTTCCTCGAACCCGAACGACTCGCCTGCGCGCGCTGTGGGTCTCGCGGGGGCTTCGATGCGCATGAGCCGAAATATGAAGGTACGCTGCACAGCTACTCGATCGTCCATCGCAGCTTTCCGGGCACCGCCGTCCCGTTCATTTCGGCCGTCGTCGATATCGACGATGGCCCGTCGCTAAAGGGTAATCTGCGCGGCGTCCCTTTTGACGCGGACCGGATCGACGGTGCGATGCGCGTCCGGATCGTCTTCGACGATGCGCTCGGCCGCCGCGATGCCGACGGAAACGCCTATATCAGCCATTTTTTCGAGCCGCTTGCGGCCGACTGACGAAAGGTCAATTCAATGAGCGATGTCTATATCACCGGGATCGAAATGATCCCCTTCGGACGCTATCCGCATCGGACGCCCGCCTCGCTTGGCGCCGAAGCGGTTCTCGGCGCGCTCGACGATGCCGGGATCACCGTTCACGACGTCCAGACCGCCTATTGCGGCTGTGTCTTCCAGACGATGGTCGGCCAGAAGATTTTCCAGCAGATCGGTCAGACCGGAATCCCGGTTGCCAACGTGTCCAACGCCTGCGCCACCGGAGCCACGGCCGTCCGCGAGGCGTGGATGGCGGTACGGACGGGCGATTATGATATCGCATTGGCGGTCGGCGTCGAGCAGATGACCGGAATGGGCATGCTCGGTTCCGCGCGGCAGGCCTCGATCCCGATCGAGGGGCTGATGGGATCGACCTCGATGCCCGCGACCTTCGCGGAGGCCGGCCGCGAATATGCCGCCAAATATGGGACCAGCTTTGCGCAGTTCGCCAAGGTCTCGGTCAAGAACCACCATCATGCGACGATGAATCCGAAGGCCGTGCTGCGCAAGGAAACCCCGCTCGAGATGGTGATGGAAGCCGAGATGATCGCCTATCCCAACACCAAACTGATGTGCTCGATCAACGTCGACGGGGCGGCTGCCGTGATTTTGATGTCCGAAAAGAAGGTTCGCGAACTCGGCCTGATGGACCGCGCAATCCGGATCCGTGCGTCGGCGCTCGCGTCGGATCCCTGGCAACAGCGCAACCCGCAGATGCCCGATATCAATAGCGCAACGCAGATCGCTGCGCAGCGCGCTTATGAAATGGCCGGCATCGAGGCCAAGGATCTCGACCTTGTCGAACTGCACGACTGCTTCGCCACGGCCGAGTTGCTCCACTATGAAAATCTGCAGCTGTGCGGAGCGGGCGAAGCCAATGACATGATCGACAGCGGCGCCACCGCGCTCGGCGGGCGTATTCCCGTCAACGTCTCGGGCGGCCTCCTGTCCAAGGGACATCCGATCGGCGCGACCGGGGTCGCCAATCTCTATGAGCTAAGCCTGCATCTGCGGCGTCAGGCGGGCGAGCGGCAGGTCGAAGGCGCGCGGATGGGCCTCGCTCATGTCGTCGGGCTGGGAACCTGCTCTGCGGTCCATATTCTCGAAAAGGCGTAGGCGTCCGATCAATAGCCCACGAAGACCGCGGGACGCCGTTCGCGGCGCGCGGCCAGCGCCTCCCTGGCGTCCTGCGTCTTCGTGCAGCGGACCATTGCGGCAGCCTCGCGTTCGATCATCTCGTCGAACCCCGCGCCGAAGGCGGCCGCGATATTGCGCTTCATCAGGCGCAGCGTCACCGGCGGCATCGCGGCAAGCGCGTGCGCCATACACATTCCCTCAGCCAGCAGATCATCGGAGGGAACGATCCGATTGACCAGGCCCAGCTGTATCGCCCGGTCCATCTGGATCTTTTCACTCAGGAACAGCAGTTCGCTGGCGATGGCGGGCCCCACCAGCCGCGTCAGGAAATAGGTGCAACCGAAGTCGCCCGAAAGCGCGAGCCTGACATAAGCGGTGGTCATTATCGCATCGGCAGCGGCGATCCGCATGTCGCACGCAAGCGCAAGCGCAAGCCCCGCGCCCGCAGCAGCGCCATTGACGATGGCGAGCGTCGGTTTCGGCATCATGTGGAGCAATTTCACCGTCTCGGCATGGTGCACCATCGCGTCGACGCGCTGTTCCTGGCTTCGTGGTCCGGTCTCGCGGCGTCCGCCCGACTGGGTGTCGCCGCCGGCGCAAAAGGCGCGACCCGCCCCGGTCACGACCACGCATCCCACGCCATCGTCGCGCGCCGCATCGGCGACCGCGTAGTTCAGGGCATCGTGAAGTTCGCCGGTCAGCGCATTGAGACGGTCCGGCCGGTTGAGCTCCAGCACCGCAACGCGCCCTTCCCGTCTGATATTCAGCACCACCCCGGCTTTCCTCCCTCTGCTCTGTACACGCGACTAGACAGCAAAGTGGCGCGCAGCTTTAGTGCCTGTTCGACCACAGCGCTGCCCGGATTGGCATATTTGCCGGCGAACCGTCGCTGGACGGCTTGCCTCTGCCCCGATAGCGATAATGAAAGGTCATCACAAACCACACAGGCAGGAGGCCGATATGCCGATCCAATATCCCGCGGTGCTGCAAGAAAAGAGCTCGGGCGGACAAAAGTCCTGGAAGGCGACCGATGCCATTCTTTATGCGCTCGGTCTCGGCATGGCGTCGGATCCGCTCGATCGGAACGAATTGCCCTTTGTTCACGAAGTCGATCAGAAGGTGATGCCGACCCTCGCTGCCGTGCTGACCCGGGGGCTCGGCGTCACGGTGGCCCAGCTGGGTTTCGATTATCGGTATTCGGTGCACGGCGAGCAAGCGATCGTCTGGCACAGGCCGATCCCGCCCGAGGGCGAAATCACTGGCGAAGGCCATGTCGTCGCCATCTATGACAAGGGCGACAAGGGCGCGGTGTGCGTCACCGAAACCGCCCTGCGCGACAGCGCGACGGGCGAATTGCTGGCGACCGTGCGCGTGACCTCCTTTGCCCGCGCCGACGGCCACTGCGGCGCGCCGGGCGAAGGCGCACCCGACCCCCACAAGGTACCCGACCGCGCGCCCGACCTAAGCCTAACCTATCCGACCCGACCCGATCTCGCGCTAGTCTACCGGCTGAGCGGCGACATGAACCCGCTGCACATCGATCCCGACGCGGCGAAACGCGCGGGGTTTGATCGCCCAATCCTCCATGGGCTTTGCACCTATGGCATCGCTTGCCGCGCGGTGGTCGAGGCCTTCACCGGGTGGAGCCCCGAGCAGCTCGCGAGCCTTGCCGCGCGCTTTTCGGCACCCGTCTTCCCCGGCGATACGCTTGTCGTCGACCTGTGGCGTGACGGCGATATCATTTCCTTCGAAGCCCATGTTCCCGAACGCGGCGTAACGGTCCTCAAAAACGGGCGCGCCGAACTGCGCAGCGCATGAGTTTCGCCGAGCCGCCCGCCGCGACCGATCCAATGCTGCCGGCGGATATATTTGCCGGCCAGATCGCGCTGGTAACGGGCGGCGGCAGCGGAACCGGCCTGGCTATGGCCGAAGCCTTCGCGCGATGCGGGGCAACCGTCGCCATCGCCGGCCGCGACATCGACCGATTGACGCAGGTGGCCGGGCGATTGGGCGATGAAGGGCTCTCCGCCCTGCCCGTTGCCCTCAACGTGCGGCAGCCCGAAATGGTGCGCAACGCGTTCGAACGGATCGAACAGACGGCCGGCCCGGTATCGTTTCTCGCGAACAATGCGGGCGCGAACTTTCCGCTGCTCGCCGAACGCATCAGCCCGAATGCCTGGCATGCGGTCACCCGGATCGCGCTGGACGGGACATTTTTCTGCAGCCAGGAATTTTTTCGCCGGCTGGACGGCCGGCCCGGCGCGATCGTCAACAATCTGGCGAGCTATGTCTGGCTCGGCCTGCCGGGAGACGCGCATTCGGCCGCGGCGAAGGCGGGTCAGATGAACCTGACGCTGACGCTCGCGGCCGAGTGGGCGCGGCACGGCGTTCGTGTCAACGGCCTGGTGATCGGCAATTATCCGCATGCCGGCATTCCGGGTTTCGACCCCGGAACCGAAGGACCAAGAGCGAAAACCATCCCCGCACGGCGCCCATTGCGCGCGCAGGAAATCGGCCGCGCCGCGGCATTCCTGTGCTCGCCCTTTGCCCGCCACATCACGGGAACGAACCTGGTGCTCGACGGCGGCGACTGGTTGCGCCGCGATGTGCTGAAGCCCGAATTCGTCTCGCCCTATGAGCGCGAAAACCTGTGGATGGGATGACCATGACCGTATCCCGCGCCTATCCCGTCCCGGACGAAAGCTTTGCCGGAAAGGTGATCCTGCTGACCGACGGCGCCGATCCGGTTTCGCGCGGCCTGGCGGCGGCGTTTGCCGAGCTCGGCGGTGATGTCTTCGTCGCCGCCGAAGGTGAGCGCGCGAGCGCGAGCTTCAACCGGATCGGTCGTCCCGTCGACATATTGGTGAACTGTCACTGGCAGAAGACGCTCATACCAGCCGAGGAAATTCCGCTGGTGCAAGCGCAGCGCATGATGAGCCGCCTGTTCGACACGGCTTTCGATTATTCTACCGAGTTCGCGCGGCGCCGGCAACTCGCGCGGAGTGGTGGTTCGATCCTCATGCTGATCGAAGCTGCCGAACTTGGCCTGCCGGGTTCGTCGGTGACGGCCGCGGCATCGGCGGCGCTCCAGAATTTCGCGCGCAGCCTTGCAGTCGAATGGGCAGAGGATGCGATACGGTGCAACGTCATTGCGACCGGCATGATCGAAGGACGCGCAGACCCGGCTTTCGAACTGGCCAGGCAGCGCGGCATTGCCGCCGGCGACACAGTCCCGCTCGGACAGCTCGGGACAGTCGAGGATGTCGTCGCGGCGGCTCTCTACTTCTGCTCGGCCTATGGCGTCTATTTTTCCGGGACGACGGTGACGATCGACGGCGGGGAGAATCTGCGCCATTCGCTCGGCGGGCCGCCGTTCACGGCGCCGCGCAAGCGCATGCTCAGCCCCTAGGCTCGAGAAGCGCGCGGACTGCAGCGACAAAGCCGAGCGGCTGGTCGAGCATCAGATGGTGCCCGGCATCGGGAAGCGTCACAAAGCGTGTTCCGGGCGGTGCGACCGAACGCGTCGCTGCCATCACCTCGTCCGGAACCAGCGAAGAGCGGTCGCCCCACAGGAAATCGAGCGGACATCGCGCCGCCGCGATCACCTCGCCCGAGTGGCCGGTAAAAGGGACGCCGCGGCTGCGGTCGGCGTCGGGGTCGAAACACCAATGCCAGCGGCCGTCGCGCCGCTCCAGCGAACGCCGGGCGATGAAGGCCAGGAGATAATCATTGTCGCACCGCTGTTCGGGCCGCAAACGGAATCGCGCCGCGCCCTCATCGAGACTGACATAGCCCGGATTGTTCCACGGCTTCCGATTTTCGAATGCATCCTCGCGCGGCGGACGGGCGCCATTGTCGGCGACGATCAGCCGCTCGAAGCGCGCGCCATCAGGGCTTGCGGCCACTTTCAGTGCGATCGCGCTCCCGAAGGAGTGGGCCACGATCGACGGCCGTCCCGGGCCCTCGAATAACCCTGTCGCCTCGGCCCCGGCTAGCAGCTCGGCCAGATGCACTTCGGGCGGATAGTCCGTCCGCCATTCCGATCGCCCCATGCCCGACCAGGAAATGGCGCCGACGCGCCAGTCGGCAGCGAAAAAAGGCGCAATGAAACGCCACCATTCGGCATGACCACCATTGCCGTGCAGGAAGAGGAGTCCGGGCTTGCCCCGCTCGCCCCAGGTGAGCGTTTCGATCGCCACACCCAGCACTTCGCACGTGCCGCGTTCGGGCTCCATCGCGAGCGCGGATGCAAACCAGTCGGGACCCTCGATATCGAGAACGGGACTATCGGGATATGCGAGCAATGCCTCGGCCGATCTTCATGCTACCAGGGCATGTTGCAGAGCGAGGTCTACCGATCTGTCGACAGGCTTCGCAAGGGGGAGCTGCTGCACCGCGAATTCCGCCGCGACGCGCTCCGCCGTCTGCCAGAAATGATCGAGCAGACCCCGCGCGGGTTCCTCGCGGCGCACCAATGCATATTTCGCGACCGGTACGTCGCCCTCGATATCGAGATGGACGAAATCCGCGAGTGCGCCCTGCTCGCTGTGCGGCCAGCCGACCGTCAGCACCGGCAACGCCCGGTCGCGTGCGTAGAATGGAACCGCGGTTTCGCCCTCACTGACGATCATCGGGTGCGCGCCGGCTTCGAAAAAGGGTTTGTAGAGCATGTCCCATCGCTCGGGATTGAGCTTGGGGTTGGTGACCGGAATCTCGCGGCCCGCGAGCGCGCTCATCGGCACCTTGCCGAGGCCGGCGAGCGGATCGCCCGGCGGGACCAGCAGGCTCACGGGGCTCGAATAGAGAATCAGCGTTTCCAGCCCGGGAAATTCGCAGGGCTGCCCGACAAGCGCGACGTCGATCAGCCGTTTCTGCAATTTCGATATCAGCCGCGCGCTGTAATTGCTGACGATATCGATCGTCACGCGCGGGTGTCGGGCCTGAAAGGTCTCGATCGCGAGCTTCCGCGCGGGAACCCAGAAGGTATAGGGATTGACGCCAAGGACGAGCGTCTGACTGTGCATGCGCATCAGGTCGCGCGAAGACTGGCGGCATTGCTCGGCGGCTTCCGCAAGCTCGTGCGCCGAGGCGAAAAGCGCCTCGCCCTCGTCGGTCAGGCTGACCCGCCGCGTGCTTCGCACGAAAAGGGGAAAGCCCATCTGGGCCTCGAGCTGCTGAATCTGCCGCGACAGCCAGGGCTGGTCGACGTTGAGACGCCGCGCGGCCTTGCTGAACGACATTTCCTCGGCAACGACCGAGAAGCGGATCAAACGATCGAGATTGGACATCCGTTCACCTCTCCACATGATTCCCTGTTATCGGGTCCTCTATTTGTGACGGTCTTACACAAAACTCAACCTCCGTTCAATCGCAGAAGCGTATCCTATGCGAGATTGGAGTGCAGCGATGTGATATTCGTCTTTGTGAAGTTGCGAGGATATGCGGCAAGATCGCGGCAAAACCGGGAGTGAGAGACGAATGGCCTATAAAACTATATTGCTGGATATCGCCGATCATATTGCGACGATTACTCTCAATCGTCCCGAGGCATACAACAGCTTCACACGCGACATGACGAACGAATTCGTCGAGATCTGGAAGCGCCTGCGAGAGGATGAAGACGTACGCGTCATTGTGCTCCGCGCTGCGCCCAGCCCCGCATTTTGCACCGGGGCCGACACCAAGGGTGGCCCTGACGTCACGCCCTACCGCACGCCCGAGTCGCGGCTCAAGCCCTGGTCGCTCGACGATCCCGCCGAATCGCTGGGCGCCAAGAGCAACAGGGTATGGAAGCCGCTGATCGTCGCGGTGTCCGGAATGTGCGCCGGCGGCGCCTTTTACTTTCTCAACGAAGCCGACATCATCATTTGCAGCGAGGAATCGACCTTCTTCGATCCACACGTCAATTTCGGCATGGTCTCAGCCTGCGAACCGGTCGGAGCCATGGCGCGTATGCCTCTCTCAGAGGTCCAGCGCATGGTACTCCTCGGCAATCATGAACGCATCAGCGCCGAGACCGCGCTTCGCATCAGCCTCGTTACCGAAGTGCTCCCGGCCGACCAGCTCTGGGAGCGCGCGCGCTACCTTGCTTCGCTGATCGCCGAAAAACATCCGGTCGCGATCGAGGGATCGGTTCGCGCGATGTGGGAAGCGCTCAGCCTTCCGCACCGCGAAGCGATGGAAAATGCGTTGAAATATACCCAGATCGGGAACCCCATTTCGACGGCAACCGTCGACCGCAAAACGGCTCCGAAGGCGAAATGGTGGCTACGCTGACCCGACGTTCCGCGTGCGCCCTCAGCCTCCGCTGAAATTCGGCGACCGCTTTTCGAGAAGTGCCGCAACGCCCTCCTTATGATCTTTCGTGAGGTGGCTTACAGACTGCATCACCGCGGCGAGTTCGAGCGCGGTGTCATAGGTGATCGTCTGCCCCTGACGCAGCATCGACTTCGTCATGCGCAGCGCATGCGGCGGCATTGCAGCAATCCTTTCGGCCAGAGCCATCGTTTCGTCCATCAACGCTTCGTGCGGAACGACCCGGCTGACAAGGCCCCACTGGCACGCCGTCTCGGCATCGATCGTGTCGCCCGTAAAGAAAAGCTCGGCGGCGCGGCTCATACCGATCGTCCGCGGCAAGAGCCAGGTTCCGCCGTCGCCGGGGACGAGGCCAAGCTTGAGGAAGGTCACGCCATATTTGGCCCTGTCGGAAGAAAGGCGGACATCGGCCATGCAGGCGACGTCGCAACCGAGCCCGATCGCGGGTCCGTTGACCGCGGCGATCAACGGCATGTCGAGCCCGAAGAGTGCGCGCGCCGCGCGATGGATGTTGCTGCGATACCCTTCACGAATCTGGACGCCGCCGCCCGCAAAATTGCCGGTCCCGTCGCGCATCGCCTTCACATCGCCGCCCGCCGAGAAGCATTTGCCGCTGCCGGTCAGAATGGCGCAGCGCACCGAGGGATCGGCGTTAATTTCGGAGCAAGCCGCCGCGATCGCGTCGCCGTCACCGGGCGCACCCAGCGCGTTCATCGTTTCGGGGCGGTCGAGGATCAGCACAGCGATCGCGCCATGCCTTTCGGTCTTGATGATCGACATGAGAGTCTCCTTTTGCTACCCGACGGGAAAGTCAGCTGCGATGGGTTTCATATTCCCCGGCGGCGAAAGCGGCGTCGATGCCGGCCATCGCCATATGCGAGGCTTCCAGATCCAGTATCGCGTCGAGGTTCGCGCTTTCGGCGGCGTTGAGCGCCTCCTTTGCGTAGCGATAGGCGCGCGCCGATCCGTCGGCGAAGGACCTCGCCAGCGTCTCGACCGTTTCCGCCAGTGCATCGTCGTCGACGACCTGATCGACGATCCCGAATTCCGCTGCCGCGTCCGCGTCGAAACGCTCGCTCATCAGATAGAGGCGCCGCGCCCTGCCCGCCCCGAGGATACGCGACCAGAACCAGATTCCGCCCATGTCGCCCGGCAACCCGACCTTGACGAACGCCGAGGTCAGCACCGCCGACCGCGCCGCGATGCGAATGTCGCAGGCACCCGCAAGGCTCAGCCCGGCGCCGGCGCATGCGCCGTTGATCATCGCGATCACCGGCTTGCCCATCGTGTGAAGGCCATGCGCGATCCGCGCATGGCGGCGCAAATAATCGATCCGGCGCTCGATCCACGCGCCCGCCGAAGCGGCGGCGGGATCGGGCGATCCGGCCTTGAGGTCGCGGCCCGCGCAAAAGGCCTTCCCCGCGCCCGTCAGAACGACACAGCGAACGTCGCGGTCGGCCGCGACGCCCTCGACGATCGGTCCCAGCGCCTCGTAGAGATCGGGCGTGACCGCGTTGAGCCGGTCGGGCCGGTTGAGGATGATCCGGCAGACGCCGTCCACCGTTTGCGCGGTCACGGGCGATTCACTCGTCTGGGACAGGGTCATCGGCTCTTCCATCTCCGGGTTTCGCCATCGCCATAGCCTAGACCCTCCTTCATCAGCCATGTGAGGTCGCCCTCCCGTCCGGCGATGTTCCCCTATGAATTCCGCCCCCGCTCTGTGCTCAATTGCGCCGCTGCCTGCGCCGGATTCCCGGCGGAAGGGACAGCGACCGAATTTATCCAGGGAGCGATTGTGTCGGTTCTATTTGACGAAGCGCAGCTTCAAATCGCCGATGAGGCACAACGGCTGCTGACCGCGCATTATTCGGGCGAGCGACTCAAGACCTACCTGCTCGAACGCGGCACCTTCGACCGCGAGCTCTGGGCGCTGTTTGGCGCACAGGGCTGGACGGCGATCTGCTACCCCGAGGCTTTCGGCGGCCTCGATCTCGGGCTTCTCGAACTGGGCCTGATTGCCGAAGCGTGCGGCGCAGCGGTAACCGGGGTTGCAGCGCTCACCTCCTCTTTTGCGCTGGGCCAGGCTTTGATGCACTTCGGTACCGATGAGCAGCAGAGCCACTGGCTGCCCCGGCTGTCCGCGGGCAGCGCCATTGGCGCCATCGCCTTCGCCGAGGGACAGGACATGCTTCCGGGTGCGCCGACGCTGCGCATCGAGGGCGGCCGGCTGTCGGGGATGAAACCGGCTGTCACCGCAGGCGGGATCGCCGACGCCGTCATCGTCCTCGCGCAAAGCGAAAACGGACCTGTCCTCGCACTGGTCGATCTGGCGCAGCCCGGAGTTACCCGCTCGCTGCTCGACACCTTCGACAACAGCCGCTGCACCGCCGACCTGACCTTCGACGATGTCGAAGCGCGGGAACTTCCCGGCGCGACCGATGCGCTGGCCGGCGCCCGCGAGATATTGCGCCTGCAGGCGGTCATCGTCAGCTTCGAACAGGTCGGCGGGGCGCAGAAGATGCTTACGACCGCACGCGACTACGCCCTGACCCGCCGCGCGTTTGGCCAGCCCATCGGCGCGTTCCAGTCGGTAAAGCATCGCATCGCCGAAGATTATGTCCTCGTCGAACTGGCGCGCGCCAACGCGATTCACGCAGCGTCGCGGGCCGGACAATCCGATTTCGGCCTTTATGCCGCCGCCGCGCGGATCTCGGCAACCGAGGCCTATGACGGCGTGTCGCGCGACGCGGTGCAGGTCCATGGCGGCATCGGCGTCACGTGGGAAGCGGACCTCCACCTTCACCAGCGGCGCGCGCGCACCCTCTCCGTCGAAACCGGACCGCTTGTCTTCTGGGAAGACGATGTGATCACTCAACTGCAAGGAACCGCGCAATGACCGACCTCACCGCCTACAGGAACGCCGCGCGGGCGTGGATCGAGAGCAGGGTTGCCGAGTTCGGCCGCGATGCGCGGCGAGGCCTGTCGCCCGCCGAAGATCTCGAGCTTGGCCGGCGCTACCTCAGGGCCAAGTATGAAGCCGGCTACAGTGGCATATCCTGGCCGAAGGAGAATGGCGGCCAGGGGCTCAGCCCCACCGAAAAGCTGACGTTCGACCGCGAAGAGATCCTTCACGGTTTTCCGACCGAATATTTTAGCATCAGCCTTGGCATGCCGGTTCCGATCATGCTGCGTTATCTTCCCGACGGCTGGAAGCAAGAGCGCGCGATCGCGGCGCTGCGGGGCGACGAAATCTGGTGCCAGCTCTTTTCCGAGCCCGCCGCGGGATCCGACCTTGCCGCACTCCGCACGCGCGCGATCCAGGACCCCGATACGGGCGATTGGGTGCTCAACGGCCAAAAGCTCTGGACGAGCTGGGCGCATCTTGCCGATTATGGCGTGATCGTCGCGCGCTCCGATCCGGGCGTCGCAAAGCATCGCGGCCTCACCTATTTCTGGGTCGATATGAAAGCACCGGGCGTCACCGTCCGGCCGGTGACGCTTGCCGCCGGCGACGCCCATGTGAATGAAGTCTATTTCGATGACGTCCGCATACCCGATGCCCAGCGGCTTGGCCCCGTTGGCGGCGGCTTTGGTGTCGCAATGGAAACCCTCATTATCGAACGCTATTCGGCGACCGATCCGGCCGCGAACGGCCCGTCGATCGCGCGGGCAATCGCCGATGCGACACGCATGACGCGCGATGGCCGCGCGCTGATCGAAGATGGCCGCGTTCGCGAACGCATCGCGCGCAACTTCGCCACCCAGGCCGCGCTCGCAGCGATTCACCGCCGCGCCCTTCTCTCGCTGGAAGCCGGCACGCAGCCGGGTTCGGAAGGCGCGATTCACAAGCTGGTGTCGGTCCGCAACCGCCAGCGCCTGTCCGAATTCATGATCGATATCCAGGGCGTTTCGGGGGTGCAGTGGAACGAACAGGCGACCCGGAAGGACGACTGGGCGACCTCGTGGCTCACGGCGCCAACCGGCCGCATTGCCGGCGGCGCCGACGAAATGCTGCTCAACACGATCGCCGAGCGTATCCTTGGGTTGCCGCAGGATCACCGGCCCGACAAGGGCGTGCCCTTCAACGAAATTCCCGGCTGACCATCTGAACAGCCCGGATCAAGAAAGGCCGCGCCGTTTACAGCACGGCCTTTTTTAAGCGATCGGCTGGGCCTCCACGCCCGGTAATTCCGGATCCCGGCGCCGCCCGTAAAGCATTCGCGAGGCGATCGCGAGAAAGAGAACCACGGGAATGAACACCAGCAGCCCGGTCGCCAGCGCGTAGCGGATCATGACGCCGCCGCCGTAGAAGTCGGACAGCATTCCGACCATCACCGGCCCGAGACCAAAACCGATCAGCACACTGGTAAACTGCACGATCGAAGTCATCGTTCCGCGCATATGCGGGGGCGTTTCATTGAGGAGGGTCGAATATGCGGGAGGCGGATAACCGCTGCGCAGAAACTCGCCGAGGCCATAACCGACCACTGCGATCGCGAGCACGGGCGAGAAGAGCATCATATAGCCGGAGAACAGCGCCACGATCGCCGAGATCCACACGAGCCGCAAAGGCCATGCCGGGTTACGCATGAGCAGCGTGTCGCCGAGCTTGCCATAGACCGCGGGTGCGACGACGCCGCCAAGCCCCCCGAAAATCCCGATCAGCAGTCCGACCTCCGATAGCGAAAGGCCATGGACGCGCACGAAGAAGGAAGCGGCCCACGACCCCAGCGAGATGCTGATCAGTCCGAGCAGCGAACAACCGGAGATCAGAAAGATCAGCGCGGGCTTGTGCCAGATGAACCGCAGCACATCGACGAAGCGCGCCTTTGCTACCGGCGCGATAGTGCCGTCGGCGCCAGGCTCTTCCATCTCGCCGCGGCGCGGTTCCTCGACCGTGAAAAAGAGCAGCAGCGCAGCGAAAATACCGGGCGCCCCAGCGACGAACAGCGCGGTCCGCCAGCCATGATGGTCGGCCAAATAGCCGCCCGCCGCCGACGCGACGACGGCGCCGAGATTGGCGCTGACGTAGAACATCCCGATCGCAAGCCCGCGGCCGCGCGCGGGGAACATGTCCATCAGCATCGGCAGCGCGGCGGGCGCCGCCCCGGCCTCGGCCGCGCCGACGCCGGTGCGCGTAATCACGAGGTGCCAGAAATCGCGCGCGAATCCGCCGAGCGCGGTGCAGATACTCCAGATGAAAACAATGGCTGCGAGGAAGTTGCGGCGATGCACCCTGTCGCTGAAATAACCCATCGGCAGCACGAAGGCCGCGAGCGCGAGGCCGTAGGCGACCCCCGTGAACAAACCAAGCTGGGCGTCGGACAGGCCGAATTCCGCACGGATTGGCTCGGTCAGGATCGACGGCATCGACCGATCGACCGCATGGCACATATAGATCAGCATGAGGACGCCGACTGCGTACCAGCGGTACGCGGGACTCCGTGCATAGCGGCTGGGGGTCAACTCGTCGCCGGTTTGCATATTGCTCCCATCTTTTATCATCAATCGCGTACGATCAGCAGCGCCGAACCGAAGACGCCGCCACCAGCGCTGCACACCGCAACTTTCGCGTCAGCAACTTGGCGATCGCCCGCCTCACCGCGCAACTGGCGCACGGCTTCGACCAGATGGTTGAACGCATGAAGCCGCCCTTCGGATAGTTGCCCGCCATTGGTGTTGAGCGGGAGGAGGCCGTCGAGCGCGATATTTTGCCCGCCTTCGAGGAACGCGCCGGTCTCGCCCGGCTTGGTGATACCGAGAGCCTCGAGCCACAGGACGGTGAGCCAACTGAAGCCGTCATAGAGATGCGCGCTTGTCAGATCGTCGGGGGTCAGGTCGGTACGCGACCAGAGCATCTTGGCCGCATCGTTCATTGCCATGTTGGGAAAGTCGTGACGCTGGAACCAGGAGAAATGTTCGTGGAGGGCGGTACCCACCGCTTCGAAACGCACTGTCGGGCGCGAAGAAGCGGGAACCGCATCGGCACGCGAGATGACGACCGCAGCGGCACCGTCGATCGGGACGTCGCAGTCGAAGATACAGAAGGGCGTCGTGATCATGCGCGCAGCCCGATAGTCGTCGAGCGTGATCGGCTCGCGATAAACAGCGTTCGGATTGAGGGCCGCGTTCTTGCGCTGGTTGATCGGGATCATCGCCATCTGTTCGCGCGACAGACCGGTCTGTCGCATATGCAGATCGGCGTGCAGTGCGATCCAGGTGGCGGCAGACGGCGCAAAATAGGGTGTAGTCCACTGGTTGAAACCCTCAGGCGTCGGGAGGTTTCCGTCCGCGAATGCGCTGCCGTACATCGGCACCCACCGTTCGCCCTCGGCGCGGTAGCACAGCACATGGTTGCAATAGCCTGCTGCGATTGCGCCGATCGCATTGGCGATGCTTGCAAACTGTCCAGGCCCCATCCCCGCCTCGAACCAATTGAGCTTCAGCCCCAACGAGTTCTTGATATCGACGGGGCTGGCGGCCGAAGATCCATGCCCGACATGGACTGCAGCGTGCGGCCAGCAGGCAATGCCATCGATATCGCCGATTTCGAGACCGGCGTCTGCGATGGCATTGCGGCAAGCATCCACAGCAAGGTTGAACGGATAGACCTGCGGCTTGCGGTACATCTTCGACATGCCGGTGCCGGAAATCACGCACGATTTCTCGAAATAGCTTGTCATGCCGCCTCGGCCGGTCGGAACAGCGGAACGAAGATATCGTCATGCTGCTCGAAATGGACCGTGACTCGCATTCCCGGCTTTATCGCTTCGACCGGCTCACCGAACATATTGGTCAACAGCCGAACAGGACCTTTTTCCTCGAGTTCGATCAGCGCGACGACGTAGGGCACCGGCACATGTGGAAACCAGGGCTGATGGTTGATTGTCGAGGACAAGATTCTGCCGCGTCCCGATACCGGCTCAGGCGCGACATTGGCCGAATGGCATTCGCTACAGAAGGACTGGTAGGGATGAAAATAGAGATCGCAGTCGCCGCAATGCATGATGTGCAGACGACCGTCGGCGCCGCCACGCCAGAAATAGCCGTTCATTTCGTTGATCGCCGGCAGCGGCCGAGCGAGCGGAGCGGATTTGATTGTCACTGCGGCCCTCGTTCCCTTTTTATGTTCTGAGTCGACGCCGGATAGCCTGCTCTGACGCCGCTGCTCGCAAGGCATAAGGCAATCGCCGAGGCCGCAACAATGTCTCCGTTATCCGAAGTCGGTCAAGACCGACATCAATCGAGTGCTTGATTCGAATGGGCGTATGGGCCCGGCCTTTGGCTCGATCACCCTGGACACCCTCAATCGGGCGCGTCTGTCGGTTGGGGCCTAAATCGCTTCCGCGCTTGCGTTTAGCCCCGATTCGAGCCCGATTTCAGCGCGTTTCGAACGCGCGGGAAACGGCTGAATGATCGTTCCGAAAATAAACCGCGATCCCGCCGAGCGCCAGGCGATTATGTAGGAATCTTGTTCCGACTCGTAAATTGCCTCAAAGTCGCTGATCGTCTCTTTTCTTCGAAGGACGGAGATAGGACGGCGTAAATCGTGCGAGAACGCCCGGTAAGACAGGGCGTACGCCATCGCACGCTTCTGCGTTGGCTAAGCGAAAATTTGCCCCTCTACGCTACCGCGAGGGATGCGTGGCCGCGATCGCGGCTGCGGGATTATCTTTGCACGCGGGCCCGCAAGTCCCGGCAGTTCCGATCCGGCTCTCAAGATCGTCATCATCTTCAGGACCGACCGACTTGTCCAGTGAGGCGCGGCAATCGTCGAGCGCGAGCAGCGCCGCGCCCAATGCGCCTGCAATCTGCGGTCTTTCCGGCAACAAGAGCGGCATGCCGAGTACCTTCTCGATATGATGCACTGCGGCCGGATTCTTCGCGACGCCTCCCGTCATTGCCACAGGTCCGTTCTTGCCGACGCGGCTGACGAGACCCAGCGTTCGATTGGCAATCGCGGAATGGACGGCGGCTAGGACATCGGGCTTTCCGTGACCTTCCGCGAGCAGCGAGATGACCTCGGTTTCGGCGAAGGTCGCGCACATGCTCGAGATCTTGAGCTCCTGTTCTGCCTCAAGTGCGAGCCCGCCCATAAGGTCGAGTTCGATCTCCATCGCACGCGCCAGCACTTCCAGAAATTTGCCTGTCCCGGCCGCGCACCGATCGTTCATCGCGAACTGGACCACCAGGCCGTTGGCGTCGACCGCGATGACCTTGCTGTCCTGTCCGCCGATATCGATGACGAGCCGAGCTTCGGGCACCATCGCGACCGCACCGCGGGCATGGCAAGTGATCTCGGTATAATTTTTCTCGGCAATATCGAGCATGCGTCGGCCGTAACCGGTGCTCACGGTGCGGACCATGTCGGCCTGCGTGAGCCCCGCCTCGGCGAGGGCGTCGGCAACCGATGCGGCAACACCCTGACCGCTCACCGCCCCCATATGCGCGACATTGGAAGCGACGATCTTCCCGTCGATATCGAGAATTACCGTCTTGGCGGTTGTCGATCCGAAATCGATCCCCATCACAAAGGCGTTCATCTCTTACTTCTCCATTCGGCGAGCCGGTGCAGCATCGAATGGCCGGCGGCCCTTACGCAGCACGCGTTCGCGCTGGGGTCATGTCGCATTCGTACCTGCCCCGCACAGCCTTATAGCACTAATAAACGAACCTCATCAACTATCATCTCCTGGCGAGGCTTGCCCAGCGGATGTCGCCCTGTCGCACAGGTTCGACGCGGCCAGCCTATTTCCATGAAGCCGCCCACTCCAAAAAAGATTTGCAAGCTTTTCCCAGTTTTTCTCCAAATACCGGCCCGGCAAATCCCGGTCGCACAGACAACGAATAAATCCGCCATTGACGACTAATGAGTTTTACTCAACAATGAGTCGCGAGAGGACGGAAGCAGCAATGGACGATAGAGCGGGCGCCAAACCCTTTTCTGAATGCGGTGTTTTGATCGCCGGCGGCACGTCGGGCGTGGGGTTGGCCTCGGCCATCGGCTTCGCGCGCGAAGGCGTACGCGGCATCGTCCTGCTTGGCCGCGACGCCGAGCGCGGCACGAAAGCCGTCGCCGCCGTTCTGGCGGCCGTGCCAGATGCCAGCGTGGACTTCATCAGCGCCGACGCCTGCGACATCGTCGACATTTCCCGCGCCGCCGATGAGGCGCGGGCGAAGCTCGGTTCGATCGACATTCTCCTCAATTCCACCGCCAGCAATTATGCGCCCGACCTTCTGATGCGGACGCCGATCGAGGACATCTCGGGTATTTTCGATCGGCTCGTGCTTCCCCCGGTCTATCTGACGCGCGTGGTGCTCCCATGGATGCGCGAACAGAAGAGCGGTTCGATCATCAACATGGCGTCGGACGCGGCAAAAACCGCCACACCGGGCGAGACGATCGCCGGTGCCGGCATGGCGGCAATCGTCATGTTCTCGCGTACGCTGGCGATGGAGGCCAAACGCGACGGGATCCGCGTGAATGTCCTCACGCCCTCGCTGATCGCGGGAACCCCTACGGCCGATCTCGTCACGAGCGGCGGCTTCAGCGCGAAGCTGTTCGAGAAGGCCGCAGCGATGGCGCATCTCGGTGTCGCGGTGCCCGAAGACCTCGCCGACATGGTCGTCTTCCTCGGCGGGCCCCAGTCGGCGCGGCTCACGGGTCAGGCGATCAGCATCAACGGAGGCATATCGGCGGCATGACGCCCCTCACTCAATCGGCCCTGGCAACGGATCATGGCGAACGGGACTGCAACTCCGTCGCCCGGAGAAGAAAATGAACGGCGCAGACAAAATCAATCTCATCCTCGGCGAACTCGCCGGGGTTGCCAGCGACCCGCATGGCTATGCCGCCGCGTGGAAACAGGAAACCGGGCGAAAGGTGATCGGGGTCTTCCCGATGAACTTCCCGTCCGAGCTCGTCCACGCCGCGGGCGCGCTTCCGCTCGTCGTCCAGGAAGATGAGGCGCCGATCACGCTCGGGCGCAGCCTGCTCTATGAATTCTACTGCGGCTACACGCGGAGCATCGTCGACCAGGCGGCAACCCGGAAGTTCGACGTCTACGACGCCTTCTATCTCGTCGATCATTGCGTCGCGCTGCTCGGCGCCGCCGACGCGCTGCGCTTCGAGATTCCCGACAAACCGGTCTTCCTCGCGCAATATACGGCCTCGATGGACGAGGCGTGGACGCCTGCCGAGATCCGGAAGCGGGTCGAGGACCTGCGCGGGGCGCTCGCGGAATATTGCGATGCCGCCCTTTCGGATGACGAGATCGCGGCCAGCATTGCGGCCTATAACCGCAACCGCGACATGCTGCGGCAGATTTATGCGCTGCGCCGCTCGGGCAAGATTGCGCTCACCGGCCGCCAGATGCAGATATTGGTGAAATCGAGCATGATCATGGAGGTCGGGGCGCATAACCAACGTCTCGATGCGCTCCTGCCCCTGCTCGAGACGGGCCTGCCGGCACCGGCCAACCTCGTGAAACTGCATCTCTCGGGCCATTTCTGCCATGCGCCGCGGCCCGAGCTTCTCGACATGATCGAGGATTGCGGCACGGTCATCGTCGACGACGATCTCTTCACGGGCTTCCGCTTCATCGCGACCGACGTTCGGGCCGATAGCGACCCGATCGCAGCGCTCACGCGCTGGTATTTCGATCGCAACACACATGTCCCCTGCTCGACGCGTTCGCAAATGACGGTCGACTGGGAGGAGTATCTCACCCGCTCGGTCCATGCGAGCGGCGCCGAGGGCGTGATCATCCTGCTCGCGAAATTCTGCGAGCCGCACATGCTCTATTATCCCGAGCTGCGCAAAGAGCTGATGCGCAGCGAAATCCCTCACCTGCTGATCGAGACCGAGCATGAAGGCCTTGCGCTCGAGATGCTGCGGACACGGGTCGAGGCGCTTCTCGAGACGATACGCCTCAGAAAATTGCAGCCCGTCCTGGCCTGACCGGCTCGAACCCGAAGGAATGATCTGATGTCGCTGATTACGGAAAACGTCCAGCCGAAGCTGGTGATCCCGCAAAAGGGTGCGCCCGCCAATCGTCTCGTCAGCACGCGAAGCGGCGGCAAGATGGTGAAGGACTATTGGGACCGGCTCTTTTCCGCACGCGAGCGCGGTGCCACCGTCGTCTGGTATAATGGCGCGGCGCTCAATCCCATTTTCCAGGCCGCCGGGATCGAATGGTGCCATGGCGAGGCTTTTGGCGCGCGCCTTGCCGCGATGCATCTCGAAGGTCCGGCGCAGCGGATGGGCGAGGAATATGGCTATAATCAGGAGCTTTGCTCCTATGCGCGCACGACGCTCGGATGCGCGGTGCTGACGCAAAAGGAAGCCGCCAAATATGTGAATGCGGGCGATGGCGCCGATGTGCCCGATATTCCGAACCAGGAGGTATTGGCGAGCAAGCTGCCGCCGCCCGATCTCTTCGTGAACGCCTATGCGGGCTGCAGCACCGGCCAGCAGTGGGACGAGATCTCGTACCGCCTGTTCAACAAGGAGCTGCCCTTCTTCAAGGTCTCCTATCCGCTTCTCTGGGGCAACAAGGCGGACGCCGGCTATCTGCGCGGCGAGGAATGGATGGAGGCGTCGCGCTATGTGGCGGCGCAGATCCACAAGCTCATCGAATTTCTTGAGTTTCACACCGGGCGTCCGTTCGACTGGGACGCCCTTCGCGAGTCGATGCACTATATCAAAAAGGCGGCGCAGCTCCGGCTCGACGCGCTTGCGCTGTGCAAGGCGACGCCGACCCCGGCCGTGTTCTGGGACTGGGTCGCCAGCATCGCCCCGATCAATTTCCTGCCCGGGAACCAGGACCTCGTCGACTATTTCGCCGGGGTGAAGGCCGAGATCGAACAACGCGTGGTCGACGGCGTCGCATCACTGCCGGGCGAGCGCTATCGCCTCGCCTTCGACGGCATCATGAACTGGAACAAGGTCGGCTGGCTCGCCAACCAGTTCGCCGACCATGATGCCGCGGTGATCTGCGGGCGCTATACGCACAGCAGCTTCTGGAACGAGCCGCACCTGATCGACGAGAACGATCCCATCCTCGGCATGGCGCAGCATTATCTTCTCTGCCCGTTCAACCACAGCACCAAGACGCTCGGCGAACTCCTGCTGCGCGACTGCGAGACCTATGGCATCGACGGGGTTGTCTTCCACGCCACCCGAACCTGCCGTTCTGCCTCGAACGGACAGATGGTGATGGCGAAGATGGCGCAGGCGCGCGGCATCCAGACGATGGTCCTCGAAGGCGATGTCGCTGACGCATCCTTCTACAAGGACGAGATATTGATGAGCCGCCTCGAGGCGATGCTCGAGACGATCGACGTCCGTCGCCGCAACTTCTGAAGCGGCCGCCTGAGCAGACGAGCTCCCAAGAGGGGCGTCGGTGGAAACACCGGCGCCCCGACCTTTTTTATCCTGGCTGATCCGGCTTGTCCGTCCGGCGCACGACGTCGACCGGCACGTTCGACATCAGCGGCTGGCCCGAATAGCGGTCCCATATCTCGTCGTTCGAGATGAGACGCGTCGTGTTGCTGCCGAGAACGCGATAGTCGTCGTCCTGCTCGGGCAGCGCACCAAAACCGAAACTCATCGACACCGTACCCGGCCGCAACGCCTCATCGCCATGCGCGATTCCCGCAATGGCGCCGCGATCGGATATGACATCGACGCTCTGGCCCTCCTCGAGCCCCAGCTCCGCCATGTCGGCGGGGTGGAGAAAGACCGGGTTATAAGGCCGCGCCGAAGGCGGCAGCGCGCCAACGAAGCTGCTGTTGTAAACATGCATCATGCGCCGGCACAGCAGGCTGAACCCGCGCGCCGGCTTCGTGCCAGAGGCAGCGTCCGCTTTCAGGTCGGCGATCATGTCGGGTGCCGCGAGATCGAAGCGGTGTTGCTCGCCCTCGCCTTCGCCGACGAAGACGGGATCGCCCGGGAAGATCGCGCCGCCCTCAAATTTGCGAACCTCGTCTAGCGCGACGCGCGAGCCTTCGCAGAGCTGCGCCAGCACCGCGTCGGTGCTCGGCTTCGCCTCCATGTCGACCGGGCGCGCCGGCATGCCCGCCAGTCCCGGCGCTACCGAGAGGCCGAGCCCCATCGCGCGCGCGAGCTCGTAGAAGAATTCCCATTCCTCGACGAGGTCGGAGCCCAGCGGCGGGTCGAGCAGCGCGGGCGAATATTGCGCATAGAGATCGGACTGGCCGTAGCCGGTTCCGTTGCGCGTCAGCCAGTCGAGAACCTGCGAGGTCCCGGGGACCTCGAGCCAGATCCGCGGCGCGATGACAAAATCCGCGACCCGCGCGGTGGCCGACATCCAGGGATCAATCTGGACGAGGAGGTCAAGCGCGTCCATTGCGCGCAGCGTCTTCGCCTGGTCGGGCCAGGCGCCGACCGGGTTGCCGCCGCAGCTGATGAGCGCGCGGACCGGCATCTTGCCTTCGCTAAGGATGAGGTCGGGCAAGGCGGCGGTCGGCATGCCCGCCGCCGTATTGCCGAGTTCGCGGACGCCGAGATCGGGGCCGAACGCATAGGCCGGACCGAATGGTCGCACCTGCGCGCGGGCGGGAACCGGCGCGGCGAGCGCGCCCGGATGACGCACCCGGTCGCCCGCGCGCAGCCAATATCCGCACAGGGTGTGGAGATTGAGGAGCAGATATTCGATCAGGGTGCCGCGCCCCGACATATTGGGACCGGTGCCTGCCATGATGTAGCCGCGCCGCGTACCGCCGAGGATCCGTGCCGCCTTGACGAGCGCATCGGGATCGATGTCGGCGCGCGCGGCGACCGAAGCGACGTCGAAAGAAGATACCGCTTCGGTGAGGTCGCCCAGCCCCTGCGCGTGACTCGCGATGAACTCCCGATCGAACAGATTCTCCGCGATGACGATCCGGATCATCGCGGCGATGATCGCGATATCCTCGCCCGCTTTCGCCTGAAGATGGATATGCGCGCGCTTCGCGACATCGCTGCGCCGCGGGTCGAGAACGATCAGGCGCGCTCCCGCGTCGAGGCGCTCGTTCAGCCATTTGCCGGGATTGCCATAGGGAAAGCCCGTGAAGCTGATCAGCGGGTTCGAGCCGATCAGGAAAATCACCTCCGGATCGTCGAACCCGACCGCGGGGGCATCCCAGTCGCCGTGCAGCGCCTGCGCGATCTTCTTGCCGGGCTTGTCGATCGTGCCGGGACTGAACGCCATGGGGCTGCCGAGCGCCGCCATGAACCCGCCGAAGAAGGGCATGGTCGCGGCCGATGCCGCGAAATAGGTGCCGAGATAGCCGGCGATCGCTTCCCTGCCGTGGCGCGCGGCGATCGCCTCGAGGCGCGCTGCGATCTCACCGATCGCGTCGCGCGAACCGATCGGCTCGAAACTCCCGTCGGGCTTGCGGCGAAAACTGTGCCGAAGCCGGCGGGGATCGGCGAGCAGCCTGCCCTGCTCGCGGCCCTTCACGCAGGTAAAGCCGCGGTAGACAGGATTATCCTTGTCGCCGCCCACCTTGACCGCGACGCCGTCCTCGACTTCGACCTTCAGCGCGCAGCCGTTGAGGCAGAGCCGGCAGAAGCTGTGGTGCAGCGTCAAGTGACGGTTTCCGCCTGCGCCTCCGCCGTACCGGGTTCGACACGCGCCGAGAAGGCGAAGCCTTGGAGCACGGTGGACAGACGCGCGCGCAGCGCCGCGTCGGCCTCTGCGATGCGCACGACGACGTCAGGCCGCGCCTTGCCGGTGACGATCTCTATGCCCGCAATCTCGCCATCATAATGGGCGCCGAGCGCCGCACCGACCGCGCGGCGGATCGCAAGTTCGCGCAGCGCCGGCTTGAAGATCTTGCCGACGGGCGTGAGCGGCAGGCCCGGCAGCACAACAACGGCAACGGGGCATGCGGCGCGTTCGGGGATGGCGGTGCGGCAATATTGGACCAGCTCGGCTTCGTCGACGACAGCGCCCGGCGCGGCCTCGACGAACGCGAGCGGAAGCTCGCCCTTCTCGCGGTCGGGGAGCCCGACCGCAGCGGCGAGGAGAATGTCGGGCCGCCGCACCAGCGCCTCCTCGATCAGCGCGGGGTCGATATTATGCCCGCCGCGGATGATCACATCCTTGGCGCGGCCGTCGATCCAGACGAACTGGTCCGCGCCGACACGGCCGAGATCGCCCGAAGAGCCCCATGAGCGGCCGCCCGGGCCGCCCTCGACGAAGAATTGCCGGTCGGCGGCAGCTTCGACATAACCCAGCGCGAGGCACGGACCCGAGCCGATGATGACCCCCTGCTCGCCCGGCGCCATTTCGCGGACGAAGCGATTGCCCTCGTCGACTTCGACCGCCTTGATATCATGCCAGGGCGTGCGCACGCCGACCGAGCCGATGAGCGGGGGCATGGCGTTCGGCATGCAACCAAGGAAGCCGTGAAACTCGGTCGCGCCCCAGACTTCGCGCAGCTCGATCCCGAAGCGCTCGGGAAAGGCGCGTCCGAGCTCGAGCGGGATCGTGCTGCCGCCGGAGCTAAAGGTCCGGATCGGATGGCCTTCATGGTCGGCGCCCGGGCTCGCATGAAGCGCGGCCGCCGTGGTCGGCGTCGCGATTAGCGAGGTGATCCCGTGCATTTTGACGATCGGCCAGAAGTTGCCGACGACCCCGCGGTCGCGAAAGCCCGCGGGACTGAGCAGCACGACCGTCTGGCCGAGCACCGCGGCGCGCAGCGCAAGCATGAGCATGCCGCCGACGTGGAACAGCGGCATGCCCAGTCCGATGACCTCATCTTCCTCGGCGCCCATCACCGCGCCCGCGATCCAGCCGCTCAGCGCCATCCCGCCCTGGGTGAGGCGCGCGAGCTTGGGAACCGCGGTGGTGCCGCCGGTGGGCAGATACATGGCCTCCGAGTCCCACGTCCCTTCAGGCGTGAAATCGAGCGCATCACCGTTGCGACTCTCGATTGTGCCGGAAAAGTCGGACGCGGGATCGTCGCCGCCGACTAGGAAGACATGATCGAGCCCCGGGACCGCCGCGACGATCTCGGCGAGATGGTCGGCGGCGCTCGGACCGTGCGCGGTCGTTGTCACGAGCGCGGTGGCGCCGACGGCCTTCAGGATCGAGATGACGAGCGCGGGCTCGAGATGCGGATTGATCGGGTTGACGACGCCGGCCGCGGTCGCGCCCCAAGCGGCCACCAGCGCCTCGGGGACGATGGGAAGCATGAGGGCGACGACGCTTCGCCGATCGCCGGCAAGATGGTGAAACAGATTGGCCGCCGCGGTCGATTGGCGAAGATAGTCGCCATAGGTCAATGCCGCATCCACGTCGCCCGAGCCGCCGGGCGCTAGCGCGACGATCGCGGTCTTGGCAGGGTCGATCCGGGCCGCCGCGGCGAGACAATCATAAACGGTCTCGCCGGCGAGAACCGACCGCGCGGGCACCGACTCGATGGCCTCGACATCCGCGATTCCCTCGATCCGGCCGCGCATGAAGGGCGAGCCCGGCCCGGCTCCGGCAACCCAGCCCCGGCTTTCCCGTCCCGTCGAACCCATTTCACTCTCCCGAATCGTGTCGTGCAGACCATCATCTTGCCGCCGCTCACTCGTTAATGAGTTTAATTTCAACAGCAAATCAGCGGGTAAATTTGCATAGAATCCCCTAGAAAGCAAGCCATTCGGCAAAGAGATAAACTACTTGACTTTTTTTCCGCTCGGCAACAATCTCCTTAATGAATTCAATTCACCGCCGCAGAGCGGTTAGCTAGGGGAGAGAAAATGCGGCACGGCTTCAAGGCATGGTTGGTTTGTAGCACCGCGGCGGCGGCAGCTTTGTGGTCGCCGGCGGCGCTCGCTCAGGAGAGCGGCACCGACAGCGGCGAGACCCAGTCCGAGACGGCGGCGACGGCGGCGACGACGGCACGCGGCGCCGCGGCCGCTCTCGAATCCGAAGACATCGTCGTGACCGCGCTCAAACGCTCGGACAATCTCCAGACGGTCCCCGTCGCGATCTCGGCCTATGGCGAAGAGCAGCTGCAGGCGATCAACTTCCGCGACATCGGCAGCCTCAGCTTCACGATGCCGAACGTCGCTCTCGACGACAATGGCACTTCGAAGGGCTATGCGAACTTCTCGATCCGCGGCATCGGCGTGAACAGCTCGATCCCCTCGATCGATCCGACCGTCGGCCTGTTCGTCGACGGCGTCTACCAGGGCATCAACGCCGGCCAGGTCTTCGACAATTTCGATCTCGAGGCGGTCGAGGTGCTGCGCGGTCCGCAGGGCGTGTTGTTCGGCCGCAACGTGACCGGCGGCGCGATCCTCGTGCGCAGCCGCAAACCGACCGACGAATTCGACATGCGCGGCCGCATCGCGGTCGAGACGGGCCTGCGCGTCGTTGCCGATGCCTCGGTTTCGGGTCCGATCATCGAAGGCAAGCTGCAGGCGAAGATCGCCGCCTATTACAGCTATGACAATGGCTGGTTCACCAACCTCTTCGACAATAGCGAGTTCGGGAAGGACCGGCAGTTCATCGTCCGCCCGATGCTTCGCTTCACGCCGTCGGACAATGTCGAAGTCCTGCTGCGCTACGAGCATGGCGAGGCGAACGGCGATGGCCCGGCGACGCAGAACCATGCGCTCTACTCGCGCGATTCGCACGACTTTCTCGTCAACGACCGCGGCTTCTTCCACAACAAATGGGATTCGCTCACCGGCGAGATCAATGTCGATGTCGGCTTCGGCGACGAAGGCACGATCACCAACATAGCCGGCTGGCGGCGCTTCAAGGGCGACACGCTGTCGGACCTCGACGGCGTGAACACGGTGCAGTTCAACATCGGCACCTTCACCGACCAGGAGCAGTTCAGCAACGAACTCCGCTACGCCGGAACCTTCGGGCGCCTGAAGCCGACCATCGGCGTCTATTATTTCACGCAGGACCTCACCTATCTCGAGGACCGGACGCTGGCCGGCGGCGCGGTCCGCCGCGCGGGCGGTGGCATCGGCACCTTCCAGACCTTCGGTGCCTTCGGCGCGGTCGACTGGGAGTTTATCGACACGCTGACCCTCAACCTCGGGCTGCGCTACACGTGGGAAAAGAAGGAGGTCGAGATCGCGACCGTGCGCGCGGGCGGCGCCAATTACCCGGCCCGCACGATCGTCGCCGACTTCCTCAGCGAGAAGAGCTGGAACGATCTGTCGCCGAAGATCGGCCTCCAATGGCAGCCGAGCAACCGGACGCAGGTCTATGGCTATTTCGCCAAGGGCTTCCGCAGCGGCGGCTATAACTTCCGCAACACGCTGCTCGGAGCGCCTCCGGGGCCGTTCGATTCGGAGTCGCAGGACGCCTATGAGTTCGGCGTGAAGCAGCGCATTCCGGGCGGCCGCATTAGCCTCGCGGCGTTCCAGAACACGATCAAGAATATCCAGCGCGAAGTGCAGGTCCCCGTCGTCGGCGTCGGCATCGCGCAGCTGATCCAGAATGTCGGCACCGCGCGCGTGCGCGGCTTCGAGGGCGAAGTCCAATTCTCGCCCGTCGACAATTTCGTGCTCTCGGGACAGGTCGGCTATACCGACGGCAAATATACCTCGCTCCTCGTCGACCTCAACGGCGACGGCGTGATCAACGCGACCGACTTCTCGCTGAAACTGCCGCGCCAGTCGCCCTGGACCTATGGCGCCAGCGCCACGCTCGATATTCCGATGAGCTCGGGGGTCGTCTCGGCGCGCGTGTCGTTCAATCACCGCGACCCGGCGTTCCACACCGACAACAATCTCGGCTTCTACAAGGCGGTCGACCTGCTCGATGCCAATTTGAGCTACACGCTGGACGACGGGTCGGTGACCTTCAGCATCTATGGCAAGAACCTCACCAACGAAACGACCTATGGCAATGACGCGGTCCTGCCCGACACCGCGGCCTTCGGCGGCGACGGTCCGGCGGGCCCGCGCCCCTTGCCGACCTTCTCGCCGCTTGGCCGCGGACGCGTGATTGGCGGCGAAATCAGGTTCAACTTCTGACGGACCGCCGCCGGCGCCGGCAGTTGGGGAACTGCCGGCGCCTAGCGCGCCTCGATCCGCGCGATCGCCGCTTCCATCCGTTCCATGCGCGCCGCCATATCGTCGGCGCCGGCGGCGCCGACCGAACCCGGCTGCATGCCGCGGAACACCACCGCCGTGATCCCGTCGGTGGTCTCGTCGACCGAGAAATCCCCTTCCTCGCGCAAGAAGGCCCAGGTCTGGTGCTCGATCGCGCCGAAGATCATGTCGCGCAGCAGCGGAAGCGATAGCGCGCTGTCGATCTCGCCTTTCGCATGGGCTTCCTTGAGGACCTGCATCACTCCCGACACGAAGGCGCGGTTCAGCCGGTAAAGCCGCAAATTTTTGTAATCGGGGTCGGGCCGCAATTCCATCAGTACGAAGCGCGTCAGCGCGGGCTCGTGCCGGATGATCGAGAGCGCGCGGCGGATCGTGCGGCGGAGCCGCTCCTGCGTCCCGGCAACATGGGCGATGTCTTCTTGCTGGCCGAGCAATTCCTCGAACCAGCTCTCGGCGACCTTGATGAAGAGATCGCGCTTATTCTCGAAATAGCGGTAGATCGTGCCTTCGACGACCCCGGCGCGCTCGGCGATATCGCTGATCACGCAATTCTCGTAGCCGCGTTCCGCCAGCAGCGCGCGCGCAGCCGCGATGATTTCGGCGATGCGCCGCTCGGGCGGGAGGCGGTTGGCCGGAACGCGGCGCGGTGGGCGCGGTGCCCTGGCAGGCTGTAAGCTCGTCATGCCCTACCTATGCCCCGCCCCCTCGGGGCTGTCGACCGCTTTGTAATGAGCTGGCCTCATTAGATATCCAGCCCCTTTTCCGGTCGCGGGAAGCGCGGTTCGGCACGCAGCGATCGTGCGGGGTGACGCGCGCTCAGCGGCCTGCCCTGTAATGCAGGCGGGGCCGGCAATCGTTGAGCTCAGCCGAAAGCGCCGGCTGCGCGGCAGGCATCGCGCTCGCTTTCGGCGACGCCCCAGTCGCGCAAGATGGCGTCGGTGTCGGTCCCTGGCGCCACGGGTGCACGCGGCGTTCCTGTCGGCGTCCCCCCGAAACGCGGCGCGGGAGCGGGCTGCGCAACGTCGTCCACATCGACGATCGCTTCGCGCGCGCGATTGTGCGGATGCGCGCGCGCTTCGGCGAGCGTCAGGACGGGCGCGAAACAGGCGTCGCTTCCCTCGAGACGCTCGCACCATTCGGCCTGGGTGCGCGCGCGAAAAGCTTCGGCCAGGCGGCGCCGAAGCTCGGGCCAGGCCTTGCGGTCGTTCTGCGAAGGGAGATCCGCTGCCGCCAGCCCCATTTTCTCGATCAGGATGGCGAAGAATTTCGGCTCGACCGGACCGATTGCGACGTGCCGGCCGTCGGCGGTTTCATAGGTGTCGTAGAAGGGCGCGCCGCCGTCGATGAGGTTGGTGCCGCGTCCGCCGCCCCAGGCCCCCATCTGGGCGAAGGCATATTGCATCGTCAGGAGATGGTTGACGCCGTCGACAACCGCGCCGTCGACGACCTGCCCCTTCCCGGTCGCCCGCGCGTGCGTGAGCGCGGCGAGCAGACCGATGACGAGGTAGAGCGAGCCGCCCCCGAAATCCCCGACGAGATTGAGCGGGATCGTCGGCGGCGCGCCTTCGCGGCCGATCGCGTCGAGCGCACCGGTGATCGCGATATAGTTGATGTCATGTCCCGCGCTCGGCGCGAGCGGGCCATCCTGCCCCCACCCCGTCATCCGGCCATAAACGAGCTCCGGATTCTCGGCCTCGAAGCTCTCGGGGCCGAGCCCGAGCCTCTCCATGACACCGGGACGGAAGCCTTCGATGAGCATGTCGGCGCGCCCGATCAGCGCCCGCGCGACGCCGAGACCCGACGGGTTCTGCAGATCGATCGCGATCGAGCGCTTCGAGCGTCCGAGAAGATCGTAACGGGTCGGAAAATCGACCCCGAGACCCGATTTGCCGGTGCGGTCGATACGGATGACCTCGGCGCCGAGATCGGCGAGCAGCATCCCGCAAAAGGGTGCAGGACCGATCCCCGCCATCTCGACAACCCGGCATCCCGCCAGCGGCCCCATCGCGTCATCCTCACATGTTAACTGATTTACTAATTTCCTTTTGCGACGAAGATCGGCTTCGGCGCAAGCTCTTATTGCGCGGCAGACGCTCCTATTTCCCGATATGGTCGGCGAACCTCGCCGCGCCGGGCTCAAGCTCCAGCGCAAGCCCGTTCGCGAGGTACGACACGGTGCGGTAGAAGCCAGCCAGCATGATGATCTCGAGAATCTGATCGCGGTCGAAATGCGCCGACAGAGCGGCGTATTCCGCATCCCCAAGCGTCGATGTCTCATGCAGCGCGTCGACCGCCCCGATGAGCGCCGCCTCGCGCGCATTCCAGCGCGAGAGCTCGGCGGGCACCTCGAGCAGGTCGCGGATGTCCTCCTGCGTCAGTCCCGCCTTTTGCGCAAAGATCGCAACGTGGACGCCCCACTCATATTCGCAGCCCGCGCGTGCGCAGGTGCGATCGATCACGATCTCGCGCTCGCGAAGGCTGAGCAGTCGTCCATCAAGCAGCGCACCACCGCGAAATTTACCCCATGCGCGCGGGCTGGCCGCAAGGGTCCGGAACAGGAGTAGGGGCTCTTTTCCCTTTCCCATGATGCGCTCGAACGCCTCGGCGGCATCGGCCGGATATGGTTGCTCCAGAGCAGAAAGCCTTGCCATCTCGATCTCCCAGAAGCTATCGATTCGATAGCAAATTTCTGCTACGAAAATGATAGCAAGATGGCAAGGATGGATTCCAAATGGCGACTGAGCGGCTGAACCTTCGCGGTCGGCGCCCGATCATGGCGCTGCTCGACCTCTTGGGGCAGCGGTGGGCGCTCCGGATCCTCTGGGAGCTTCGAAGCAATGCCAGGACGTCGCGCGATCTTCGCGAGGCCATCGGGATTTCGCCAACGGTCCTCCAGGCCCGGCTCGACGAATTGCGCGCCGCGGGACTAGCATACCATGAGAAGGGCAGCGGCTACCGGCTGACCCGACTCGGCGTCGAGCTTATCGCCGCTTTCGCGCCGCTCTACGGCTTCGCCTCACACTGGGCTGAAGCGCTCACACCCGGCGAAACGACCTCAGCCGGCGCAAGAACGGAGGAAGGGGCGGAAACGGCGCCTTAAGTACCGTTCCGTCCCTTCCCTTGTAGATCACATCGACCAGCCGACCGTCAGCCCGTAGGTGCGCGGCGCACCGGGATAGCCGACCAGCTGTCCCGGCAGCCCGAGCACGGTGCGCCGATAATATTTGTCGGTCGCGTTCATGACGAAGGCGCTCACCCGGAAGTCGCCAACCCGCGCCGTCGCGCGCAGGTCGAGCAGCCCGTAGCTTGGCTGCACCGCGAGTGGCGTGGTCGTGCCGTAGATCGCATTGCCCTCGCCCGGCTCGAAGTAGAACTGGCTGAGCAGCGCATAGTCGGCGCGCAGCTGGAACGAATTGTCGCCGCCGAACGGGATCGTCCACTGCGCTCCGGCATTGACCGAATGGACCGGCGCCCGGACAAGACGGGTGTCCGAGAAGTCGGTTGTCGCATTGAACGGAAACGCTTTGTATTTGGCATCGGTGTAAGCGTAGCTGAGGTTAGCCTCGAAGCGGTCCGAAGGACGCGCGACAAGCTCTAGCTCGAACCCTTTGATTTCGCTCGTCGCGGCATTGGTGATCAACGTCGCCGCGCCGCCGCCCGGCACCGCGACGACGCGCAGCACCTGGAGATCCTTATAGTCATAATAATAGGCCGAACCGTTGAAGGTCAGGCGCCGGTCGAGAAGCTGGGTCTTGAAACCGACCTCATAGGCATCGAGGCTTTCTGGCTCGAAGACGACATTCGCCTGGGCCGCCGAGAAGGGCACATATTGAAAGCCTCCCGACTTGAAGCCCTGGTTATAGCTTGCATAGAAATTGAGGTCGCGGGTCGGTTGGTACGACAGGGTTATGCGCGGGTCGAAGCTGCTGAACTTGCCGCCCTGTGCCGTGGTGAAATTGGCAGCGACGAGCGGAATGCCCGGCGCCGTCGTGGTGCCGGTCGAAACCGCGTCCTTGTCGTCTTCGGTGTAGCGGCCACCCAGCGTCAGATCGAGCTTGTCGGTGATGTGCACCGTCGCCTGCGCAAAGCCAGCAAGGCTTTTGGTAGTGTAACGAGTTGCGGCAACGTCGGTCTGAAGCGCTCCGGTCAATGCGGCCTTGACGCTGTCGACGCCGAAATTGAAGGTATCGATGCGCGTACTGCGATCGTCATAATAGAAGCCG
The DNA here is from genome assembly GCF_001314325.1 of Sphingopyxis macrogoltabida. Classification (NCBI taxonomy): domain Bacteria; kingdom Pseudomonadati; phylum Pseudomonadota; class Alphaproteobacteria; order Sphingomonadales; family Sphingopyxidaceae; genus Sphingopyxis; species Sphingopyxis macrogoltabida. Next base: position 256,355 of record NZ_CP009430.1, read on the forward strand.
CCGACGATCCAGTCGACCACGCCGCCGAAGGATAACGGTCCGCTCGGATCCGAAGCGAAACGAAGTTCCTGGGTGAACTGCTTGCTGCGCTCGTCGCTGACCTGCTGGATTACATCAAGCGACGTGTTGTCGAAATCGCGATCGTCAATCGCGCGGTTATGGCGATAAGCGGTGATCGCGGTGAAGGTGCCGACACCGACGTCCCACTCGATCTTGCCACTGAAGGTCTCGACGTTGCGGTCGAGCAAATTGTCACGGTTGGTACGCTCCTCGTACCGTCCAGGGCTGGTCACCGGCACCGCGCCGGCGCGCGCGAAGAAGACCGCGTTGGGATTGAGGATCGTCCCCTCGTTTTTACCCGAGAAGGAATAGCCGTCGTCGCGCAGCAGTTCGGCGATCAGGCTGACACGAAAATCGGCGCTCGGTTCAAAATCGAGCCGCAGCCGCCCGCCATAATTGTCAATTCCTTGCGCGTGATTGCCAGTCTGCGGATTTCGCATATAGCCCTCCGAGAAGGTACGCCAGCCGGCGACCCGGCCCTTCACCGTGTTGCCGAGCAGCGGCCCCGAGACCGCCGCAAATACATTATAGGCGTCGTAATTGCCGATTCCCGCCTCCGCTTCGAGTGCGAAGCTGTCGGTCGGCCCCTTGGTGATGACATTGATCGCGCCGCCGATCGTGTTACGGCCATAGAGGGTGCCCTGCGGGCCTTTGAGCACTTCGATCCGCTCGATGTCGCGCAGTGCACCGAGCGTGCCCGCGGTGCGTCCCAGATAGACTTCGTCGACGAACACGCCGACCGACGCTTCGGAGCCGGCGTCGAACTGGCGGCTGCCGATGCCGCGAATATAGAGCTGCGGCCGGGTCGCGCCCGCGCTGCCGCCGTAAAAGCCCGGAACGCGCGGTGCGATCTGGGTCAGGTTGATGATGCCGCTGCCTTCGAGCTGCTCGCTCGTAAAAGCCGAGATCGAGACCGGCACGTCTTGGAGGCGCTGCGACCTTTTCTGGGCGGTCACGATGATTTCGCCAGGCGCAGCGTCGCTGCCCTGGACATTGGTTTCGGTTTCGTTGCCCTGCGCCATCACGGGCGCGGCGCCGAGCAGCGCCAAAGTGAGGATGGACGCACCTGCGCCGCGGATCGCCTTTTGCATTGTCTCTCCCTTTCTGCCGGCTTCGTTGGCCAGCCTCGGTCTGCGCCTTCTCTTTCCGGGTCGGGCTGCAGGACGGCACTAACTGCAGAACCAAAATAATGCAAGAATTGAACAGTCAAAAAATTTCACTGTTGAATTCTTGGGCTTCATGGCACAGTCACGCCGGGAGAGGACACGCATGGGAAAGCAAGCCAGTTCGGGCAAGACGCCGGCCAGCCGCACGGTTGGAGACAAGGCGGAGGAATCCGCCGACGAGAAACGGCAGGCGAGCCTCGCCGACCTCCTCTCCTTCTATTATCCCATGCACTATAGGATCGGGATCGATGTCGAAACGGTCATGGGCCAGGGCCGCATTTCGCGGAAGCAGGGCACGATCCTCTGGCTCATCCATTCGCGCGGCGACAAGGACGGCTGGCTCCGCCGCAAGCTCATCGAGGAGCGGCTGTCGGCCTGGTTCGAAATCAGCAATTCGAGCGTTTCGAACCTGCTGCGCGAGCTCACTCGCCCCCCGCTCGAGCTTGTGAAACAGATCGAGAATCCGACCTCTGGCCGCGAGAAGCTCGTGTGCCTGACTCCGAAGGGCCGCGCCTTCATCGGCGAATCGATCCGCCAGTCGCTCGACTATCTCGGCCGCCACCTCGAACATGTCGACCAGCAGCAACTCGATCGCGGCATCCAGTTCTTCAAGCTGGCCTTCCAGCCGCTCAGCACCGACCCCGAGGCATCGGAGAGCGGCGCAAGCTGATCACATCCGGAACACGCCATAGTGCGCCGGGTCCTCGATCGGCGCGTTGAGCGAAGCCGATATCGCGATCCCGAGCGCATTGCGCGTCGCGACCGGATCGAGAATGCCATCGTCCCAAAGTTCGGACGTTGCGTGCCAGGCGCTCGCCTTGTCGGCATATTCGGCAAGGATCGGATCACGGATCCCGGCGGCCTCGGCCTCGCCGAGCGTTCGCTCCTCGCGCGCGAGTTGGCGCATCTTCACTTCGGTCAGCACATTGGCCGCCTGCTCGGCGCCCATCACCCCGACCTGTGCATGCGGCCAGGAGAAGAGAAAGCGGCTGTCGAAGGCGCGCCCCGCCATGCCATAGGTGCCCGCACCATAGCTCGCATTGGCGTTGACGGTGAACTTGGGCACGCTCGCGCCCGAGACCGCCATGATCATCTTCGCGCCATCCTTGGTGATGCCCCCGCGCTCATAATCGCGCCCGACCATGAAGCCGGTGATATTCTGGAGGAAAAGCAGCGGCGTGCGGTCCTTGTCGCATAGCTGGATGAAGTGCGTTCCCTTGAGCGCGCTTTCGGAGAAGAGCACGCCATTGTTGGCGAGGATGCCGACCTTATAGCCCCAGATGCGCGCGAAGCCGCAGACGAGCGTCGTGCCGAAGGCGGGCTGATATTCATGGAAGCGGCTGCCGTCGGCGATCCGCGCGATCACCTCGCGCATGTCGAACTGGGTGCGCGGGTCGCGCGGCAGGATACCGTAGAGCTCCTCGGGGTCATAGGCCGGGGGCTCGGCGGCCGCTTCGTCGATCCGCGTCTTCGGCCGCGGCGCGAGCGAGGCGAGGACCTCGCGCGCGAGCGCGATCGCATGGGCTTCGGACGCCGCGGGATAATCGGCGACCCCCGAGACGCTGGTGTGCATGTCGGCGCCGCCGAGCTCGTCGACGCTCACCACCTCGCCGGTCGCCGCCTTGACGAGCGGCGGCCCGCCGAGGAAGACCGCGCCGGTGCCGCGCACGATCACCGAATAATCGCTGAGCGCGGGGATATAGGCGCCGCCCGCCGTGCAATGCCCCATCACGATGGCGACTTGCGGCACCGCGAGCTTCGAGAGGATCGACTGGTTCCGGAAGATGCGTCCGGCATGATAGCGGTCGGGGAAGAAATCGGCCTGGAGCGGCAGGAACCCGCCCGCGCTGTCGCACAGATGGACGACGGGAAGCCGGTTCTCGATCGCGATGTCGAGCGCGCGGACGATCTTCTTCACCGAGTGCGGATACCAGGCGCCGCCCTTCACCGCGGGATCGTCGGCACGGATCATCACCTCGCGGCCGCCGACGATGCCGATCCCGGTCAGCTGGCCTGCGCCCGGCACCTCGCCGCCATAAGCGCGGCCTGCCGCCAGGGTGGAGAGCTCGAGGAAGGACGTGCCGGGGTCGAGCAGCGCCGCAAGCCGCTCGCGAAGCCCCATCTTCCCCTGCCGCGCGAGCCGCTCGCGATCGCGTTCCGGCCGGTCCTCGCGGGCGCTGCGCTGCCGTTCGGCGAGGTCGGCCGCAATGGCGCGGTGGTGCGCGACATTGGCCGCAAAGTCGGCCGAGGCCGTCGAAATCCTGCTGATGATGCGCCGCATATGTCAGTCCTTCGGCGTGATGGTGGCGAGCGGCGCGCCGCGATCGAACCCCTGTCCGGCCGCGACATGGAGCGCGAGCGCACCGTCCGCCGGGGCACGGAGGGTCGTCTCGAGTTTCATGCTTTCGATCACGAGCAAGGGATCCCCCTCGCAAACCTCCTGCCCCTCGGATGCGACAAGACGCACAACGAGGCCCGGCATGGGCGCCGCCACGATATTGTTGGCGCCTGCAGCGCCAGCCGCTTCATGAAAGGCGACGGGGTCGACCCAGACAAGCTCATGGATTTGGCCGCCGAGATGGACCCAAAGCCGGTCACCGTCGCGCGCATAGGCGACGGGCCAGCGATCGCCGCCAACGTTGAGCCCGTCCGCCCCCAGCGAAACGAGACGGCCATCGGCCAGCCTCGGCCCCTTCGACAGCGAAAGCGGGGCGACCATGTCGCCGATGCGCAAATATCCCTGCATCAGTTCCGCCACCTCCCCATCGCAGCGTGCATCTCCGGCACCGCCTCGAGCGCTGCCGCGACGTCGGGAACGGCAAGCGCCGCGAGCGCGCAAAGCGCGTCCAGCGTCTCGGCGCTCGGCGGCGGTTCGGCAGCCAGCCCGGCTTTCTCCGCGATGAGCCCGGTATGCATGCGTCCCGCCGCGACATCGGGATCGGCGAGCAGGCGGCGGAGATAGTTGATGTTGGTGGTCACCCCGAGGAGGGTGAGGCGCGCGAGCGCGCTGTCCATCGCGGCGAGCGCTGCCGCGCGATCGGCGCCATGGACGATGAGTTTTGCGATCATCGGGTCGAAGGCGGCATGCACCCGTTCGCCTTCGACCAAGCCGGCATCGAAGCGGGCGCCGGCGGGCGGCACAAGGCGAAGCACCGGTCCCGTGGTCGGCGTGAACCCCGCCGCCGGGTCCTCGGCATAGATACGCACTTCGATCGCATGGCCTTCACGCAAGAGACCATCCTGCCCCACCGGCAGCGGAGCACCGGCGGCGATCGCGAGCTGCTGTTCGACGAGATCGACGCCGGTGATCATCTCGGTGACCGGATGCTCGACCTGGAGCCGGGTGTTCATCTCGAGAAAATAGAATTCGCCGCCGCCGCCATAGATGAACTCGACCGTCCCCGCGCCGCGATAGTCGCAGGCGCGGGCGATGCCGGCCGCTGCCTCGCAGATGCGCTGGCGCTCGGTTTCGTCCAGCGCCGGCGAGGGAGCCTCCTCGACGATTTTCTGAAACCGGCGCTGCAGCGAGCATTCGCGCTCGAAAAGATGGAGCGCGCCGCCCTTGCCGTCGCCGAGGACCTGCACTTCGATATGACGGGGATTTTCGACATAGCGCTCGATGAACAGGCGCCCGTCGCCGAAATAGCGCTCGCCTTCCGACCGGGCGGTCGCGATCTCCTCTTCGAGCGTATCGAGATCGCGCACGATGCGCATGCCCTTGCCGCCCCCGCCCGCCGAAGGCTTGATCAGGAGCGGCGCGCCGACCGCGCGCGCATGCGCCGCAAAATTGCCGGGGTCGTCTTCCTCGATGACCGACGGCGCGACGGGAAAGCCGCGCTCCGCAACGAAGCGGCGGGCCGAGATCTTGTCGCCCATGAGATCGATCGTCTCGGGCGCTGGGCCGATCCAGACGATCCCCGCTGCCTCGACCGCGCGCGCGAAGGCGGCATTTTCGGAAAGAAATCCATAGCCCGGATGGATTGCGCCGGCGCCCATCGCCCTGGCCGCGGCGATGATCGCGTCGCCGTCGAGAAAGGCCGCGACGGGAGTGTCGCCTTCGATCATCATCGTCTCGTCGGCCAGCGCCATGGCCGGAGTCCGTCCGTCGACAGCGTGCGCGACCAGGAGCGCGCGCAGCCCTTTCGCCTTCACGGTTCGCAGGATGCGCGCCGCGATCTCGCCGCGGTTGGCCACGAGCACGCTGTCGAAAGGATAGGTCATGGCGTCACCGCGAGCCGGACGGGACGGGCAGGTCGCCGAGGCGCATGCCGCCGTCGCAGTCGAGGATCGTGCCGGTCACATAGCTCGCGGCATCGCTGCACAAAAAGGCGACGGCATCGCCGACGTCGCTGCCGCGGCCGAAATAGGGAAGCGCGAGCGCCGCCTGCACGCGATCGGCGAGATCGCCCTCGCCCGTCAGCCGCGCCAGCCCTTCGGTATCCGCAATCGGGCCCGGCGAGACACCGTTCACCCGAATACCATGAGCGCCCCATTCGAGCGCGAGGCATTTGGTGAGCATATCGACGCCCGCCTTGGCGGCGCAGGCATGCGCCTGGTTGCGCATTGCGCGCTGCGCCTGCGGCGCCGACACGGCGACGAGCGAGGCGCCCGGCCGCGTAAGATGCGCAAACGCGGCCTTGAAGACGTTGAAGGTGCCGATGAGATCTATCTCGACGACGGTGCGAAAGCCGTTGGCGGACATCTCCTCGGCGGACGCGAAGAAATTCCCCGCGGCGCCCGAGACGACGATATCGATTCCGCCGAGGTGGCGCGCCGCCTGCCCGGCGACATCCTCCATCGCGGCTGCGTCGCGCACGTCGCCCGCGATGCCGATCGCGTCGAGACCGTCAGCGCGAAGCCCCTCCGCTGCCGCCGCGATGCGCTCGGGCGTCCGGCTCGCGACGACAAGGCGCGCGCCCTGCGCGCCGAGCCGTTTCGCGATCGCGAGATTGATCCCGCTCGATGCGCCCACGACGAGCGCCTTCTTACCCGACACATTCACTGTTCCGTTGTTCCTCGATCATAGGGGGTGGGACGATGGGTCCAAAGTTCGCCCGAAAGCGCGCCGCCACCGTCGACGACCAGCGTTGCCCCGGTCACGAACGACGCAGCCGGGCTTGAAAGAAAGGCCACCGCCTGCGCGACCTCCCAAGGGTCGCCCGACCGGCGCTGGGGATTGGCGTTCGCAAAACCGGCACGGGCTTCGTCCGGATAGACGTCGAGACCCGGCGTCTCGATGAGACCGGGGGCGATGCAATTGACGCGGATCGCGTTGGGAGCCCATTCGACTGCCGCCGTCTTGCTCGCGTTGATCACCCCCGCGCGCGCGGCGCTGCTGTGAATGATGCCGGGCATGCCGCGTTCGTTCGACGCGACGATATTGACGATCGACCCCGGCCGGCCCGCGCCGATCCAGTGCGTCGCGGCGGCCTGCATCATGAGCCAGCTGCCGGTCAGGTTGGTTTCGACGACCGCGCGCCAACCCTTGGGAACGATGTCCGCGGCGGCCTGCGGATATTGCCCGCCGGCGTTGTTGACGAGAGCATCGAGCGATCCGAAACGGCCGGTGACGGCATCGAACAACCGCGCGACCGCCTCTTCGTCGCGGATATCGGTCGGCATCCAGAGGAGGTCGATCCCGTGCGCCGTCATGTCGGCGGCCGCCTGTTCCAGCCGCTCGGCCGAGCGCCCACAGATCGCGACGTGCGCGCCAAGCCGGCCGAAGAGCCAGGCGATCGCCATGCCGATGCCGCTCCCGCCGCCCGAGACCAGCACCGTCCGGCCGGCGAAGAGATCGGGTGCGAGCGCATGCGGCTCGCGCGCGAGCCGGGTCGCCGAAGTGCGCGCGACGCCGCTCATTTGAGAAGATCGGCCGCGATGATGAGCTTGCGCACTTCGGTCGTTCCGGCGCCGATCTCCATCAGCTTGATCGAACGGAAGAGCCGGTTGATCTCGCTCTCCCAGATATAGCCGGTGCCGCCATGGATCTGCACCGCCTCGTTGAGAACGCGGTTGGCGGTTTCCGCGGCATACATCACCGACGCGGCGGTGAGCGCATGGATGCGTCCGCGCCCGCCCTCGCCGTGCGCGATGGCCGTACATTCGGCGAGAACCTGATAGGTGAAGCTGCGCATCGTCTCGATCCAGACGAACATGTCGGCGAGCTTGGCCTGGATCATCTGGAAACCCGCGATCGGCTGGCCGAACTGTTCGCGCGTCTTGGCATGTTCGATCGTGAGTTCCAGCGCGCGCTCGCAGATGCCGAGCATGATCGGCGAGATGATCGCGCGCTCGAGGTCGAGCCCGCTCATCACCACCGCGACCCCCTGATTTTCCCCGCGCAGCCGGTTGGCGGCGGGAACGCGGCACTCTTCGAAGACGAGCTCGGCGGTCTGGCTGCCGCGAAATCCCATCTTCGTCAGTTTCTGCGCGACCTTGAACCCCGGGGTGTCGGTTTCGACGACGAAGGCCGATATGCCCTTGGGACCCGCCGCCATGTCGGTCTTGGCGTAGACAAGGACCGCGTCGGCGACGGGCCCGTTGGTGATGTAGATCTTGCCGCCGTTCAGGACATAATCGTCGCCATCGCGCCGCGCGCTCGTGCGCATCGAGCCGAGCGCGTCGGATCCGGCACCCGGCTCGGTGAGCCCCAGCGCCCCGATCCACTCGCCGCTGAGCAGCTTCGGCAGGAAGCGCGCACGCTGCTCGTCGCTGGCATTGGCATAGACGTTGCCGAGACAGAGATTTTCGTGGACCACCCAGGCGAGCGCAAAGGCGTGGTTCGAGCGGGCGAAAGCCTGGGCAACGAGGCCGGTGGTAAAGATGTCGGCGCCGGTTCCGCCTAGCTCGGCAGGCACGCTGATCCCGAAATAGCCAAGCTTGCCGAGCGACCGAAACATCGCGTCGGGCCACCATTCCTCATCGTCCATCCGGGCCGCGAGCGGCCTCAGCTCCGAGCGGGCAAAACGGTCGGCTTCGTCGAAGATCTGTTGATGCTCGGGCGACAGCGCCGTGCTCCACGGCGCCATATCGATTGCATGGCTGGCCAAAATCTTCTCCCCGATCCGTCTTTTGCTGTTGGGCCGTCTCCTATGCAAGATTGTTCAATATCGCAAGTGTTCAAAATTTGCATAATCTGCCGCGCCGCGCATAATGCGGGAGAATCGACAAGAATCGGGAGAGAGATATGACCGCATCGAACTGCGCCTCCGCGCTCGCGGGAGCCCGGTCGTGAACCCGCAAGTGGTAGCGCAGAGCGCGCCGGACCGCGCCGCGACGATCATGGCCGCGACCGGCGAGACGATGACCTATGGCGAGCTCGACAGTCTCGCCCGCAAGTTCGCCGGGCTGCTGCGGAGGCTCGGGTTCGGGCCGGGCGATCATCTCGCCATGATGATCGACAACGAGATCATGTACCACCCGGTGGCATGGGGCGCCTGGTATGCGGGGCTCTATTTCACGCCCGTCAGCACGCGCCTGACAGCGAGCGAAGTGGCCTATCTGGTCGAGGACAGCGGTTCGCGGATCGTCATCGCCTCCCCTGCCCATGAGGGTCTGATCGGCGAAATCAAACCGGGGCTACCGCAGGTCGCGCACTGGATTCTCACCGGCCCGGGCGCTGGAGGAACACCATCCTTGCGCACCCTGATCGAATCCGAGGCCGAACTCGCGGTCGGGCCGACCGACGCCGTCGGCGCCGACATGCTCTATTCTTCGGGCACCACGGGGCGCCCGAAAGGCATCAAGCCGCGCGGCGGTGCCAAGCGCGACGAACCGAACCCGCTCGCTTCGCTTCTGACGCAGCTCTACGGCTTCGACGCCGCGACGCGTTACCTGACCCCGGCACCGCTCTATCATGGCTCGCCTACCAAATATTCGATGGCGGTCCACCGCGCCGGCGGCACGAACATCATCATGGAAGGCTTCGATGCCGAGGGCGCGCTTGCGGCCATCGACCGCCATCGCGTAACCCACAGCCAGTGGGTCCCGACGATGCTCCAGCGCATGGCGCGGCTGCCCGACGAGACCAAGGCGCGCTACGACCTGTCGAGCCACCGCGTCGCGATCCATGCGGCCGCGCCTTGCCCGCCGGAACTCAAGCAGCAGATGATCGACTGGTGGGGCCCGATCGTCTGGGAGTTTTACGCAGGGTCCGAGGCGGTCGGCTATACGTCGATCGATAGCGCCGAGGCCCTCGCCCGCCCGGGATCGGTCGGCCGCTCGGTCTTTGGCGACCTCCATATCCTGGACGGCGATGGCAAGGCGCTGCCGGCGCGCGAGATCGGCCATATCTATTTCGCCAACGGACCCGCGATGGAATATCACAAGGACCCGGCGAAGACCGCGCGCGCCTATAATGACCGCGGCTGGGTGACGCTCGGCGACATGGGCTGGCTCGATGAGGAGGGGTATCTCTATCTTGCCGATCGCAAGGATTTCATGATCATCACCGGCGGGGTCAATGTCTATCCGGCCGAGATCGAGCAATTGCTCGTCATGCATCCCGAGGTCGACGATGCTGCGGTGTTCGGCATCCCCAACGAGGATTTCGGGCAGGAGGTGAAGGCTGTCATCCAGCCAGGGGTCTGGCCCGACGACGAAGCGGCCTTCCAGGACGCGATCATCGCCTATTGCCGCGCGCATCTTTCACGGATCAAAGTGCCCCGCTCGGTCGACCTTTCGCCCGAATTGCCACGCCAACCCAACGGCAAACTCTACAAGACCGCGCTCCGCGCCGCCTATCTGAAGGAAAGCCAGTCATGATCAGCAAGGCCGAAAGCGAGGCCGTCGTCACCGAATATGAGGCGGGATTGCTCCGGATCAGTCTCGACCGGCCGGCAAACGGCAATGCCGTCACCCCGGGCCTCATCGCCGACCTCATGGGCGCGGTGGCCGAAGCCGAGGATCCCGACGTTCGCGCGGTCCTGATCGCGGGATCGGGCGCCAATTTCTGCGCCGGGGCAGATCTCAAGCATTTTGCCGGGAAGCTCGACCGCGTCGCAGACGAGCTGCAGGAGATGGCGACCGGCTTTCACGCGATGCTCGAGCGGCTCTACCGCCTGCCCAAACCGGTCGTGGCCGCTGTACAGGGTACGGCAATCGGCGCCGGCTTCGGACTGGCGCTCGCCGCCGACCTCGTCGTCGCGGGCCGGTCCGCGCGCTTTTCGACGGGCTATGCCCGGCTGGGCCTCAGCGCCGATGCGGGCGTCAGCTGGTTTCTGACACAGGCCCTCGGGCCGCGCCAAGCCGGGGCTCTGCTGATGACCGCGCGTTTTCTTGGCGCCGGCGAGGCCCATTCGCTCGGCCTGATCGACGAGGTTGTCGAGGACGAGGCCTTGCCTGCAGCCGCCGAAACCGCCGCGCGGGCCTTTGCCGCGGGACCCGGCGGAGCCTACGCGGCCATCAAGGCGCTGACCCGCGCAGCGCGCGGCAACGACCTGCCCGCGCAGCTCGCACTCGAGGAAGCGCATGTCGTTCGCCTCGCGCGCGACCCCGCTGTCGCCGCAGCGATGGCGGCGATGCTGAAGCCGCGAAGCTAGGCAACGATCAGACCTCATACTTGCGCCGTCCCCGCTGCATCGTGCAAGGTAGCGGGCGAAGGGGACGATGCGTCAATGGAAGAGAGTGAAAATGGAAGTACGCGCGCGCGGCGCGCCGGGCCGGACGCGTTTGCCGAACGTGTGCTCGGCTATTTCTATCCCGTCCACTACCGGTTCGGGATGGAGATGGAGCAGGCGATGGGCCAGGGCCAGCTCGGCCGGAAGCAAGCGGCCCTCCTCTGGCTTCTTCATTCCGAGGCCGGCAGTGATGGCTGGATGCCCCGCAAGGACATCGAGGCGACGCTCGGCTCCTGGTTCGAAATGAGCCCGCCGAATGTCACCAAGATCATCCGCGACACCGCGAGTCCACCGCACGAGATGATCGAGATTATCGAGAGCCCGGGATCAGGACGCGAGAAGCTTCTGCGGCTCACACCCGACGGGCGCGCGTTCGTAAGCACGATGATCGCTTCGGCCACGAAATTTCTCACCGGGCGCGTTGGCCATATGGAACAGGCCAAGCTTGCTGCGGGACTCGCCTTTCTCGAAGAAGCCTTTGGACCGGAAACCAATTTACCACTTTGAAACTTCCAACTTGGAATCTTACAGAAACTGCATAATATAGCCGCGGCAGCGTCAGGCTGCGCACGGCGAGTCGCATCAGCGACCGCAGGTTCGGGAGAGGACAGGATGGAATTTCGGAAACTGCGCCGCCGCGCGCTCATGGCCTTGTGCGCGAGCGCCGCTTTCACCCCCGCCGCGGCATGGGCGCAAGGCGACAGCGACAGCGACGGCGCGGCTGCACCCGACGACGGCACCATCATCGTCACGGCGCAGAAGCGCGAGCAGCGCCTCCAGGACGTGCCGGTCTCGGTCACCGCCCTCGGCAGCGCACAGCTGGAAGCCGCGGGGATCGACAGCGGAACCGAGATCGCCCGTCAGACCCCCAATCTTCGCGTCTCGGTGCTCGGCGACGAGAGCCAGCCGAAGTTCGCGATCCGCGGCATCTCGACCCCCGAGTTCAACCTCAACGCGATCTCGCCGACCGGCGTCTTCTACGACGAAGTCTATGTCGGCTCGTCCTTTCTCGGCGGCGCCCAGATTTTCGATATCGAGCGCGTCGAGGTGCTGCGCGGACCGCAGGGCACGCTGTTCGGCAAGAATACGACGGCGGGCGCGATCAACTTCATCTCGCGCGCGCCGACCTTTCGCAACGAGGGCGAGATCAGCGTCGGGTACGGCGAGTATAATTATGCCGAGATCAAGGGCGCCGGCGAGGCGCCGCTGATCGAAGACAAGCTCTCGGTGCGCTTCGCCTTCAACGTCGCCCATTCGGACGGTTATATCGAGAATGTGAACCCCGCGGGGCGCGACCTCTCCAACATCGACCGCAAGGCCGGTCGCCTCACGATCGGCTACAAGGACGACACGGGGTTCGATGCCACGCTGCGGCTCTTCGCGGTCCAGAACGACGCGCGCGCGATCGGCGCGATCAACGAGGGCCTCGGCCCGGGCGGCACCAATGCCTTCGGCCTCAACCCCCGCCTCAATCCGTTCGACGGCACGCCCCTCACCCGCCACCAGGTCGCGACCGACCGCTCGGGCGTGATCGAGGTACGCGGCCGCGGCGCAATCCTGACGATGAACAGGGATCTGGGCGGTGTCACGCTGACCTCGATCAGCTCCTATATCGGCGGCCACTTCCTCAACCTCGTCGATGGCGACGGCACGATCGCGCCGCTGCTCCACATCGATTTCGGATCGAAAACCGAGGAATATAGCCAGGATCTCCGCCTCTCGACCAATGGCAGCGGTCCGTTCAACGCGATCGTCGGCCTCTACCACCAGCGCGACGATATCGACATCGAGACGACCTATCTGCTGTTCGGCGGCCCGCCGGTCTTCCCGGTGCTCACCCAGAGCTATGAGCAGGCGCGCCGCTCCTACGCCGTCTACGCCGACGGCACCTTCGACCTGTCCGCCGCCCTCGCCGTCTACGGCGGCCTTCGCTACACATGGGACAAGGGCCGGCTCACCAATTTCCAGGTCGCGCCGATCATCCCGGTCCAGGCCGACAAGAGCTACAGCGACGGCGAACCGACCGGGCGCATCGGGGTCCGGCTGAAGCCTGCCGACGACATCATGCTCTACGGCCAGTTCGCGCGCGGATACCGCAGCAGCGCGATCAACGGCGGGGCGCTCACCAACCCCGCCGACCTCAACGTCGCCAATCCCGAAAAGCTCGACAGCTGGGAAGTCGGCCTGAAATCGCAATTGTTCGATCGCATGCTGACCTTCAACGTCTCGGCCTTCCTCTACAAGTTCCGCAATCAGCAGTTCATCAACGTCGTCGGCATCGGCACGCAGCAGCTCGTCAACGCCGGTCGTTCCGAGATCAAGGGTATCGAGATCGAGGCCGCGCTTCGCCCCGCCGAGGGCCTGAGCTTGACCGCCGGGCTCGGCCTCCTCGACAGCAAATATAAGGAGCTGCTGCTCAACGGGGTCGATCTTTCGGGCAACGAGTTGATCGAGGCGCCGCACCGCACCCTCAACCTTGCGGCCGACTATCGCGTGCCCGTCGGCGCCGAAGGCTCGCTGAGCTTCCATTTCGATGCCACCAACGTCACCCGGCAATATTTCTCGGCGACGAACAGCGCCGATTTCCGCGTCCCGGCGTTTTGGGACGTCGGCGCGCGCATCGCTTTCGTCGAGCCATCGGGCCGCTTCGAGATCGCCGCTTATGCCAAGAACCTCACCGACAACCGCAAGTCGACGGGCATCCAGATCGATCCCTCGACGCTCACCAAATTCTCTACCGTGCCCTATCCGCGCCGCTTCGGTGTCGAGCTGACGGCGCGGTTCCGGTGAGCGAAGCCGCGATCGAGGAAGAGCTTTTCCGGCTGCCCGCGCGCGGTGGTCATGCCCCGCTCGCGCGGCGCTGGTCCGTCGGTGCCCCGCCGCGCGCGATGTTGATCGTCGCGCACGGAATGGGTGAGCATGCAGGCCGCTATCTCGCGCCGCTCGCCCCGATCATCCGCCGCGGGGTCGACGTCGCGGCGATCGACCATCGCGGGCATGGCGAGGATGCGCTCGCGGCAGCCTCGCTCGGCGACTATGGCGAAGGCGGGTTCGCGGGTGTCGAGGCCGACCTTCTCGCGCTCGTCGACTGGGCCCGCGCGGCGGCGCCTGGCCGCCCCGTCATCCTTCTTGGCCACTCGATGGGTTCGATGATCGCGCAGGCGCTGGCGATCGATCATGGCGACCGGCTCGACGGTCTCATCCTCTCGGGATCGGTCGCGGTCGACCATATTCCGGCGGGCGGCGACCCCGCCGGGCTGATCGCGGCGTTGAATTCGCCGTTCGAACCCGCGCGCACCCCGTTCGACTGGCTGAGCCGCGACGAGGCCGAGGTCGACCTCTATCTCGCCGATCCGCTCTGCGCTTTCGGCCTTACAGACGCGAGCTTCGCCTCGCTCGCTGCCGCGGGGCCGCGCCTCGCCGATGCGGACGCGCTCGCGGCCATTCCGGCGAGCCTTCCCATTTATATCTTCTCGGGCGACATGGATCCGCTCCACTGCGTTCTCGGCGGCGTGACGCCGCTGATCGAGCGCTACGAGGCGGCGGGCAAGACCGTCGAGAGCCGCCTCTATGCGGGCGGGCGCCACGAAATGCTGAACGAGACCAACCGGGCCGAGGTCGTTGGCGACCTCTGGCGCTGGCTCGAGCCGCTCCTGTCCGAAGGGAAAGGCTGAGACCCGCCGCCACGCCCGCCGACCGATCCACAATGATAAACAATCGGGAGACGGACTATGAAGACGCTTACCAGCACGCTCTTGAAAGCGGGGGCGTTGCTCGCCGCCGCGCTGGCCGCCACGCCGGCGATGGCGTGGGATATCTGCTGGACGAACTGCGATTTTACGCGGACCAAATATCCGATCGTCCTCGAACATGGGCTCGCGGGCTTTAACGAGCTGGGCGGCGTCCTCCCCTATTGGAACGGCATCCCCGAAAATCTGCGATCGACCGGCGCCGAAGTCTATGTGACGCAGGTCAGCCCGTTCAACAGCTCGGTCGTGCGCGGCGAGTCGCTCATCGCCCAGCTCGATGACATCCGAGCCATCAAGGGCAATAACAGCCTCAAATTCAACCTGATCGGGCACAGTCAGGGCGGCCTCGACATCCGCTATGTCGCCGCAGTGCGCCCCGACCTCGTCGCCTCATTGACCACCGTCGGCTCGCCGCACAAGGGCTCGGACCTCATCACCTTCGACGTCAATGGCCAGCTCGTTCCGACGCCTGCCACCAACGCCTTCAGCAATTTCGTCAGCATGGTCTGGAGCTCCCTCGGCGGCAGCCCCGACCCGATCAGCATCACCGCGGTGCTCAAGAATTTCTCGCCGGCGGGAATCGCGGCCTTCAATGCGAGCTTCCCGGCGGGCATGCCGACGACGTCCTGCGGCCAAGGGCAGGCGGTCACCCAGACCAGCGCGGGGCCGATCCGCAACTATAGCTGGTCGGGCGACGCACCCTTCACCAATGTCTATGACCCGAGCGACCCCGCGATGGTCGCGCTCAGCCTGTTCTACGACGAGCCGAACGACGGGCTGGTCGAGCGATGCGCCAGCCATTTCGGCACGGTTATCCGCGACAATTACCGGATGAATCATCTCGACGAGGTCAATAATCTCTTCGGGCTGACTTCGGTGCTCGAGGTTGACCCGCGCACCCTCTATCGCAACCACGCGAACCGGCTGAAGTTAGCGGGCCTGTGAAACGAGGAACCGCGCACGCCCGGCCGCATCGCAGGGCGGTCGTCATCGTGAGCGGCAGCGCGCTGCTCCTCGCGGCCATTGCGGCCTGGTGCATGGTTCCGGGAAGCGGCACCGGTGATGGCGAGCGCGGTTCGGTCGTCTTGCTCGCCGACACCGGCACGGCGGGAGCCGCGCGGGCGACTGTCGTAATCCCGGCGGCGGCGCATGCACCGCTGCCGGCATCGCTGGCCGGAACCGCCGTCGACGGCGGTTTCACGATCGACGGCGCCGGGCATTTCGTGCCCGACAGCAATGCCCTTCGTGTCTTCGAATATTTCTTCAGCGCCAAGGGCGAGGAAAGCCAGGAGGTGCTCCGCGGGCGTATCCTCCTTCACGCGGTCAACAGCGGGCTCGGCGAGAGCGCCGTTGCCGAGATCGCGGCCGTCCTCGATCGCTATATCGCGTATCAGGGCGCCGCGCGCGCGACGCTTGCCTCGGGGGCTGTGGGCCCGGCGGACCTCGGTGCAAGAGTTGCCGATATGCGCGCACTGCGAAGTACAACCCTCGGCCCCGCGCTTGCAAAGGCCTTTTATGGCGACGACGCAGAACTTGCCGACATCGAGATGCGGCGCCAGGCGATCCTCCGCAATGGGTCGATGACGAAGGACGATCGGCAGCGCGCACTCGCTGCGATCGAGGCGGAGTTGCCGACCGAGATAATTGGCGTCCGAAAACTCTCGAGCGCGCCGACGGCCTTGCACCTCAAGGTCGAGGCCCTTCGCGCATCGGGCGCCGCTGCCGACGAAATCGCCGCGCTCAGGCGCTCGGAATATGGCGCGGGCGCCGCCGAGCGCCTCGCTATGCTCGACAGGTCACGCGAAACGTGGAGTCAGCGCATGACCGTCTATCGCAGCGAGGAACAGGGACTGCGCTCGACCTACGGCAGTCCGGAAAGCGCATCCTATCGGCGAGCGCTTGAGTCACTCCGCCAGCGGCACTTTTCCGCGGCGGAACTCGTCCGGGTTCAGGCGTTGGACGCAGAGGGGCTCTGAGTGACCGGCGTTGCGCACTTTCGCGCCGGCAAGCGACCTCGCGGTCAAACGTCGTCGCTTTCCTCTCAAACTGTCGGGAGAAAACGAGGCACGATCCAATTTCTCAATCCCAGTCGATCATCTCAAAGTCGCGTTTTTCCGACCCGCACTCTGGACAAATCCAATCGTCGGGGACGTCTGCCCAGCGCGTTCCCGCCGCGATACCTTCGGCGGGCCAACCAAGCTTTTCGTCGTAAATATCACCACAATTGAGGCATTTATAGCGTTTGAAGCCATCTGACATACGGCCTACCCCTTTCGTATCCGGACCGGCAGATGGTGAAATCCACGCGTGAAGCAGGACGGGATGCGTTCGGGCTCGCCCGCGATCTCCACCGTCATATCCCGCGCGAGCAATTCTTCGATCAGCACCTGCAGTTGCAACTCGGCGAGGCGCGCGCCAAGACAACGGTGGATACCGTAGCCGAACGACAAATGGCGGCGGCTGTTGCTGCGACCGACATCCCAGAGGTCGCCGTCGGGAAAAACCGCCTCGTCGCGGTTCGCTGAATTATACCAGAGCGCGACCTTGTCGCCGGCTTTCAGCTTTTGACCGCCAAGCTCGGTGTCCTGAACCACGGTTCGCCGCATGTGACAGATCGGGGTTTGCAACCGGATGGTCTCGGTTGCGGCTGTCGAGATCAGCGACCGGTCGGCCTTCAAACGCTCCCACTGGTCGGGAAATTTGTTCATTTGTTCGACCAAGCCCGACATCGAATTGCGCGTCGTATCGTTGCCCCCCACGAGCAGCAACGCGATCGCACCGATGAAGCGTTGTTCGTCCATATCCGCCATGACTTCCGAATGGGCCATGATCGACAGCAGATCGCCTTTCGGCGGCATCGCCTTGCGCTCTTCGAACAATTGTTTGAACGCTGCCGCCATTTCGAAGATATGCGTTTCCCGTTCAGCATTGAGCACCGGGTCGGGACCGATATCGATCTTGGCGGTCCAATCGGACCAGACGGGCAGCCGATGGCGATCGTCCCAAGGCCAGTCGAAAAGCGTGGCTATCATCGAGGTGGTCAATTCAATCGATACCCGCTCGACCCAGTCGAATGTCTCACCCACCGGCAAGCTGTCGAGCAGACGCGCAGTACGCTCGCGCAGCGCCACTGCGTGCCCCGCAATTTCCGACGGACCGAACGCCGGCGCAACGGTCTTGCGCTGCGCGCCATGTTCGGGATCGTCCATGGCGATGAACATCGCCAGTTTCACATTGGTATCCTGCATATCGAAAAGGACGATCCCGCCATGTTCGAACGACGAAGAAAATGTCTGCGGGTCAGCCTCCACCGCGACGATATCGTCGTAGCGGGTCACCGACCAATAGGGGCCGAACACGCTGTCGGGACAGTAATGAATGGGGATCTCGGCACGGAGCTGCGCGAACAGCGGGCGCCAGCTGTCATCGGCATAGAGTTCGCCGCGTGAGACGTCGAGCGTCGCCAGATCTCCCTTCGTCAGTGCTTGCGTCGCCATCGTCGCTCTCCTTGTTCAATTGTCTACGACCAGATTGCGGACAAGCGCCACGCGCGCCTTCGCGTTGACGCCGATCGCATCGAGATAGGCATCGATCGACCCACAACGCCCATCGATCTCGGCAAAAGCCGCGGCGAGATAGTCAGCTTTGACGCCGAGCACCGCTTCCATAATGTCATCGGTGGGCGCAATCCCGCCCTCTTCGACCGCGCGTTCCACCAACCGCGCACGCAGCGGTCCGGCGCTCAGCGCCTCTGTCGACCGCAGATAGTCCGCGATGACAGCTTCGAAGGGAACACCGAGGACAGTGAGAGTCAGCGCCGCAAACAGGCCCGTACGGTCCTTTCCCGCCGAACAATGGATAAGTACAGGGCTGCATCCGTCCGCCATACGGTTCAGCACGGTGTGATAGAGCGACTGGTAAACCGCCTTGAACGGCAGGTCGCGGTAGAAATCGCGATAGCGACGATCGATCGCTTCGATATCGGCCATGCCGGGGCGGAAGAAGTTGAGATGGGGAGCGGTCTGGTCGGTCGCCTGACCATGCGCGATTATGCGATCCGCATGGTCGTCGATCCAGAAAGAAGGCGCCTGGGCGCGTTCACCGGGATGCCGGAGGTCGGCAATAAGCGCGAAGTTCATTGTCCTTAGATCGTCGGCCGTCGTATTGTCGACATGGCTTAGCTGGCCGGAACGATAAAGCTGCCCGCTTCGCACCCGGCGGCCATCGGCGGTCGCCACGCCTCCGAAATCCCGGAAATTGAAGATCGCCTTCCTCCTGTTTGCTGTTTACTGTTTATTCTCTGGCCCGCCTGACCCCGCCTAGAAGGTCAGTACCGGCTTGATCGCCGATCCATCTTCAGAGGCTTTTGCCGCCTCGTTGATCTGGTCGAACGGGAAAGTCTTGAGCAACCGGTCGAACGGAAATTTGCCCGCCTTGTACCAGGTGATCATCTGCGGAATGAAAGTCTGCGGATCGGCGTCGCCCTCGGTGATATATTTGATGATCGTGCCACGGACGAGCATGCTCATCATATTTGCGGGCAGCATCGCCTCGGGCGGGGGCACCGCGACGAGGCCGACGGTCCCATGGGCGATCGTCGTCTCGACCGCGACCGCCACGACGGCCGGAATACCCGTTGTATCAAGGGCAAGATTGACGCCGCCCCCCGACAGCTCCTTGACCGCTGCAAGCACATCGTCGGTCGCGGCGGGGTCGATGACATGCGACGCGCCGAGCTCGAGCGCGAGCGCGCGCCGCTCGGCATTGGGTTCGACGACGACAACGGTGCCTGCGTCCACTGCGCGGGCACCGAGCAGCGCCGAAAGGCCGACCGCGCCGCCGCCGAAGATTGCGAGCGACTGGCCGGGACGAAGGCCGAGCGAAATAACCGCGGCCCCTGCCCCGGTCATCACGCCGCAGCCGAGCGGGCCGAGGATCTCGAGCGGCAGGTCCTTGTCGACCTTCACCGTGTTGCGCCGATGGGCGATCGCATAAGTGCCGAAGGAGGACTGGCCGAAGAAATTGCCGTGGATCACCGCGCCCGTCTGGCTCAGCGGCGAACTGCCGTCCTCGAGGCGGACGCCGGCAAAATTCTTGCCGAGAAACTGGTGGCAATAGGCGGGCAGACCTTCGTCGCAGGTCGGGCAAGCCGCGCAGCTGTCGAAGCTCAGCACCACATGATCGCCGGCCGCGAGATCGGTGATCTCGGGACCGACGGCCTCGACGACGCCCGAGCCTTCGTGCCCGAGCACGATCGGGAGCGGCACGGGAAAGCCGTCGCGCGCGACAAGGTCGGTGTGGCACATTCCGACGCCCACCATCCGGACACGGACTTCCGCGCCGCGCGGCTCGGCGACCTCGATGTCTTCGATGACGAAGGGACCGCCGACATTGCGGACGATGGCTGCACTGGCTTTCATGGCGGGGTTCCGTTCTCGATCAATAGCGGGCGCGGATGGCGTCGCGGTGGCGCGTCAGATAGGCGCGGCTGAGGCCAAGCTGCTGCACGCCCGTGCCGACCAGCCCCTTGTGCGCGGCGCGAAGCGACGATTGCAGGTAGGTGTTCGAGGGATAGGGCGCCCAGTAACAGCCGTTGGTCGTCGAATAGGTGAAGTCGAACGACTTGCCGCGCGCGTCGGTGACGCTGACCGCCCCGCCCATCGGCATCGCGCCCTTATATTCCTGGCGTCCGCTCGCGTGCACGAGCCCCGAAAGTTCGCCGTCTTCCAGTATATAGCCGCTGATCAGCGCGCCGAACTCGTTGGTCGCCGCGATATCATGCTTGACGAACATATGGCAGGTCAGCGCCTCGCCGAAGCTGACGTGCCACCAGATCACCGCGCCATTTTCGCGTTCGGGACGCGGCCCCCAGCTGCGGTCGCCGGTCTCGACGCAATCGACGGCATAGGATTGGCCGCGTACCACCAGCTCGCCGGTAATGCGGTACGTCATTTCATAATGGCCGGACCAGCTGCTGTCCCACGCGGGTCCGTTTCGATCAGCCGCCAGCGGATCGATCGCCGGGTCGTTGATGTCGTAGGCGGTATGCAGCGCATGATAATCGAGCTTGAACCAGGTGTCGTCGATCCCCTGATATTCGACGCGGTAATGGTTTATCGGGTCGATCGCCTTGACCGTAAGACCGTTGGGTAGCGTGAAGTCGCTCAGCTTCTCGGGACAGGGCATATGCTGCTGATTGTCGATATAGGCCTGCTCCTCCCACAGGTCGCTGATCCGGTCGAGGATGGTCACATCCGCCATGCACACGCCGAGCATCGGGCGCGCGACGACATAGACTATGACGTTGATGTTCGCCTCGGGGATGCAGAAGGGAAGCGCTATCGTCTCGACCCATTGCCAGTGCGAGTCCGGCGTGAAATGGAAATCGGCGTCCTCGGCGCGGATCATGCCGCCGCCTCCATCGTGTCGAACCCGTAAGGGAGAAACCAGCGCCGGTCCTTTTCGACACGGCGCGCTTCGTGGCCGAGAATGAGCTGCGGCAACTTGGTCTTGGCCGCTTCGCTGCCGTCGGCCGACACCGCCTGGACAAGATCCTCGATGGCCTTGTTGATCGCGCTCAGCGCTGCCCGAACGCCGGATATATCGCCTTCGAGAACCGCATCGAGCCTGCTCCGAGCGGCGGCGGTCCGGGGACCTCCATCGATCGCATCGGCGAGTTCGGATGCGAGCAGACGCGCGTCGGCGAGCTCTTCCGCCTCGAAATCCTGGATGCCGTCGATCTGAAAGCGGAGGATCTGCAGATGGCCGATCGCGAGCTGAGCCTGCTCCTGCGCCAGCGATGCATCGGCGGGCAAGTGCGGAAGGATCACTTCGGTGAGCGAGCGAATGATGCTCGCGATCCGTTCGTCGGTGCTAGGGGTCATGCCGGGGCTCCCTTGCTCAGAAGGCGTACAAGGTCGTTCGCGAACATCGGCGCCGCAGCGGCGAGGAAGGTCAGCAGCACATCCTGGTGATTATGCTGCGACCGCGCCGCGGCCAGACCGTTGGCCGCAACGATGACATTGCACTTCCAGCTCGACATCACGTCATAATAATGAAGCGTCCGCCGGTTCACGGACCGTCCCGAACGGCGCTCATATTCGCCGATGAACTCCTCGCGTTCGAACAGGTCGCTGGCGCGAAACGTGCCGTCGGGATCGAACGCCCCGAAGATTTCCATCAGCACCCATCCAAGGTCCTCGTGATAGTCGCCGATGCGCGCCAGTTCCCAGTCGAGGAGCGCGGTGATCTCGCCGCTTTCCTCGTCGAAGAGATAATTGCCGGTGCGATAGTCGCCGTGCAGCATCACGAGATCGGCGGTGTCGGGCATATTGTCGGCCAGCCACTGGCTCGCGAGCGCCATGATCGGCCGGGCCTCGCCCTCGTCGACATCCCAAAGTTCGCGCCAGTAATTATAGGCCCAGCGCGCCGCCTGCTTCGGGTCGGCGTCGGGAACTTCGAACCCGGGAAGCGGATTGGCGCGGAAATCGTAGCGATGAATCTCGACGAGGTGATCGAGAAACTGGTCCTTGATCTTTGCGCGGAGGTCCGGCCCGAGCCATGTTCCGAGGCCGGAGACTTTTACCCCGGCATCGCTTGGCTTGGTCACCCCCGATACGACGCGCAGGATCGCAGCCGATTGCGGAAAATGCTTCGCGTCATTGTCGATCCACACCGGTTCGGGAACGGGGACACGTCCCTGCATCGCGCCGATCAGGATGAATTCGCGCTCGCGATCGGTCTCGGTGATCGCCGAACGCGGGTCCATGCGCAGCAGGAATTTCTCCTCTTCGCCGCCTTCTGAGAGCGTAAAGAAGAACTGCTCCTTCGACGCGCCACCGCCGACGCGGCGGACACCGGAGACGGCCGCCCCAGGTCGCTCCTTGGCGAAGAAGGTCGAGAGAATCTCGACGATCTCGTCGGTGAGCGCCGCGCGATAGGGCGGCAGGCTGCGGTTTGCGCTGCGACGGCCGATAATATGCCGATGGACGGCTTCCATATCGTTCAGCATCGTCGGGCGCTCAATAAGGGCCGTGTGCACGGATATGCTCCAGATAATCAGTGGGCCAGCAACACTCCATCCAGCCGACGCCTTCCTTGCCGTCGATGATGGAGCGGCCGCCGCTCTCGTTGAGGCTGCAATTCGGTACGGGCTTCAGCGTGTAGCAACCGAACACGTCGGTCTTGATACTGGTCGTTCGGCCGGCTTCGTCGACGACCTCGGCGGTGTAGCCGGTCTGCCAATATTGATCGTCATAGATGACATCGACCGCGACGGTCTCGACGCGCGATGCCTTGCCGTCCTTGTAGACATAGCCGCGGATGTTTTCCTTGCCGAGCGCGTTGAAGCGCCAGAAGTGCACCGAAATCTCGTCGCCGACCTGGCCGACGAACCATTCATATTGCTGGAAAGGCACCCAGTCGCGCGTGCCCCAGCTATGGTCGCGGTGGCCGGTGGCGTCGAACTCGATCACGCGCTCGCCGATACGCAGCGTGCCCCTGACGCGGCCGGCCTGTTCGATGCGATCGGTCGCGCAATAGGCAGGGCAACCGCGCGGGTCGGATGCATAGGCATAAGGCGGATGGAAGGCGTTGAATTCGAAATCGAGCGTGGCCTCGGGGGTTTCCCAGCGAACATGCGCGGCGCCGAACTGGAGATCCTGCTGCATCTCGAAGCCTTCGATCTGCCAGTCGTCGAAGCCCATGTCTGGAGAAACCGGACGGTCGGCGAGGCGCTGCTGGATCGGATCGCCGCCGACGCCCGGCCCGAAGACGGCGAGCGCGGCACCGGCGACGCTGTCCTTCGAGACCCAAGTGTAGGTGAAGAAGGCGATCTGATGCTCGGGGAGCACGACGATATAGGGAATGGATTCGCGTCCCATGGCAACGTCGGGGAGCTTGTGACGCCCGTCATGGACGACATCGATCTCCATATCGGGTTCCACCCAGACATTGCTCTCAAACATCATCTCTCTCCAATTTTCTTATTGAAATATATGCGGTTACTGCATCGCGGCCCCGGCGGGAGGTTGCCAGGACCGCGATGCCCCCTTTTGCCTAGAACCGAAGCGTCGCCTCGACACCATAGGTGCGCGGCTGGGCGCGAACGCGGTAGCCAGTGCCGAACAGATTCTCGAGGCTGATACCGAACGGGTAGTAGAGCTTGTTGGTCAGGTTCTTGCCCCAGACCGAGATCGAATAATTGCCCATCGTATAGGTGGCACGGGCGTTGGCGACCCAATATTTGCCGTTGCCGTCACCGAACTTGCCCGAGGCCACCGCCGGGAGCGGGCCGCGGCTGTAATCCTTGAACGAGTCGAAATAGAACTGGCCGGTGTAATTGACGTCGCCGTGCAGCGTGAACTTGTTGTCGCCATCGTCGATGACGTCCCAATCGGCGGCGAAGGACGCCGACTGCTTGGCGGCATAGGGGAAGGGATTGCCCCCGACGCTGACCGGCCCGCCCGAGGATACGACGCAGCTGCCGAGCTGCGCGGGGAAGTTAGGAATCGTCGACGGATCGGCGGGGCAGTCGCCGCCCTTGTAGCTTGAGTCCAGCAAACCGAAGGAGGCGCTGAGCGTGAAACCGTTGACCGGTTCGACGATCGCTTCGACCTCAAGGCCCTTCAGCGTCCCGTCGAGCGAGATGAGGTTGGCGGTTGCCGACGCATCGACCACCTGTCCCTGCTGCCCCTTATATTTATAGTAGAAGGCCGAGATGTTGAACTGGGCGCGATTGTCCCAGAAGCGCGACTTGATCCCGCCTTCGAACGCATCGACCTGCTCGGGCTTGACGAAATAGACCTGGTTGGCGCTGCCATAAGCGAGGCCGTTGAAGGTCCCCGAGCGGTAGCCGCGGCTGTAGCTGGCGTAGACCATGACATCCTCGACCGGCTTCCAGTCGACGATCGCGCGCCCGGTGACGCGTCCCGCCGAGCCCTGGTTCCTGAGACCGCCCGGAAGCGGGATCCCCAGACCCTGGAAGGACGGGATGACGACATTGCCCGCCTCGTCGCGCACATCCTGCAGGAAATAGGGGGCGAAGGCCCCGCCCTGCTGGAAATCGGAGACGGTGATCAGGCGCGCCGTGCCGGTATCGTCAAAATAGGTGGTGACACCGTCGAGGAAGCGGTTCTTGTCCTTCGTGTAGCGCAGGCCCGCAGTGAACTTGAGGGTCGGCGTCAGCTCGTAGCTCGCCTCGCCATAAGCCGCATAGGACGTGCGCTTCTGGACGAAATGCTGGGTCGCATAGATGCCGGTCGGGAGCGAGCCTGCCGAGAGCGCGGTCCCGTTGAACGCGCCGCCCGGGTTGAAATAGCTCGCCGGAAGACCGACCGCGGCCCGCACATCGCGCAGGAAGTTGAAGAAGTCGGGGGTGTTGTCTCCCGTCACCTTGTCCTTGCCGTAGAACGCTCCGACGATCGCCTTGAACGGACCCCCGTCGAAATCGAGGCGCACGTCCTGGTTGAACGCGCTGAACTTCGACCGGTAGCCGATCGCGCAGAGGCGGAGCGGGGTGCCGTCGCAGTCGGTCGACGACTGCGAGTAGAGTCCGTCGTCATAGCCGCTCACCGAGATGAGCTTCAAATTGTCGGTGAGATCGATGCGGGCGTCGAAGACCACGCCGCGGGCCCGTGACGTCGCGACACCGACCGAGTCGAGTTCGACTTCGTTGATCCCGAGGCCGCGGCCCGACTGGCTGTAGCTCGTCGGAAGGAGCCCCGCCGGCGCGAGCGCCGAGAAGAGCCCGCCGAGCAGGAAGTTCGGGTTGGTGTAACTGATCACATCGCTCGTGCGCGACGAACCGGTCGGAATCGGGCTCTCGGTGCCGCCTTCGGCTTCGGCTGCGTAGACCTTGAGCTTGAGATCGACCGTGTCGACGGGTTTCCAGCGCATCGACAGGCGAAGGCCGTAGCTCTGGGTACCGCCGGGGCTCCGGCCGGTGTTGAAGTTCAACCCCGAGGCGCCGCCGGCGGCCGCCGTGCTCGGGCCTTCGGGCAACCGGTTCGCGATATAGGAATCGGCATCGACATAGGTGGCCGCGAGGCGGATACCGAATTTGTCGGGCGACGGCGTGACTTCGATCGCGCCCTCGAGGTTGATGCGGTTGTAGTTGCCGTAGCCGGCGGTGAAATAGCCCTCCTGCCCTTCGAGCTGCGGTGACTTGGTAATGAAGTTCACAGCGCCGCCCGTGGTGTTTCGGCCGTAGAGCGTTCCCTGCGGGCCGCGTACGACTTCGATCTGGTTGAGATCGTAAAGCTGCTGGCCGTGGCTTGAGCGGAATGCCTGATAGACTTCGTCGACATACACGCCGACCGGCGATGCCGCGTTGGCATTGAACTCGGTGCCGACGCCGACGCCGCGCACCGAGAAGTTCGGCTGCTGCTGGCCGTAAGGCGAGGACACTTGCAAGTTCGGCATCGTGTTGTTGAGATCGCTCGTCTCGAACACGCCCTTGTTCTGAAGCGATTCGGACGAGATTGCCGAGACGGCGACGGGCACGTCCTGCAGATTCTCGGACCGCTTCGTCGCGGTGACGATGATGTCGCTGAGACCGACCTGGTCCTGGGTGGTGCCGGTTTCTTCCGCTGGCGCTTCCTGCGCGAAAGCGGGCGACGACAGGCTTGCGATCGCAACAGCGAGCACGCTCGCGGACATAAGATTCTTCATTAGCGCTCTCCCGTATGCACTCGGATGGGGAGCTCCGGTGCGATCATGTCCGCAATTTATTGCGTGACCTTGATACGCAAAATAATCTGTGCCACAAACATGTCAACCACTTTACGAATTTTGAGAGAGATGCCGAATGTCGCTGTTATCCAAGCTTTTTGGGAAGGCACCCGACCGCGCCGTCGAAATCGAGTCGTCGGGTGACCACTTCAATGTGCCTCCGGGTACCACGATTCTTGAACGCGCGCTCGCCGAGGGAATCGCCTATCCGCACGACTGCACGGTCGGCACCTGCGGGTCGTGCCGAACGCGCCTGATTTCCGGTAAAGTCGAGGCTATCACGCCCTTCGGCTACACGCTCAGCCGCGAGGAGCTCGAGGCCGGATATATACTGGCCTGTCAGGCCCTGCCGAAGTCCGATCTGGTGCTCGATGTCGAGATCGGAAGCAGCGCCGACGCGCAGGCTGTCCGGCAATCCGCGACGTTCTTCAACGCGAGCGAACTCACCCATGACATAAGGCGCGTTGCAATCAGAGTTGATAAACCGATAAACTATCGCGCCGGCCAATATGCCAATGTTCATTGGGGCGATGGCTCGGTCCATCGCTCTTACAGTTTTGCCGATGCTCCGATCGCCGGGGGAACCACCGAACCCCATTTCTTCATTCGGCATGTTCCGGGCGGCCAGTTCACCGACCGCCTCTTCGGCGGCTCGCTTCCCGGTGAGCCTCTCGAACTCGATGGGCCGCACGGCAATTTCTGGCTCCGGGACGGCAAAGGGCCGATCATCTGCATCGCCGGTGGGTCGGGCCTCGCCCCCCTCATCAGCCTCTTGCAGGACGCGGCAAATCGGCGCGTGCGTCGCGACTGCATCCTGCTGTTCGGGGGACGCGGCGAGCGCGACCTTTATGCGGCGGATGCCATCGCCGCGATCCGGAGCGCCTGGACCGCGAGCTTTGACTATTGGCCCGTCCTCTCCGAGGAGACGAACCCCCAATATCGCAGCGGTTTCGTCACCGACTATGTCCCGCAGGCGCTTGAACGGCTCGGCCCCGGCGCGCAGGGCTATATGTGCGGGCCGCCGCCGATGATCGATGCGGGCATCCACGCGCTGACCGAGGCCGGGATCGGCCTGCCCGACATCCATTATGACAAATTTACAGACGCCAGCACCGGCGCGTGATTCACGGGAGAATGAGATGAGCCTTGATCGCAACAACTTTTTCATCGGCAATGAATGGGTCCGGCCCGCGTCCGACCGTCGCTTCAAGATCCATAACGCCTCGACCGGCGAGCATGTCGCGACCGTGCCCGAAGGCGTCGAGGCCGACGTCGATGCCGCCGTCGCCGCAGCACGCCAAGCCTTCGACCATTCGCCCTGGCCGCGCCTCAAGCCCGCCGAGCGTGCCGACATCATGCTGCGCTTCATGGCCGAGCTCGTAGAGCGCGGCAGCGCGATCGCCGAGGCCGTCAGCCTCCAAAACGGTATGCCGGTCACCCTCGCCAACATGCTCGAGGCGCAGTTTCCGGCAGGCGTCCTCCAATATTATGCGAGTCTCGCCGACAGCATCACGGCTAGCGAAAGCCGCCCCTCGCAGATGGGGCAGGAAACGCTCGTCGAACGCGCGCCGGTCGGCGTCGTCGCAGCGGTCGTGCCGTGGAACTTCCCGGTGACCCTCGCCTTCAGCAAGATCGCTCCGGCGATGCTGACCGGCTGCACCCTGGTAATCAAGCCTTCGCCCGGGACGGTGCTCGATTCCTATCTCGTCGCCGAAGCCGCGCTGGCGGCAGGAGTCCCCCCAGGCGTCATCAATATCGTCGCCGCCGACCGCGAGGTCGGCGCCTATCTCGTATCGCATCCGGGTATCGACAAAGTCGCCTTCACAGGCTCGACCGGTGCCGGCCGTGCGATCGCCGCGCAATGCGGCCAGCTCCTCCGGCCGGTCACGCTCGAGCTAGGCGGCAAGTCCGCGGCGCTGCTCCTCGACGACGTCGACCTCGGCGCCTTTCTGCCTGCCATTCCGATGGTAAGCATGCTCAATAACGGGCAGGCCTGTTACAACGGAACGCGGCTTCTCGTGCCAGATACGCGCTACGACGAGATCGTCGGCGCGGTGGCGGAGACGGTGTCGAGCTTCACGGTCGGCGATGCGCTCGACCCCGCCACGCATGTCGGGCCGATGGCCTCGGCTGCGCATCGCGACCGCGTCGAATCCTATATCGCGAAAGGCCGCGACGAAGCGCGGCTCGTTGCCGGCGGGGGCCGTCCCAAGGGACATAACAGCGGCTGGTTCGTGGAACCGACAGTATTCGCCGATGTCGGCGAGAATGCCGTCATCGCCCAGGAGGAAATCTTCGGCCCGGTGTTGTCGATCATCCGCTACGCCGACGAAGCCGATGCCGTGCGTATCGCCAACGCCTCGCAGTTCGGTCTCGGCGGCTCGGTGTGGAGCCAAGACCAGGCGCGCGGCATCGCGGTTGCGCATCAGGTCGAGAGCGGCACGATCGGCGTCAACGGCTATATGCCGTCGCTCGGCTCACCCTTCGGCGGGATCAAGGCGAGCGGCATGGGCAGCGAGTTCGGCCCCGAGGCTCTCGCCGGCTACCAGCGCACCAAGTCGATCTATGTGATGGGATGAAGCATGAGGAAAGGCGCCGCGGCGCGGCGCCCTTCCCAGCTGCCTCTAGCTCAGCCGGCGGTGCCGGCCTTGGCGAGATGGCGCTCGCGCGCCACGAGATAGAGCGGGAAGGCGAAGCAGGTGCCGATGAAGGACAGGCCGAAATAGAGCCAGCCCTTGCGCGCACCAAGCCCGATCCGCACCGCATCGGGCACGACCCAGATCATGAAGACCGCCCAGGCCGCCAATATGTCGATGGTGAGAAAGGCGGCGGCGCTGCCGCTGCGATAGGCATCGAGAAAGAAGGTCGGCAGGAGCAGCAGATTGCCGCCCTCCCTCACCCACGCGATCCCGTGAAACCAGGCCGCGGCCGCCGAGGCAACCGCGATCAGGATATAGAGCAGGTGGCGGGCGACCATCAGCTGGCGGCCCAGGCGCCTGCAGGCTTTTCGTCGAACCAGTCGGGCCAGCCGGCGGCGCGGTTTTGCGCCCTCGCAAGCTCGCGTTCCTCAGGCGTCGCCAGTTCATTGTCCCAGCGCTTCAGCGCCGGCTTGATCACGGCATTGTGCCAGAGCGGCGGGATCAGAGCCGAGAAGAAACAGACGAACACGCTCGGCATCGGGATCCACTGGCGGTCAGGACGGAGCTCGTGGAAGGCGGCGAAGCTGTCGGTGTGGTGGTCGGCATGGTTGGTGATCTCGAAGCCCATCACGCGCGACAGGGGCTTGAGATGATTCCAGACATGGCGGCGCGCGATCGCGCCGCCGGGGACCCGAGTGAGCCCGTAATGCTGGAAATAGTTGAAGCTCTCGACCCAGAAGCGCGCGCCGACCATGCCGGCAAGAACGACAGCCACCGCGGTCCAGCCGCCGATCAGGAAGACGAGGCTCTGCATCACGAGCTGCGCGAGGAGCGCTTTCCAGATGCGGTGCTGGATCGACCAGCGGCCGTAGCCCTGCTTCTCGAGGCTGTCGCTTTCCATCCGCCACGCGTCGCGCGTGCTCTGGATGACCGCCTTGCCGGTAAAGCCGTAGAGCGAGACGCCGCGGCGCGCGGTGTCCCCGTCATGTTCGGTCGCGACGTCGAGGTGGTGACCGGTCACATGCGCGATCTCGCGGGTGCAGTCGAGATAGCAGACCTGCGAATAGGTGCCGATGAACCGGCGCAGCTTGCCGCGCTGATGATAGAGCTCGTGCGAGGCGGGCACGAGCGGGACAACGCTCATCCAGGCAAGCGAAAGGATCGCACCGGCATATTGCCAGGGCGTGATCGCCTCTGAAGAACGCACCCAGAAGGCCGCCATGAAATAGAGCCCGACCGCGAGGATTGTCGCGAGCCAAACGGGCAAGTCCGCCATCAGGCCGCGCTTCATTTCACGCGGACGCATATCGTTGGGCAGCACCGAATCGATCAACCCGAGCAGCGGAAGCGAGGCGATGCCGATGAAGACCCAGTTCCCGCCTAGCGCAAACCCCGCATAAGCGGCGATCTGCACGAGCACAGGGGTATAATAACGCGTGTAGTCCATCGTCGGAACTCCTCTCTCCGACTCAATGCGTAACATATATACGCATTACGATAAAGCACTTTATCATTTGACGACTTATGAGCGATTTTTTGCGTTGCCCTCGGCGCAAGGGAAGGCTTATTCGGGGCGCGTGAAAATGCGCGATCTGGAAAAGCGGACAGGGGTCCACCGGGAGACGATCCGGGTTTACTTTCGGCACGGGCTCCTCCCGGAGCCGGAGCGACCGGCGCCCAATGTCGCCGACTATGGCGAGACGCATGTCCAGGCGGTGCTTGCGGTCCGCAAGCTGCAGCGCGACGACGGTCTCACCCTGCCCCAGATCAAGGAAGCGCTACGCGGGCAAAACAGCGATGGCCGGGTCGATGCCGCGGCCTTCCGCAACCTCGAGGCGCTGGTCGCCGCGCGCGTCGGCATGGACGGCGAGGTCCTGCTTGAAACGCTGACCGCGGCCTGGCCCTATGCCGAGCATGACGCGAAGGTCTTTCAGGGTCTCGGGATCGTCGAGATCCTCGACACGCCCAAAGGCCCTGCCCTCAGCATCATGGACAGCCGCATCGTCACGATCTGGCAGTTGATGCGCGCCGAGGGCTATACCGAGGAAAACGGGTTTCCTCCGACCGTCGTCGATTTCTACGCCAAGCCCGCCGACATGGTCGCCCGCGAGGAATCGCAGCGGTTCATCGATGCGACCGAGGGACGAATGGACGACGCCGAGGCCGCGCGCATCTTCCATGCCGGTATTCGTCACATGGTCGACTTCTTCGCGCTTCTCCGTCTCAAGAGCCTGATGCGCTATATCCATTTCGACGACGTGACCGGTCATGTCGACGCGGCGCGGCGCGACGCGAACGGACCGCCCAAATAGGCCGGATAGCCAAGCTGGCTGACCACCGCATAGTCGGCCATCCGCAGATCCTCGTCGGCGCGTCCGTCCGCAAAGGGTGCAATGGCTTCGGCGGCGCTCTCGCGCGCAGCCACGTCACCTAAGCGGCCTTTCAAGGGCTGCAAGGCCGCTACGACATCGGCAATGAAGGCCGGAAGCGTCTCCTTGCGGGCGTGCCGATCATAGTCGGTCTTCCCAAGGAAGAGCGTCTGGATCATGTTCCGCGGTTCGGGGCGCTGAATGAGATGCGCGAAGATCGCCATTTCGCTGCGGATCGCACCATCGAAGCATTGCGGGAGACCGAACTCGATACAGTCGAGGATCGCGATCGGCGCCGGATAATAGCCCTCGGTCTCTGCCATTACACGGGCGCGCACCGGATCGATCTGCGCCGACACCGAGGCCGGCCCCAGATCGAGCCAGTCCTCCTTGTCCCACGGCTGTGCGGCTTCCGGCCGCGAGAGAAGCCAGGCCTCGGCGGCCGCGACTTCGTCGCCCTCCGGGACGAGCGCATGGACAAGGCCTGCATCGAGCGCCGCCTGTCCAGCGAGGCGAGCGCCCTCGAGCAGGATCGGCAGGGCGGCCTGGACGCCGACGAGGCGCGGGAGGCGCTGCGTCCCCCCCGCGCCGGGAAGCAGACCGACGAGCGATTCCGGAAGCCCGAGCGCGGCACGCGGGCTGTCGACGAGAACACGGTAGTGCGTCGCGAGCGAAAGCTCGCAGCCTCCCCCGAGCGCGAGGCCGGCAATCGCCGAGGCCACCGGCTTGCCGGCGGTCTCAAGCGCGCGGAGGGCAGCGCTCAGCGGGAAGAAATGGTCGAAGGCGATGGTGAAGCGTTCGCGCGCCGGCGCCGCGACGATCATGTCATATGCAACGCCGAGTTCGGTGAGATCGGCCCCTGCGCAAAAGGCATTGTCCTTGCCTGACCGGACAAGTACGCCGAGGACATCGCTCGTACCGAGCCAGGCCGCAAAGGCCTTGAGCTCATGGATCGCGGCGTTCGAGAAGACGTTCATCGTCCGTCCCGGCGCGTCGAAGACAAGATGGACGAGGCCATTGTCCTGAAACTCCAGCCGGAACTGTTCCATGGCGGGCGGCGGATTGGTCATCGTCTTTCCTTCGGTCAGGGGGCGGGCGCAAGCCGGCCCTTGCGGACCTTGCCGGCGTCGTCGCGCACGGGCTGGGTCCGGGTTTCGAGGCTGCGCGGATGCTTTTCGCGCGCAAGCCAGGGATTGAGAAACTGGCCAAGCTCGGCGAGGCTGAGCGTGCCCGTATCGGCTTCGACAACGGCATGAACGGCCTGACCGAGATCGGGGTGCGGAATGCCGACGACGGCGCAGGAGCGGACCGCCGGGTGTCGGAGGATCGCCGCCTCGACTTCGGCCGGCCAGACGTTGACGCCGCCCGAGATGATGAGGTCGGTGCGCCGGTCGGCAAGGTAGAGATAGCCATCGGCATCGAGCCGGCCGATATCGCCGACCGATTCCCACCCATCGGACGTGGCCCGCCGTTCGGCGCCGATATAGCGATAGGTCGAGCCCGGCCCCCCGGGGGGCATGGCGAACACTTCGCCTTCCTCCCCCGCCTCGCACACCTGCCCGTCGTCGCGCAGGATCCGGAGGCGCCCGCCGCCGATCGGACGCCCGACAGAACCCGGGCGCTCAAGCCATTCGCGCCCGCCGATCCAGCAGCGCACCAGACCCTCCGTGGCGCCATAGACTTCCCAGATATGATCGCGCCCGCACCATTCGATCCACGCCTGCTTGAGCCAGGGCGCCATCGGGGCCGCCGTGTGGACCACCATCGCCCAGCGCGAGAGGTCGTGACAGGCGCGCGCCGTCGGCGTGAGCGCCATGATCCGGTGCATCATCGTCGGAACCATCAGCGCCCATGTAGCGCCCTCGTCGTCGATCAGCCCCAGCGCCGTCACGGCATCGAACTTGTCCATCGTGACGATCGTCGAGCCCTTCCAGAGGGCGAAGACCGCCGCGCTGAAGGGCGCGTTATGATAGAGCGGCCCCGGTACCAGCACGCAGCTGTTCGCCGGAATTCCGATGAAGTCGGTCCCCTCGGGAAAGCCTGCGCTTCTCCCGTCGACGATGACCTTCGGCACGCCCGTGCTGCCGCCGCTCGTACAAGCCTTCCACGATGCCGCGACATGCCTCGAAGCTTCGCCCTGCGGATCGCCCGGCGCAGGCCCCTCCTCCCCGCCCACGACGAGGCGGGGCTGCATGACGGCGATGATCGCTGTGCGCTCATGCGCCGTGATCTTCCAGGATATCGGCGCCGGGGTGGCGCCCGCGCGGTAAGTGCCGAAGGCGAGCGCGATGAAGTCGGGCCCGTTGGGCAGCGCGAAGGCAACGAGATCGTCGGCCGTCACACCGCGCGAGGTCAGCCACGCGCACCATTGTGCCGAGCGGCGATCGAGATCGCCCCAGGTCCAACGCGCCGCGCCGTGCACGATCGCGAGGCGATCGGGCGGAAAGGCGGCGGGGACGTCGGCGAGCGGGCGCATCGTCAGAAGCCGACCTTGTCGCCGCCCTTGAGCGCCAGGATTTCGCGCGCTTCGTCGGGTGTCGCGGCCTCGAGGCCGAGCCCTTCGATGATCTGGCGCACCCGCGTCACCTGCGCCGCGTTGCTCGGGGCGAGGACGCCCTTGTCGAGCCAGAGATTGTCCTCGAGGCCGACGCGGACATGTCCGCCCATCGCGGCCGCCTGCGCAGCGACCTTCATTTGCGACGCGCCGGCACCGAGCACCGACCAACGATAATTGTCACCGAACAGCCGGTCGGCGGTGCGCTTCATATGCAGCACTTCCTCGGGATGCGGGCCGATACCGCCAAGGAGCCCGAAGCAGGTCTGGATGAACAGCGGCGCCTGCACGAGGCCCTCGGTCCAAAAATAATGGAGATTGTGGAGGTGGCTCGTGTCGTAGCATTCGAACTCGTAGCGCGCGCCGGTCGCGTTCAACGTCTCGAGCGCGTAGCGGATGTCCTTGAAGCTGTTGCGAAAGACGAGGTCGTGACTGCCCTCGAGCATCGCGGGCTCCCACTCATGCTTGAACTCCTTGTAGCGCTTCAGCATCGGGAACAGCCCGAAGTTCATCGACCCCATGTTCAGGCTCGCGACCTCGGGCTTCCAGACCGCTGCGGGCTGCACGCGCTCTTCGACCGGCATATAGGGCGAGCCGCCGGTCGTGAGGTTCACCACGACGTTCGACGACTGCTTGATGACCTTGAGGAAGGGCTCGAACGCCTCGGGGCTCTGGTCAGGTCGCCCGTCTTCGGGATTGCGCGCATGGAGATGGACGATCGCGGCACCCGCCTCGGCGGCGCCGAGCGCGCTTTCGGCAATTTCTTCGGCGGTCACCGGCAGATGCGGTGACATCGAAGGGGTGTGGATCGATCCGGTGATCGCGCAGCTGATGATGACCTTGCTCATATCTCGTCCTTTTCAAAGTTTCGCCGCATAGGCGCGCCAGCCGGCGGTCAGCGCCTCGCGGTGCTGCGGGGCGGCGATGGCGACGAGCGCTTCGGCGCGCTCGTCGTAGGAAAGCCCCCGGATATCGGCAGCGCCGAACTCGGTGGCGATGATGTCGCTGTCCATGCGGCCGAGCGTCACCGGTCCCGCCGAGGCGCCCGGCAGCCCGATCCGGCTGATCGCGCCGCCATCGGCGGCGGCCGGCAGCGCGATGACGCGGAGCCCCCCGCCCTGCCGCGCGCCCGCCGTGAAATCGGGCGCGCCGCCTGGCCCCGATATCAGCCCGCGCGGCCCGAATTCCGAAAAAGCCTGGCCGAGGAGATCGACCTCGAGCGCCGAATTGATCGCGACAAAATTGGCTATGCCCGCGATGATTGCGCGGTCGTGCGTGACCGCGGCAGGAAGAAAGGCAAATTCTGGCCCCTCGATCGCGCGGTAGAGCCGGCGCGAGCCGATCGCGACCCCCGCGGTGACCGCCTGTCCCATTGCGAGCGCGCCCGCCTCGAGAAGATCGACAACCTCGTCGCCGACAAGTCCGCTGTGGACACGCAGGTTCCGCCGCCCGGTGAGCGCACGCAAGATGGCGCCAGGCACCTTGCCGACCCCGGTCTGAAGCGTGGCGCCATCGGTGATCCAAGGCGCGACGTGGCCCGCGATCGCGTCAGCGACCGGGTCGGCGCTGCCATCGGGCTCGCCGTCGAACCCCGCCGACTGCTCAACATAGGCGGTGAGCGCGCTGAAAGGGATGCCGCTGTCGCCGCGCGTTCGCGGCATCGCGGAATTGATGTGCGCGATCCGGACCGGGATATGCGGCCAGAATTCGGCCGCGAAATCGACCGCGGGCCCGAAGCTGCAGACGCCCTCGTCGTCGGGCGGCGTTACCATGCAGATCAGCGCGTCGATCTGGATATTGCGGAGCCGGCGGCGGATGTCGCTGTAGCAAAGCGGCAGCTGTTCGACGCGCCCGCCCAGATCCTTCTTGAGCGGCGGGGTCACGAAGAAGGTCTCGACGCGCGCCGCAGCGCTCGCAAGATAGCTATGGCGATTGAGTCCCGGCACGAAAATGCCGGTGAAGGTCATCGCGCCGAGCCGCTCACCGGCTGCCATCACGGCCTCGGCGAGAAGCACAGATTCGCCCGAGGCTCCCGTCACCAGCACGCGCCCGCCGACCGGCAACCAGTCGGCTATATCGGCGGGCAGGAAGGAAACGGGAGCCATGTCGGTCGCTCGTCCGCCCTATTTCACATATTTGTGGAAATCGGGCGTCCGCTTCTCCTGGAAGGCGCGCATGCCTTCCTTCGATTCCTCGGTGTCGTAGAAGAGCTTGACCGAGTTCAGCGCCAGCATGGAGATGCCGCGGATATTGTCGCTGTCCGCATTGAAGCTGCGCTTGGCGAGCGCCAGCGCCGTCGGCGAGCGCTGCGCGATGATGTCGGTCCATTCGTTGACGGCGGCATCGAGTTCGTCGGCGGGCACGACCTTGTTGACGAGGCCCATCTCGAGCGCTTCCTGCCCGCTATACTGGAGGTTCAGGTACCAGATCTCGCGGGCCTTCTTGTCGCCGACATGGCGCGCGAGGAAGGCGGTGCCCCAGCCCGCGTCGACCGAACCGACCTTGGGGCCGACCTGGCCGAGCTTCGCGGTGTCGGCCATGATCGAGAGGTCGCAGAGCGTCGCGAACACATTGCCGCCGCCGATCGCGAAGCCGTTGATGCGCGCGATCACGGGCTTCGGAATGTCGCGGATGATCGACTGGAGCTCGTCGATCGGCAGGCCGACGATACCGCGGCCGTCATATTGGCCGTCCTTCGCGCTCTGGTCGCCGCCGGTGCAGAAGGCCTTGTCGCCGGCGCCCGTCAGGACGACCGACGAGACGCCCTTGTTATCGGACGCAAGCTTGAACGCCGCGATCAGTTCCTCGATCGTCTGTGCACGGAACGCATTATAGAGCTTCGGGCGGTTGATGATGATCCACGCTGCGCGGTCGCGAATCTCGTAGAGAATGTCTTCAAATTCAGGAGTGCTGCTCATGGTGAAATCCTTTCACTAATTGTTTCGGTAAATCGCGTGCGAGCGCGCCATCACGCGCTCGCCGACCCGGGCGATCGCCTGCGTGAAGATCATGGTGCGCGTCTTTTTGATCAGTTCGACATGGGCGACGAGCCAGTCGCCCGCTAGCGGCGGCGCCAAGAAGTCGACATGCAGCGATATGGTCGGAGTGTGGTTGCTCCCATCTTCCTCGAGCGAAATGACGACCATGCCATGTCCGTCGAGGAAGGTCGCCATCGCGCCCCCATGCATGGCGCCGGTGGCATTGCAATGTTCGGGCTTGACCAACAGGCAATAGCGGGCGGACTCGCGATCTATCCAGATTTCGCCAATGGACCAAGGGCCCGTATTGGTGACGAAGGTCCGCTCCCAATTGCCGTCGACCGCCGGGCGTTCGACGTTGTTCATCGCGCTAAATCATGTTCATGCCACCGGCGACCGAGAAGGTCTGGCCGGTGATGAAGCCCGCATCGTCGGATGCGAGGAAAGCGACGATGCCCGCATAATCCTCGGGCTCACCCATGCGCTTCAGCGGAATGCCGCGAACCATCGCGTCCTTCCACTTCACCGCCTGCTCGCCTTCGCCGAGCACGCTCGCCATCATCGGCGTGTTGGTCGGGCCCGGGCAGACGACGTTGAGCAGCACGCCCTTCGAGGCAAGCTCGCGCGCGACCGACTTGGTAAAGCTGATCAGGCCCCCCTTGCAGGCCGAATAGACTGCTTCGTTGCTCGTCCCGACGCGCGCGGCGTCCGACGCGATATTGATGATCCGCCCGCCGCCACGCGCGACCATGCGCGGTGCAACCGCGGCATGGGTGAACAGCGGACCGTAGAGGTTGATCGCGATGATCTTGTCCCAGAGCGCCTTGTCGGTCGCGAGGAACGGCGACGGCTTGTCCCAGCCGGCATTGTTGACCAGCGCCCAAATGGGGCCGAGATCGGCCTCGACCGCCTCGACCGCGGCGTTCACCGCGTCCTGGTCGCTGACGTCGAGCGCATAGGTCTTGATGACCGCCCCCTCGCCCGCGATCCCGGCGGTTTCCTCGCCGGCTTCCGCCTTGAGATCGAAGATCGCGACCTTGCAACCCTCGGCTGCGAGGCGGAGCGTAAGCGCCCTGCCGATACCCTGACCGCCGCCTGTGACGATCGCTACCTTGCCCTGCAAACCCAACACCATATCTCTCCTGATTGCTAAGTCATGAATTCTGGATCGGAGCCCAGCGCCTCGGCCTCGCTTCCGGCGAGTTCGAGGAGCGTCTCCTTGATGGTCAGAAGTGTCGCGGCGGCCTGGTTCAGCGCATCCTCCGACACATTTTCGAGGATCTGGAGCTCGATCTGCTCCACATTCTCGCGGATGGTGATCACCATCTTGCTGCCGGCGCGGGTCAGATAGACGCGGCGCGCGCGGCCATCGCTCGCAT
The DNA here is from genome assembly GCF_001314325.1 of Sphingopyxis macrogoltabida. Taxonomy (NCBI): domain Bacteria; kingdom Pseudomonadati; phylum Pseudomonadota; class Alphaproteobacteria; order Sphingomonadales; family Sphingopyxidaceae; genus Sphingopyxis; species Sphingopyxis macrogoltabida. The sequence continues at coordinate 294,596 of NZ_CP009430.1, forward strand.
CGGCGCGGCGTTCGACGAACCCTGCCGCTTCCATGCGGTCGAGCAAGCCGCCGATCGCGACCTTGGTGAGGTCGAGGTCCGCCGCGAGCGCGGTCTGGGTCATGCCGTCGCGGCGCGACAGGAAGGCGAGCACCCACCATTGCGAGCGGGTGATGCCGAGCGGCTTAAGCGCCCGGTCCACCACGACGCGGCGCAGGCGCGACACGTCGTGAATGAGAAAGCCGAAGCGAAGTCCGGTGTTGAGGTCTTTGGTCACAGCAGATCCTTGGTGTTGGTTTGCACCGCCACCGCTAGCCCCGATTGATAGATTTTCAAAAGGAACTGTTTCGGAATCTTTTGGACCGCGTGCCATAATCCGGTCAGCCCCGGTTCTTCTGGAGCTTGCCCTTGAACATCTCGCGCGCGATGATCGTCTTCATGATCTCGATCGAGCCGCCCGCGATCTTGACGATGCGCGCATCGGCATAGGCCCGGCAGATCGGATATTCCCACATATAGCCCCAGCCGCCGAACAGCTGGAGACACTTGTCCGCAGTCTCGCAGTGCAGTTCGGACGTCACCATCTTCGCCATCGCGGCGTCGACGGGATCGAGCTCGCCCTTCATGAAAAGGTCGATACATTTGTCGGTGAAGACGCGCGCCATCACCGAGCGCGCCTTGAGATCTGCAAGCACGAACTGGGTGTTCTGGAAATCGCCGATCGACTGGCCGAACGCCTGGCGCTCGGCAGTGTAGTCGACCGTCCATTCGAGCATCACCTCGGTGACCGTCGCCGAGCGGATCGCCTGCGCAAGGCGTTCCTGCGGCAGCTTGGTCATCATGAGCTTGAAGCCTTGCCCCTCGCCGCCAAGCATTGCGCTCTCGGGAATGCGCATATTGTCGAAAAAGAGCTCGGACGTGTCCTGCGCCTTCATGCCGAGCTTTTCGAGATTCTGGCCGCGGTTGAATCCGGGGGTCGCCGCATCGACGAGGAACAAGGTTACGCCGTGCGCGCCGGCCTGGCTGTCGGTCTTGGTCGCGAGCACGATGACGTCGCAAAGCTGCCCGTTCGAGATGAAGACCTTCTGGCCGTTGATCACAAACTCGTCGCCGTCGCGCACCGCCTGCGTCCGCACGGCCTTGAGGTCGCTGCCCGCGTGCGGCTCGGTCATGCCGAGCGAGCCGATCGCCTCGCCCCGGACCATCTTGGGCAACCAGTGGCGCTTCTGCTCCTCGGACCCGAAGGAGAGGATGTAGGTTGCGACAAGGTCGGTGTGGATCAGGAAGCCGGGACCACTCGCGCCGACGCGCCACAATTCTTCATAGACGACGGCGTCGAAAAGATAGTCGAGGCCGAGCCCGCCATATTCCTCGGGCACGGTGCAGCAGAGCATGCCCGCCTCGCCCGCCTTCAGCCAGAGCTCGCGCGGGACGATGCCTTCCTTTTCCCACCGGTCATGATGCGGGACGATTTCCTTCTCCACAAATTTGCGGACGGACTCGCGCCACATTTCATGTTCTTCGCTAAAAATATTGCGTTCGATCATCGCCTAGGCCCCTTTAATCTCTTGGTCTTCAGCCTGCCCGATTGGCCTTGTCGCGCTGCGTGGATTGCTCGATCGCCTCGCGCGCGGTCTGCCACTGCGCGTCGGTCATGCCGGTCAGGTCGGCGAAGGTGCCGGGGCCGGCGAGATGCTGGCCGCCGTCGATCGCGATCGTCTGTCCGGTGAGATAGTCGCACCCGTCCGAGAACAGGAAGGTGATGAGGTTCTGGAGTTCGGGCATCGCCCCGTAGCGCCGGAGCGGCACCGTCTCTTCACTCGTCGCCGACGATTTCGCATCGGGGATCGGATTGAGTTTCTCCCAGGCGCTTTCGGTCGGAAAGGGTCCGGGGGCGGTCGCGTTGAGGCGGATGCCATAAGGCCCCCATTCGACCGCGAGCGACATGGTCATGGCGTGGAGCGCGGTCTTCGCCATCGCCGAGGGAACGACGAAGGCCGAACCCGTCCACACCCAGGTGACGAGGTTGCTGACCACCGACCCCTTGATGCCTTCGTCGATCCAGCGTTTGCCGAGAGCGAGCGTGACGTGGAAGCTGCCGTCCATCACCGTCGAGGTGATGGCGCGAAAGCCGCGCGGGCTCAGCCCCTTGGTCGGCGCGATGAAGTTGGCGGCGGCGTTGTTGAGGAGGCTGGTGACCGGTCCGACCTTCCACATCGCCTCGACCATCGCGTCGACCTGATCGGCGTCGCGGATGTCACAAGTATGCCAATGTACCTTTCCGGGGTTCTCCAGCGCGATCTCGGCAGCGGCGGCTTCGAGGACGTTAGCGCGGCGGCCGCAGATATGGACCGTCGCCCCTTTGGCAGCCAGCGCCTTCGAGATTTCGAGGCCTAGCCCTGATCCGCCGCCGGTCACGAGAATGGATTTGCCCGCGAGCACGTCGGACCGGAATATGTCCATGGTGAACCTCTTCCCCGTTTGATTTCTGGCAAGCGACTTGGCGTCGCCCTAATTTCGTAAGCCAGTTTACAACTTCAAAAATTGCTGTCAAGGATGGTTGCAGGAAACAACTGAACAATGGCGGGAGGTAGCAAGAGGTGACCCATCAACCGGGGTCGATTGTGGCTGTCGGCGGCTATTTGCCGCTGCTGCGCCTGGACCGGGCGCAGGCTGCCAGATCGCTGAAACATTTCGGACTCGGCGGACGCCAGGCGGGCTATCGCGCCGTCGCGGGTTGGGACGAGGATGCCTTCACGCTCGCCGCCGAAGCGAGTCGGGCGCTCACCGAGTCGGCGCCCGCGCGCATCTGCTTCGCATCGACCTCGGCGCCCTTCATCGACCGCGCGCATGCGAGCCTGCTCGTCGACGCGCTGGCGCTGCCGCTCACGACGCGCACGCTCGATGTCGCCGGGAGCCGGCGCTGCGCGGTCGCGGCACTGCTCGACACGTTGCTCGGCGCCGACGACAGCGTGATTGCGGCGGGCGAGCGGCGTCCGGCGAAGCCCGGCAGCCCGGCGCATCTGGCCTATGGCGACGGCGGCAGCGCGGTGCGCACGGGTAGCGATGGGCCTGCGAAGCTCGTCGGCTGGGCCTCGCAGGCGCACGACCTGCTCGACAGCTACGCCTCGCGCGGTCACGAAACCGCTTATCCGAGCGAAGAGCGCTTCGTGCGCGACATTGCGAGCAGCGCGATCATCGCTCCGGCGATCAACGATGCCTGCGCGAAGGCCGGGATCGCCGCCGGCGATGTGAAATGGGCGGCGGTCCACGAGCCGCTCTCAGGCATGTGGAAAGATATCGCGCGCCGCACCGGCATCACCGCGCCAAACCTTGCCGCCACCCTCGCCGAGCAGGCGGGCGATCTTGGCGCCGCGCATGCGCTGTTCGCGCTCGGCCTCGCGTTCGACGCCGCGCGTCCGGGCGACCATGTCCTGCTCGCGGGCTTTGGCAGCGGCTGCGACGCGCTGATTTTCCGCGTCGATGCCAAAGTGCCCGGCGCGAGCTCGGTCCGGGCGGCGCTCGGCGCGGGCGAGGCGTTGACCGACTATGTCCGCTTCCTCTCGCTCAGCGGCGGCGTCGATCTCGATTTCGGGGTCCGCTCCGAATTCGAACAAAAGGCGCAGGCGACTGTGGTCGAGCGCTATGGCCGCGACACGCTCGGCTTCATCGGGGGCCGCGACGAGCAGGGCAATGTCCAGTTCCCCAAGACCCCTATCCCCGTGCGTCCCGGCGCCACGGGACGCGAGGCGCTCGAGGATGTGCGGCTGGCCGATCTGCCGGCGAAGGTCGCGTCGGTCACCGCCGACCGCCTGAACTACACGCCCGACCCACCCTTCTGGTTCGGGCTCGTGCAGTTCGACAATGGCGCGCGCATCCTGATGGAGCTCACCGACGCTAGCGGCGCCGGCTTTGCGGTCGGCGACGCGCTCGGCATGCGCCTGCGGATCAAGTCAATCGACAAAAAGCGCGGCATGCGGACCTATTTCTGGAAAGGTGCGCCCGCCCAGCGGCCGCAGATGGAGGCCTGAGCGATGGCGACGGGTATCAAGGACAGGGTCGCGATCATCGGTATGGGCTGCTCGGTCTTCGGCGAACGCTGGGACCGCGGCGCCGACGATCTGATGATCGAGGCGTTCGAAGAAGCGATCGGCGACGCCGGCATCGACCGCAGCCAGATCGAGGCGGCGTGGATGGGCAATGCGCTCGACGACATCAATGTCGGCAACAGCGCCCTCCCCCTCGCTCATGCGCTCCGGCTTCAGACCATCCCGGTGAGCCGGGTCGAGAATATGTGCGCGACGGGCACCGAGGCGCTGCGCGCCGCGGTCTATGCCGTCGCCTCGGGCGCGATCGACTTCGGGCTCGCGCTCGGCGTCGAGAAATTGAAGGACACGGGCTATGGCGGCTTGCCGCTCCGGACCAAGGGCCTCGCGAACGATTTGTGGATGCCTTATGGTTCGGCGCCGGGTACCTTCGCGCAGCTCGCCGGCGCCTATAGCGCCGCACACGGCCTCGACGGCGGCGATCTCAAGCGTGCGATGGGGCATGTGAGCTGGAAGAGCCACCAGAATGGCGCACTTCATGGCAAGGCGCATCTCAGAAAAGCGGTCGAGATGGAGACGATCCTGAAAGCTCCGATGATCGCCGATCCGCTCGGGCTGTTCGACTGCTGCGGCGTCTCCGACGGTGCGGCCTGCGCGATCGTGACGACCCCCGAGATCGCCAAAAGCCTCGGTATCGACAATCCGGTCACGGTGAAAGCGATCCAGCTCTCGGCGAGCAACGGCTGGGAGATGGGGTATGGCGAATGGGACGGTGCCTCGGTGCGCAACACCCAGGTCGCCGCCAAGCGCGCCTATGCCGAGGCTGGCATCGCCGATCCGCGCGCCGAGATTTCGCTGACCGAGGTCCATGACTGTTTCTCGGTGACCGAGCTGGTGACGATGGAAGATCTCGGCCTCTCGGATTCGGGCCGCGCGGTGTTCGACATTCTCGACGGCAAATATGATCGCGGCGGCGCGATCCCGTGCCAGACCGATGGCGGCCTCAAATGTTTCGGCCATCCGGTCGGCGCGTCGGGCCTGCGTATGGCTTATGAGGTCTATAACCAGCTTCGCGGACGCGCCGGCGACCGGCAGCTTTCGCAGGTCGATTTCGGGCTGACGCACAATCTTGGCGGCGCGCCGTTCAACAGCGTCGCGGCGGTCTCGATCCTCGGCCGCCTCGACTAGGGAGAGAATAGATGGCGGGACTTTATTTCGAGCAGTTCAGCGTGGGCCAGGCTTTCGATCACGAGATCCGCCGCACGGTGACCGACATGGACAATATATTGTTCAGCTCGCTCACCTATAATCCGGCGGCGATCCATATCGATCATGCCTATGCGGCGACGACCGAGTTCGGCAAGCCGCTGATGAACTCGA